>DAOVTE010000054.1 GCA_030627705.1 Bacteroidales bacterium
GCAAAAGATTCAAAAGAAACTAAAGCTTTAAAAAAGAAAGTTGCTAAACTAAAGAAAACATTAAATAAGTAGTCTTACTAAAAAGATATTTTTCAAGAGCTCAACTATTTTAGTTGAGCTTTTTTTATTTGTATACAATATACAAGACGGTTCATATCTCGTTCCTTCTACTTTGCATAACAGCACAAAAGAACCCTTCAAAATGTATAGGATAACCCAAGCGGATTTCGTGTAAAGTGATTCATTATATAAAATTGAATTGCTCACGCTAAAAAACATTTTAGTAGCGTTTATCACCCTTATTGATAAAAGGATTTACACCCTAAAAACCTATTAATTTTTTTTTTGACAGGACAAAATATTTTGTTATTTTTATCAAATGATAAAATATGTATTAGCAATATTGTTGTTTATTTCAACAATACCAGTTTTCGGTCAATGGCAACAATTAAACGGACCAACTGGAGGTTATATAAGAAGTATTGTTTTTGATGGACAAACCCTTTACGCTGCAAGTGGTGGAGGCGTTATGGTTAGCAATAACAATGGTGCTAATTGGTCGTTTAAAAATAATGGACTTAAAAGTTGTGACACAAAATCATTAACTATATTAGGCGATTATATTTTTATATCAACAGACGAAAACGTATTTCGTTCGAGTGATAATGGTACAACCTGGGAATCATCAGGAACAGATTTAGAAGGAATTTATACCAAAAACTTAACAGTTTGCAATAATGTAATTTTTGCAGCAACATACTTACGTGGTATTTATATGTCATCTGATACCGGTAATACTTGGACTGCTGTAAATAATGGATTCCCAACAAAATACGCATATTATTTTGCAAATGATGGAGCAAATATTTATGTAGGAACATATCAAGATGGCATATACCGTTCTACCGATATGGGCAGCAGCTGGTCGCTAATTAATAATGGTCTTACTGAGTTAAATATTATGTCTATAACTTGCTTTGGAGGAAAAATATTTCTAAGTACTTTATCTTCTGGTGTTTTTGTTTCGTCTGATAATGGTAATAATTGGAATCAATTAGGAACAAATATAGCTTCTGTTAAAGGTTTTACCGATTTTAACGGAGTGCTTTATGCTGCTTCATTTGGTCAGGGTGTATATCAATCATTAGATACGGGTTCAACTTGGACAACCATAAATGCAGGGCTTACAGAAAAAAATATTTGGGCTATTGGCACAAGTAACGATGCTTTATTTGTTGGCGTTACAAGCGGTTATATTTATAAAAAAAATATTAGTGGAGGCAACTGGACTCTAAGCGGTTCATTAGATTTTAACGCGGGTGTAGGATCTATTTCTAATACCGGTTCAAACCTCTTTGCAGGAACTCACGGCAGTGGATTTTTCTCATCAATAAATAGTGGTGTAAGCTGGACAAGAAACACATCTATTTGGACAGTTGAAACAAGAGCCATTATTTCAGTAAGTCCGCATGTTTTTGCAGGAACCGATATGTTAGGTGTGTTTAAATCTAGTAATGATGGAGCCTCATTTTCGATGGCTAACACAGGACTTACAAGTGCTTGGATAAATTCATTTACAATTTGTTCTAGCAAATTATTTGCGGGAAGTGGTGAAGAAGGTGTTTTTATTTCATCTAATGCAGGTGCATCTTGGGCAAAAGTAAATAATGGTTTAGGAAGTCATAATATTTTATCGTTAGGTACCGATGGAACAAATATATATGCAGGAACTTCTGATAGCGGAATGTATATATCAAACAATCTAGGCGCAAATTGGCAAGAAATTAATAATGGATTAAATTCTAATAATATTTCTTCAATAGCATACGCAAATGGTCATTTATTTGCAGGAACAAAAAATGACGGCTTATTCAAATCAGACAACCAAGGGGTAAATTGGTTACAAATCTCAAATAACATACCAGTTCAAGCAGATGTTAGATGTATTTATAGTTACGATACACTGTTGTTTGTTGGTACAGGCGATGGCGAAATATTTACAAGTTTAGATTATGGCAATTCGTGGATAGAAATTACCAACAATCTTTCTGGATCGCCAGTGCTTACATTATGGGTTTATAATAATTACTTATATGCAGGAGTGAATGCCGGAGGAGTATGGAACCTCCCTCTATCAATTATTTTAGAACTTAATGAAATAAAAGATATTACGGATATAAATATTTGCCCGAACCCCTCTAACGATATTATTACGGTAACAACAACTCATATGTATAATAGTGGTTTTATTTATGTATATAACATTGGTGGTGAGGAATTAATAAAACAAAAAATGGAGGGAGACAGAAATCAAATTGAAACAAACTCTCTAAATTCCGGAATTTACTTGGTTAAAGTATTTACTAATAATGGGATTTTTACAACAAAGTTTATTAAAGAATAGTTATTGAACTCAAACTTTAGAAAAATAAAATCAATAGCAGTTTCCTTACATGTTTTATGATTTATAACTTATCCTTCACACTGCAAAATTTGTTGACCTTGACTATTTTAAAGGTGTCAAACTTGACTGCTAAACCTGTAATTATAAAATAATATTTTCTAAAAATACCAACAATTAGCTATTGTAAACTACTTATCATTATCTAATTTTGTTCGCTCATGAGATTGACAGTAAGAAATATAATAATAAAAACTACTACCTTATTAATAATAGGGATAATGGTTTTGTTTATTATCAATAAGGCATTCTTTTTACACAATCATAGATTAATCGACGGGACAATTATTACACATGCCCATCCTTACAATAAATCAAATGATTCTAAACCGTACAAATCACATCATCATTCAGATACCGAGTTTTTATTCTTTCAACATTTAGAGACTCTTTTTCTTTTAGTTTCCTCAACTATTGCTATTATTATTTTTGTTAGGAAAGAGAAAAAATCATTTAAATTAATAACAAAGCAATCGTTAATTTTCATAAATCTTAGTAAAGGAAGAGCTCCCCCAATTTCGTAATATCAATTCTTTCATCACCATTTTTAAAACAGATTTTTTAATTTTCATCATTCGGTACTATTTATTGAATAAATATTTAATGCCAAAAAAAGGATTTATTTATATTAAAATATAATTATTATGAACAGGGCACATATCATTCTTACAATACTTTTATTGTCAGTAACACAAATTATTTTCGCAAAAGAAATAAAAAAAGATGCAAATCTTGTAGGACATGTAGTTAGTAATGGAAAACATATCCCTTTTGCAACTATAAGTGTTAAAGGAACAACCATAGGTATTACGACAGATGCATCGGGACATTATCAGTTGATTAATCTACCAGAAGGCAAGCTTATAATTATTGCGCAATCATTAGGGTACAAACCTCTAGAAAAAGAAATTACAATTAAAGCAGGAGAAACTAAAGAACTGAAATTTGAATTAGAGCAGGATGTTTTGGGACTTGAAGAAGTAGTTATTACTGGGGACAGAAACGCAACAAACAGGGTAGAATCCTCAACAATAGTTAACACCCTTACACCTAAATTATTTGCTGCTACACAATCAATTACATTAAGCGAAAGCTTAAATTTTTGTCCAGGTTTACGAATGGAGAATAACTGCCAAAATTGTGGATTTTCACAAGTTAGGATGAATGGTATGGAAGGGCCATATTCTCAGATATTAATAAACAGCCGTCCTATTTTTAGTGGATTAGCGGGTGTTTATGGTTTAGAATTAATTCCATCGAGCATGATAGAACGTGTTGAGGTTATTCGCGGTGGAGGCTCTGCATTGTATGGTAGCAATGCAATAGCAGGTACTATAAACCTTATACTTAAAGACCCAATCAACAATTCATATGAGTTTGGGGTAAATACAGGGCTTATAGGTGTTGGTTTAGATAATTCTGGTAATCCCGCACAAGATTATTCTGTTAATTTTAATACATCATTAATTTCTGCCGATAATAAAACAGGTATGGCTCTTTATGGTTTTTACCGTGATAAGGAACCATTTGATGCAAATAATGACAATTTTTCTGAAATAGCCTCTTTAAAAAACACAACCATAGGAACCAGATTACATCATCGGTTTGGAACAAGAAATAAACTAATTGCTGATTTTTTCAGTATAAAAGAAGATAGGCGTGGTGGAGATAAATTTGATTACCCTGTTCATGAAGCAAATATTGCCGAGCAGGTAAATCACAATTTAACAACAGGAGCATTAACTTATGAACAATTTTTTAAAGAGAATGATTTGTTTTCAATTTATGTTTCAGGGCAAAGAGTAAATAGAGATTCGTATTATGGGGCTGAAAAATCACTTAGTGATTACGGAAATACTAAAGACCTCTCTTATACAATGGGTACTCAATATAATGCAAAATTTGGAACTTCAAGTTTGGTAATAGGAATTGAAAACAATGGAGCATGGCTTAAAGATGAAAAACTTGGATATGCAGATATTGAAAATGCATTAATTGTAAATGATACAATAATAACCGTTTCGCATACCAATAATGTTGTGATTGCAGACCAAACTACTAATACAACAGGAGTGTTTGCTCAATATGAAATTACTTGGAATAAGCTAAAAGTTTCTTCTGGTGCGCGATTCGATCATTACAATGTAGAAGACAAAGAACAAACAAGTTCTTATAACTCAGGAAATGTATTGAGTCCAAGGCTTACATTTAAATATGATATAAAAAAGTATTTGCAAGCCAGAGTGAGCTACTCACAAGGATATCGAGCCCCACAAATATTTGACGAAGACCTTCATATAGAAACATCGGGTTCAAGAAAAGTAATTCATAAGAATAGTCCAGATTTAGAACAAGAAATAAGTCATAGTTACATGGCATCGGTTGATTTTAACAAAAAAATAGGTGCAATTTATATTGGTTTATTGATTGAAGGTTTTTACACACAATTGAATAATTCTTTTGCAAACAAATACAGTGAACCCGACGAAAATGGAACTATTATTTATACACGAGTTAATGCTGATAAAGGGGCAAAGGTACAAGGCGTAAATATTGAATTAAATGTGGTGCCAACTAAAAGCCTCTCGTTTAAAACTGGCTTTACCATTCAAAGCAGTAAATACGAAGAATCACAAGAATTTGATGAGAAAAGGTTTCTTAGAACACCCAGAGATTATGGGTATTTAACATTAGACTGGCAAGTATCAAAAAATCTGGGATTTTCTTCAACGGGTAATTATACAGGGAAAATGCTTATTCCTTATTTTGGACTACAATTACCCAATAATGGTGAATTGAAAGAAACAGAAGAGTTTCTTGATTTAGGATTAAAATTGCGATACAATATTAAAATTAATGGAGCTACATTGCAATTGTTTACTGGAGTAAAAAATATATTCAATTCTTATCAAAATGATTTTGATAGCGGTATTGACCGTGACCCAGGTTATATTTATGGACCAGCGAGTCCAAGAACGATTTATTTTGGATTGAAAATAGGTAATTTTCTTAAAAATTAAGAACAATATATCGCTTGAAACCTACCATTGCCCATATACAATTTATTAGGGTAGTTTGGAAAAAAAGAGAAAGTAAAATTTACAAAATGGTAATCTGTGAATTAAAAGCAGCAAATTTTTATTATAAAAAAAGCCCCTTTAAAGGGGCTTTCTAATTTATAAATTTTTAACGTTATCCATACCTTTATGAATAGCCTCTTCGTTAAGAGGTATTAGCTTGTGGTATCTTTCTGGCAACGATTTTTTAAGTCCTAAAATAACATTTTCTAATTTTACTAAAGGTTTTACTTCTAAGTAAGCACCAAGAATAATCATATTAAAAATCTTAGTATTTCCCATTTCTGCTGCTAATGATGCACCTTCTATAGAATGAATAGTTATATCTTTTCTTGTTGGATGTTTAGAAATTCCGTTAGGATCGTAAAGTAAAACTCCACCTGGTTTAACAGATTCCTCGAATTTATCCATAGATTGTTGATTAAGAATAATGGCTGTATCAAACTCAGTTAATACAGGAGAACTTATTCTATCGTCGCTTATTATTACAGTTACGTTGGCTGTACCACCACGCATTTCTGGTCCGTAAGATGGCATCCAACTAACTTCTTGGTCTTGCATAATTCCTGAGTAAGCTAAAATTTTACCCATAGAAAGAACACCTTGTCCACCAAAACCTGCTATTATTAATTCTTCAGTCATAATTTTTTTGATTTTTAATGTAATTCTTTAACTATTTTACCATCTACTTTAATATCACCTAAAGGATAGAAAGGGAACATATTTTCAACCATCCATTCGTTAGAATCTACTGGTGTCATTTTCCAACCAGAATTACAGTTAGAAACGATTTCTATTAACTGAGTTCCTTTTTTATCTTTAACATTTTGAAATGCTTTCCTAAGAGCTTTCTTTGCTTTTCTAACGTGTCCTGGAGAATGAACTGCATGACGAGTTACAAAGTTTGTGCCTGGTAATAAAGCTACTAATTCTGTCATCTTTAATGGGGCACCCATCGTTTCAACATCACGACCAAAAGGAGATGTAGACGATTTCATATTTGGTAATGTGGTTGGAGCCATTTGGCCACCTGTCATTCCATAAATTCCATTATTCACAAAAATAATTACAATATTCTCTCCTCTATTACAAGCATGAATTGTTTCTGCTGTACCAATAGCTGCTAAATCGCCATCGCCTTGATAAGTAAAAACAATTTTGTCTGGCCAAGTTCTTATAATTCCTGTAGCAACAGCAGGTGCTCTACCGTGAGAAGCTTGCTGCATATCAATATTCATAAAATCATAAGCAAGTACAGAGCAGCCAACAGGAGCAACACCAATTGTATCTTCGGTTAATCCCATTTCTTCTATAACTTCCATTGCAATTCTATGTGCAGTTCCGTGACCACATCCCGGACAATATGATAATACATTGTCGGTCATTAACTCAGTTTTTTTATAAACTAAGTTTTCTGGTTTAATTATATCTTTAATGTCCATTTTTTATTCTTTAATAAGTTTTTCAATAGCTTCTAATACTTCTACAGGAGAAGGTATAATTCCGCCATTTCTACCAAAATGTTCAACTTTCACTTTGCCGTTAACTGTAAGTCTTACGTCCTCTACTAGTTGTCCAGCACTCATTTCTACAGCTAAAAATCCTTTTACTCTGTTTGCTAGTTCAGATATTGGTTTTTTAGGGAAAGGAAAAAGTGTAATTGGTCTAAGAACGCCTAATTTAATGCCTTTTTCTCTAGCAAGTTGAATTGTTTTTTGCGATATTCTTGCACTAGAACCATATGCTACAATTATGTAATCTGCATCTTCGGTTTGTATTTCTTCCCAACGACAATCGTCTTCTTCCATTTTTTTATATTTGGCTTGAAGTTTTTGATTGTGTTCTTCCATTTGATCAGATTTTAAGTATAGAGAAGTAATAATATTTCTTTCTCTTCCTCCAATTCTACCAATTGTAGCCCAGTCGCCATGTTTTTCGTGTATTTCTTGGTCTGTTAGTCTAGGTTTTTGTTCTTTTATCATAACCTTTTCCATCATTTGACCAATTACTCCATCAGAAAGTAACATAACTGGAGTTTTGTATTTGTATGCGATATCAAATCCGTCTTCAACAAAATCTGCCATTTCTTGTACAGATGCTGGTGCTAAAACGTACATATGGTAATCTCCGTGTCCGCCACCTTTTGTTGCTTGAAAATAATCTGCTTGTGATGGTTGTATTGTTCCTAAACCTGGTCCTCCACGAACTACGTTTAACATTAAGCAAGGTAACTCTGCACCTGCTAAATATGATATTCCTTCTTGTTTTAGACTAATACCAGGACTTGATGAAGAAGTTGCAGATTTTTTTCCTGATGCTGCAGCTCCATAAACCATATTTATTGCAGCTATTTCACTTTCTGCTTGTAATGTAACCATCCCAGTTCTTTCGTGGGTTAATTCGGTCATTAGATATTCTATAACTTCTGACTGGGGCGTGATAGGATAACCAAAATATCCATCAACACCTTCGCGAATTAGTGCTTCGCCAAAAGCTTCATTGCCTTTCATTAATTTTAATTCAGCCATTTATGTAATTTGTTTTTTTGTTAATAATTAATTTTCAACCTTCACTCTGTAAACGGTAATTACACCATCAGGGCAAACAATTGAACAACTTGAACATCCTGTACATGCGTCAGGATTTTCCATATAAGCGTAATGATAACCTTTACCATTAACTTCTTTAGCTAAGTCGATAACTTGCGTAGGACATGCAACAACACATACGCCACAACCTTTACATTTTACAGTGTCAACAACTATAGCTCCTTTTACTTTTGCCATATTATGTTAAGTTTTTATTTATTTAATTAAAAAATTCTCGCCCAAAGGTAATAAAAAATAGTGAAAACTATTAGTGAATCTAATAAGTTAATATCTGCTAATTCTAGTAAAATTCTAATTGATAAATTCAGCACAGTTAACATATTTGTTTTAAGATATTTGCTATTTGTTATTGTTTAGTTTATTTGCTAATTTCTCATAACCTTCTTTTCCTAAAAGCGCAAACATATTGTTTTTATATTCTTCTACTCCTGGTTGATCGAATGGATTTAGGTCTAATAAATATCCACTTATTGCACAGGATTTCTCGAAAAAATAAATTAATTGACCTATGTAATATTCATTAATTTCAGGGATATCTATTTTTATTATAGGAACTTCTCCTTTTTCGTGGGCAATATTTGTTCCTAGTTCAGCCATTTTGTTTATTTCACTTATTCGTTTTCCTGATAAATAATTTAGACCATCTGAATTGTCTTTATCTTTTTCTAGAACAAGTTTGTTTTTGGATTTCTTTACTGAAAGTACTGTTTCAAAAAGATTTCTTTTTCCATCTTGAATGTATTGTCCCATAGAATGCAAATCTGTTGTAAAATTTACACTTGCAGGAAAGATTCCTTTGCCTTCTTTGCCTTCGCTTTCGCCAAAAAGTTGTTTCCACCACTCTGATATTGAGTTTAATTTTGGCTCATAATTAGCAAGAATTTCTATTGTTTTATTGTGGTTATAAAGCAAAAATCTAGCTAATGCATATTCTATTGCAATATTATTTTGTGCTGTTGTGTTTGTTTCTACAAACATATTTTTTGCTCCTTGTATTAGTTTTTCTATATCGAAACCTGCTAAAGCTATAGGATAGAGACCGACTGGAGTTAAAACGGAATATCTGCCACCAACATCGTTTGGGATATAGTATGTTTCGTACCCTTGCTTTTTTGCAAGTTTTAACAAAGCACCTTCTTCTTTATCGGTAATGGCAATAATTCGCTTTTTAAGTTCAGATTTATCGTATTTTTTTTCTAATAATGATTTTAATATCCTGAACGCTAAAGCAGGTTCGGTAGTAGTTCCTGATTTAGAAATTACTACAATACCAAATGATTTATCTGAAAGAAACTCTTTTAATTCAGCCAAATAATCTTCGCTAATATTTTGTCCAGCAAAAACAATTTTTGGTGTATTATTTCCGTAAACATCAAAGTTCCCTGAGAGAGAATCAATAACTGCTTTTGCTCCTAAATATGAACCTCCAATACCAATAATTACAATTATATCTTTATCTTTTCTAAATTGTTTAGCAGAAGAATTTATTGCATTTATTTCTTCTAATGAAATATTGTTAGGTAAATCTACCCAACCAACAAAATCATTTCCTTTACCTGTTTTGGTATGAACTTGTTGATTTTTTTTTGCTGCTTCTTTTTCTAAATCTGCAAACTTACTCTTATCAATAAAATTAAAAGTATTATCTATATTAAGCTTAATAGTATCCATATTATAATTGTATTAATTTATTGTTGCAAAACTTAGCGAAAGATAATAAAAAAAATATTTTTTCTACGAAATTAATAAAAATATTGCTACTTTACGTGTGGTTTTATTTTATGGATGTGAAGTAAAATAATACTACATTATTGCAAAGATTACAAATAATAATAAATTACAAAAAAATTAAACCTTATGAAACGAGTATTAGTATTAGGAACAGGATATGTAGTGAAGCCTTTAGTAGATTATTTTATTGATAAATGTAAATATGAAGTTCTAGTTGCAAGCAGAGACAATAATCATTCGGGGTTAATAATAGCAGGAAGAGCTTTAGGGAAAAGGGTTTTTTGGAATGCTAAACCTCCATATTTAGAATTAGATAATATGGTGAAAAATGTTGATTTAGTGGTTAGTATGATACCCCCATCTATGCACGTGATTGTAGCAAAAGCATGCTTAAAACATGGTGTAAATATGGTTACTACTTCGTATATCAGCCCCGAGATGAAAGCACTAGATGAAGAAGCAAAAAAAGTAGGGATTATTATTCTAAATGAAATTGGTGAAGATCCTGGTATCGATCACATGGGGGCAATGCAAATGATAAATCAAGCTAAAGAAGAAGGAGGAAAAACAACATCATTTAAATCTTATGGTTCGGGAATTCCTACATTCGAGCATAATAATAATCCTTACGGTTACAAATTTTCGTGGAGCCCTAGAGGATTATTAACAGCCGCTCAAACCCCAGCGGCATACATACAAGATGGGAAAAAGGTAGAAGTTTCGGGTAAAGACTTATTTGAGAGTAGTTGGTTGGTTGACGTTGATGGATTAGGAACTTTCGAAACTTACCCAAATAGAGACGGCTCAAATTATATAAATGATTATGGATTAAATGGTATTCAAGATTTTTATAGAGGATTATTACGACATCCAGGTTATTGCAACTCTATACAAAGCTTTAAAGATCTTAATTTATTGAATGATGACAAAAGCCATAATTTACAAGGAGTAACATATAAACAATTTGCAGCAATTCTTGTGGGAACAGATAAAAATACCGATGTAATACAGGCTGTAGCCAATAAACTTAATCTAAAAGTAACATCAGACATTATAAAACAATTGAAATGGCTAGGGCTATTCAGTAACGAGTTAATTCCTATTAGCAAAGGAAGTAATGCTGATGTTTTATTAGATTTAATGGAAAGAAAGATGTCTTATAAAGACCATGAAAAAGATATGATTATTCTTCATAACGAAGCAATTATAGAATTCGAAAATCGCAAAGAAAAAAGAATGTTAACAATGAAAGTTGAAGGTAGACCATTTGGGCATTCTGCTATGGCAAGAGCAGTTTCGTTACCTGCTGCCATTGCTTCTAGATTAATACTTGAAGGAACAATACGATCTAAAGGTGTATTAAAACCAATAACCGAAGATATTTACAAGCCAGTTTTAGCCGAACTAGCCGAAAATGATTATAAATTTGAACTTAAAATAGAAGTAATATAATTTTCTTATAAAATGACAAATAAATTATTTTGTATAATATTGCTTTTACTATTTTCTTCTTCTTTTTCTTTTTCGCAAGATAAGAAAGCTGAACTGCTTTATAAATCTGCTGTGGAAAACATTAACCTACATAGATATAATACAGCAATTTCAGAATTACATAATGCATTGAAGCTAGATAATACTCATCAAAAATCATATTTTTTGCTTGGTAAAATCTATTATAAAAAGGAAGATTTAGCAAGTTTAGAAATATTGTACAAAACTGCGTCAAGAAACTTAGGGGAAGAAAACCCTAAGTTCTATTTGTTAGCAGCCAACACCTTATTTACATCAGATAAATATATAGAAGCAGCAAATTATTATCAAAAATATATAGACAATAATAATTCTAAAGCTAAACAAGTAGCAATAGAGTCTAAACTAAGATGTTTGTTTATAGATAGTGCATATAAAAATCCTGTACCTTTTAAGCCTATAAATCTGGGCGATAGTATAAACTCAATAAACAGCGAGTATTTGCCTTCATTAACTGCAGACGAACAACAATTAGTAATTACAGTTAAGCTACCTAAGAAAGTTAATTACAGCAATGGTACAAGATTTCAAGAAGATTTTTATATTTCACACAGAGTGAATGGTGCTTGGACAAAAGTAAAATCATTAAGTAGAACAATAAATACAAAGCAAAGCGAGGGAGCACAATCAATAACTGCAGATGGTAAAGAAATATATTTTACATCTTGCGATAAACACAACGGATATGGTTCTTGCGATATTTACAAGTCTAAAATAACAAACGGGAATTGGACGGTTCCTGCAAATATTGGGCGCGTAATAAATTCTAAGTATTGGGATTCGCAACCATCAATATCTGCAGATGGTAAAACTCTTTACTTTGCAAGTAATAGACCAGGAGGAAAAGGTAAAATAGATATTTATTATTCTACTAAAAACAAGAAAGGCTATTGGACAAAACCAATAAATATTGGTGATGCAATAAATACAAGTGGGTCGGAGCAATCGCCGTTTATACATTTAGATGGCAAAACTTTATATTTTAGTTCTAATAATAGAATTGGGTTAGGTGGCTACGACCTATATGTTAGTAAAAAAAATGATGATAATACATGGTCCGAACCACAAAATTTAGGTTATCCTATTAATACAAAAGGTAACGAAATAAGTTTAATTGTAAATGCTAGAGGCGATAAAGCATATTATGCAAGTAAACGCAAAAATGGTTTTGGAAAACAGGATATTTATTATTTCGACTTGCACGAAAATGTAAGGCCAATAAATGTTTCGTACGTAAAAGGTAAAGTTGTAGATAAATTTTCGAAAAAGCCTTTAAGTGCAAAATTCGAATTAGTAGATTTAAAAACTGATGAGATAATTTATAATTCGGTTACCGAAGAGAACACTGGAGACTTCTTAATTTGTTTACTGGCAAATAATTCTAATTATGCTTTAAATATTTCAAAAGAAGGATACATGTTATATTCTGAGAATTTTAGATTAACTAAAGCAGATACCATAAAAGCAAAAAAACTAAGAATAGAATTGCAACCAATAAAAGTGGGAGAAACAACTGTGTTAAATAATGTTTTTTTTGGAACAGATTCGTATCAACTTAAAGATGAATCTAGAACAGAATTAGATAAACTTGTAGAATTCTTAATGGAAAATCCTTCTATAAATATTGAAATTAGCGGGCACACCGACAATGTAGGCTCGCCAGAATACAATAAAGAATTATCTAAGAATAGAGCCTTAGCTGTTAAGAATTATATAGTAAATAGCAATATTAATTCTGCAAGATTATCGCATATAGGTTACGGCGAAGAAAAAAATGTTGTGCCTAATAATTCTGCTATAAACAGAGCAAAAAATCGCCGAACTGAGTTTATGATTGTTAAGGATTGACATAGAATTTTTATTGTTTAAAACACCAATTTAATAAAGGCAATGTTCTTTTTTCATTTATATTCCAAAATCCTATTTGAAAACCATTTAATTTTATTGTTTTGTTAACTATTCCTATTTGTAATCCGTTTGTTATTCCAGAACTATTTACAAATCCAACAGAAATTCCATTAATTCTTTCGTAGTAATTCCATAAAAGATTAATAGATATTCCATTTACAGATTTTCCCATACTCATCCACGAAGAAACAGAGATTCCATTAATTTTGTTTGTGCAAGTCCCTAAAAGAGATAATATTACTCCATTATGAATCGCATTTCTATTTATTGAATCTTGTGCCCCTACTTTTAATGTATCTACAGAATACAAATCGTTATAATCTAAATGTTTAGTATAAAGAATTTGAAAGATTCCTTGCCCTAATATCTGCAAATTAATACCATGCGAGTACATGGGATAATAAATATTACAAACAGCATCAGAACCAATCAACCCCAAAGCAATGCCATATATATTGTTTGCAGATGAAGGTATTATAGCAATACCATATTTATTTATTGTTTTATATTCAGGATCTAAAGAGTCGTTTTGTGAATACAAATCTGTAAATAATAATATTAGTAATATTAAAGTTATATGTTTAATCATTGAATTTAATGGAGCTTTTTCATAAAAAATAAACCAAATATAAAGAACTTCTAAATTTATTTCATAACAAATCAATATGAATCTAATAAAATTAACGTTATTTAATTTAACCTAATATAACAACCATAATATATAAATTTATTATTATTAATGCAGTATTTTTTTATCTTTATCGA
>DAOVTE010000145.1 GCA_030627705.1 Bacteroidales bacterium
ACCGTGAGCAATACATGGAGCATAAGCAATAATGATTGAAGGTCCTGGATAAGCTTCAGCTTCTTTTAAAGCTTTAAAGAATTGTGCTTGATTAGCACCTTGAGCAACTTGAGCTACGTAAACATAACCGTAAGCTGTCATCATCATTCCTAAATCTTTTTTACCAATACGCTTACCAGAAGCAGCAAATTTAGCAACAGATGCAATTTGCGATGCTTTAGAAGATTGCCCACCAGTGTTTGAATAAACTTCAGTATCAACAACTAAAATATTTACATCTTCGCCCATTGCCATTACGTGGTCTAATCCACCATAACCAATATCGTAAGCCCATCCATCGCCACCAATAATCCATTGCGATTTCTTAACAAGATATTGCTTTAAACTTACAATTTCTTTTACGTTAGCATTATTCTCTTTTTCCATTAACGGAAGAATAACTTTAGAAACACGCTTAGTTTCTTTAGAAGAATAAATATTTTCTAACCAATCTTGGAAACCTGCTTTTAATTCTTCAGAAATACCTTCGTTCATTGCTTTTTCCATACGGTCGGCAATACGATTACGAAGTTTTGTATTTCCTAAGTGCATACCAAAACCAAATTCAGCATTATCTTCGAATAAAGAGTTAGCCCAAGCTGGTCCGTGCCCAGTTTCTTTATGTGGTGTATATGGTGTAGCAGGTGTAGAACCTCCATAAATTGAAGAACAACCAGTTGCATTTGCAATTAGCATATCCTCGCCATATAATTGAGTAATTGTTTTAATATAAGGTGTTTCTCCACAACCAGCACAAGCTCCAGAGAACTCGAATAATGGTTGAGCAAACTGTGAGTTTTTAACGCTCTTAGTTTTATCTACAACATCTTCTTTGTATCCAACTTCGCCATCAAGATAATTCCAACGAGGAATTTCAATATCTTTTCTGTCTAAGATACTTTCCATTACAAGTGATTTCTCTTTAGAAGGACAAACATCAACACAAACTCCACAACCTGTACAGTCTAATGGAGATACTTGAATTCTAAATTTATATTCTTTTGTAGCAGCCATTCCATTAATAGTAGCCATTCCTTCTGGAGCAACTTCTACTTCACCATCAGTTAATAAGAACGGACGAATTGCAGCGTGAGGACAAACGTAAGAACATTGGTTACACTGAATACAATTTTGGTCTAACCACTCAGGAATATGAGTTGCAACACCACGTTTCTCATAAGCTGCTGTTCCTTGAGGTAATGTTCCGTCTTCCATTCCGTTGAATGCACTTACAGGTAAAATATCACCAGTTTGAGCATTTACAGGATCACAAAATTCAGAAATAATTTTTGGAACTTCAGTTTCTCTTACAATTTTAAAACCATCAGTATTAATATCTTTCCATTCTGCAGGAATATCAATTTTAGTAATTTCGCCACCACGATCAACCGCAGCGTTATTCATATTTACAATCTTCTCTCCTTTATGGCCATAAGACTTCACAATGAATTTCTTCATCTGATTTACAGCCTCTGCATAAGGAATAATATCAGCAATCTTAAAGAATGCAGATTGTAAAATTGTATTTGTTCTATTACCCAATCCTATCTCGCCAGCAATTTTTGTTGCATCAATAGTATAGAAAATAATGTTTTTCTTAGCTAAAACTTCTTTTACAAAATCTGGTAAGTTATTTTTTGTTGTCTCAACATCCCAAGGCGAGTTCATTAAGAATGTAGAATTCTCTTTTAAACCTTTAAACATATCGTACTGTTTAAGATATGCAGGAACATGACAAGCTACAAAATCAGGAGTACCAACTAAGTAAGGCATACGAATTGGATCTTTTCCAAAACGAAGATGCGATGCTGTAAATCCACCAGATTTTTTAGAATCGTATGCAAAATAAGCTTGAGCATATAAGTCTGTAGAATCTCCAATAATTTTAATAGAGTTTTTATTAGCTCCAACTGTTCCGTCAGAACCTAAACCATAAAACTTAGCCTCGAAAGTATCATCAGAACTTAAAGAAAATTCAGGAACTTGAGGTAATGATTTATGTGTAACGTCATCAACAATAGACACTAAGAAACCATGTTTAGGAGTATCTAATTTCATATTATTATAAACAGAAACAATATGTGCTGGGGTTGTATCTTTAGAAGATAAACCATAACGACCACCAATAATTGTTGGCTTAAATTCTCTATTGTAGAACATTTCAATAACATCTAAATAAAGAGGTTCTCCGTTAGCTCCTGGCTCTTTTGTTCTATCCATTACAGCAATTGTTTTTACTGAATCAGGAAGTACATCGAAGAAATATTTACTTGAGAATGGACGATATAAGTGAACTGAAATTAAACCAACTTTTTCTCCTTTAGCGTTTAAGTGGTCAACAGTTTCTTTAATTACATCTGTAACCGAACCCATTGCAACAGTAATATGTTCTGCATCTGGAGCACCATAATATGTAAATGGAGCGTAATCTCTACCACAACGTTTAGAAATCTCTTTCATATATCCGTTTACAATATCAGGAATTGCATCGTAATATTTATTTGAAGCTTCACGAGCTTGGAAATATACATCAGGATTCTGTGCTGTTCCTCTAGTTACAGGATGCTCTGGATTTAATGCATTATTTCTAAATGCTTGCAATACATCTTGGTCGATTAAATCTGATAAATCGTCGTTCTCGAAATATTCAATTTTTTGAATTTCGTGCGATGTTCTAAAACCATCGAAGAAGTGTGTAAATGGAATTCTTGATTTTAAAGAAGCTAAATGAGCAATAGGAGCTAAATCCATAACTTGCTGAACACTACCCGTAGCTAAAAATGCAAAACCAGACTGGCGAGCAGACATTACATCTGAGTGATCACCAAAAATTGATAATGCTTGAGCTGCTAAACTTCTAGCGCTTACATGAAAAACACCTGGTAATAATTCACCAGAAATTTTATACATATTAGGAATCATTAATAATAATCCCTGAGAAGCAGTAAATGTACTTGTTAAAGCACCAGCTTGTAACGAACCATGAACTGCACCTGCAGCTCCAGCTTCTGATTGCATTTCTACAACCGAAACAGTATCGCCAAAAATATTCTTTCTTCCATCTGAAGCCCATTTATCAACATGCTCTGCCATATCTGATGACGGAGTAATTGGATAAATCGCAGCTACTTCACTAAACATATAAGCAACGTGTGCCGCAGCATAGTTACCATCACATGTCATAAACTTTTTGTTTGCCATTATATTAAAATTTGTTTTATATTCGTTTTTAAAAATCACGCTAAATTACAATATTTTCTTATAATTTTAAGTTTTTTAAAACATAAACTATTTAATTAATATTAATTCTAAATTAACAATACTATAATTATTAAAATAATAATATTTTCTTTGTATAATAATTATCTAAAACAATACAATAAGGATTTTGTAGTTAGCTTATTAAATATAATAAAAAAAGATATAATAGAATGCCAAAAATTTTAGTTACTGGAGGTACAGGTTACATAGGTTCTCATACTGTTGTAGAGTTAATAAACAAAGGATACGATGTAGTAATAATTGATAATCTTTTTAACTCAACTATTAATGTTCTTGAAGGTATTAAAAAGATTACTGGAACGAAACCGGAGTTTCATAAATTTAATTTGAGCAATATTATTTTTACAAATAATTTTTTTAAGGATAATAAAGGTATTGATGCAATAATCCATTTTGCTGCTTTTAAAGCAGTTGGCGAATCGGTAAACAATCCATTAAAATATTATGGCAATAATATTATGTCGTTAAATAATATTATGGCAGGAATGAAAGATTACAATATTTCAAACCTCGTATTTTCATCGTCGTGTACAGTTTATGGTCAACCAGAAGAAAAACATCTGCCTGTAACTGAAACTGCTCCTTTACAAAAAGCAAACTCACCTTATGGAAATACAAAACAAATTGCCGAAGATATTATTGGCGATGTTTTAAATGCAGAGAATAATCTTAAATGTATTGCCTTACGATATTTTAATCCTATTGGAGCTCACGAAAGTGCAGAAATTGGAGAATTACCAATTGGCACACCAAGTAATTTAGTTCCATTTATTACCCAAACGGCTATAGGCTTAAGAGATGAACTTAGTATTTTCGGAAAAGACTACAATACCCCTGATGGCACAGCAATTAGAGATTATATTAATGTTGTAGATTTAGCAAAAGCACACGTAATTGCTATTGAAAGATTAGTTAATAACAAGAATAAAAAATCACTGGAGCTATTTAATTTAGGTACAGGAAAAGGTGTTTCTGTTTTAGAAGCTGTAAAATCGTTCGAGAAAGTTTCAGGCGTAAATTTAAATTACAAATTAGTTGAAAGACGACCAGGTGATATTGAGAAAGTATGGGCAGATACAAAGTTTGCAAATAATGAATTGGGCTGGAAAGCCGAAAAGACTTTAGACGAGACTATGCTTTCTGCTTGGAAATGGGAACAAAAATTAAGAAATTAATTTCTTAATGTGTAAATGTGATAATTTTTTAATTAGAAAAATAAGAAAATGAAAAATATATTAATTACTGGAGGTGCAGGATTTATTGGTTCGCACGTAGTAAGGTTATTCATAAATAAATATCCTGAATATAGAATTATAAACCTTGACGTTCTTACATATGCTGGAAATTTAGAAAATCTTAAAGATATTGCAGAAAAAGATAATTATGTTTTCGAGAAAGCAGATATTACTGATGCAAAAAGAGTAAACGAACTTTTCGAAAAATATAACTTTGATGGAGTGATTCATTTAGCAGCAGAGTCGCACGTAGATAGATCTATTACAAATCCTATGGAATTTATTAACACAAATATTATTGGAACGGTAAACTTACTTAATGCAGCCAAAGAATATTGGAAAGACAATTTCGAAGGTAAGCGTTTTTATCATATTTCTACCGACGAAGTTTATGGTTCGCTAGGCAAAACAGGACTGTTTACAGAAGAAACTTCTTACGACCCAAAAAGCCCTTATTCTGCATCAAAAGCTAGTTCTGATCACCTTGTGAGAGCATATAAGAATACATACAAATTACCAATTGTGCTTTCTAATTGTTCTAATAATTACGGAGCAAATCAGTTTCCTGAGAAATTAATTCCACTATCAATAAATAATATAAAGAACAACAAAACAATTCCTATTTACGGAAAAGGCGATAATATTAGAGATTGGTTATTTGTAGAGGATCACGCAAGTGCAATTGATACAATTTATCATAACGGACAAAATGGAGATACCTATAATATTGGCGGAATTAATGAGTGGACAAATCTAGATTTAATCCATAAATTATGTGATATTATGGATGTGAAATTAGGACGAGAATTTGGAAGTTCTAGAAAATTAATCACATTTGTAACCGACAGAGCAGGACACGATATGCGTTATGCTATTGATGCTTCTAAAATTGAAAAAGAATTAGGTTGGAAACCATCCCTGCAATTTGAAGAAGGCCTTGAAAAAACTATAGATTGGTATTTAGATAATCAAAAATGGATAGACAATATTATTTCTGGCGATTACGAAAAATACTACGATCAACAGTATAAGAATAGGTAAATTAGACTTTTATATTTGAATCTCATCTTTTAAAAAAAATCAAAAGAGGCTTCTCATAGCCTCTTTTTTATATATTTTTGTTTCGCGGTGAAAAAACTAATCATAATATTAATCCTTAGTTTTCTTGTGAAAGTAAATGTTTATAGTTCAAATTCAATAAACATAATTTTACAAGATAACATTTTAATTTGCGTAGATACCTCTACCCTATCGCAAACAAATACGAAGTTTAAAATATTTAAAAATAAAGAAAAAGCAACCGCAATTATTATGGCAGTACTAACTGGTCCTATTGGGGGACACAGAATGTCATTAGGATGTAAACCTATTGTACCAATAGTTTATGCTTTAACTTTGGGCGGTGGATTTTTATTACTGCCTATAATAGATATTATTGCTCTAATTGTATCTAAAGATATTAGCAGATTTCAAAATAATCATAAAATATTAATGTGGCTTGATGAGTGATTAATTATTATAACATATGTATTCTTTAAATTAAACATAAACACCTTTTTATTAGGTTGTTTTGATAATACTTTGATATTAAAATTAAGATCTTTTTTATAATAATGTTTTTCTAAAGATTATCACAATTAAATAGAACATATCACTTAAATTAATTGCATTCACCATAGTTGTTTTAAAATTTACAATAATTGTATTATATTATATTATATTATTTTTATCTTCGTAGATTACGAGTTTTGTGTAATTCTTGTACTTATAAAATTAATTATTGATACTTTGAAAAAAATATTCATCACTATGGTAAGAATAGTTATTATATTATTGGTATTTATTAATCTTAGCACTCCTTTGTTCTCTCAAAATTCAACAAAAGGTTATGTTGAAATAAAAGGTAAAACAAAGCTAAAAAAATCACCTATCACAGGAGCTGAAATTAAGGTTTTTGAAAATTTAAAAATTATTGAGACCATAACAACTCCATCTACAGGGAAATTTAACATAAAACTAGATTTAGACAAAGTCTATATTCTTGAAATATCTAAAACAGGCTTAGTTACTAAAAGAATCAGCTTTGATACACACGTTAAAGACGAGGGCTATATATGGCCTTATCCATTTACTATAGAACTTTTCGAGATGGTTGAAGGCTTAGACATCTCTATACTTAAAGATCCTGTAACTAAAATTAGATATTCCGAGGAAGTAGGTGATTTTGATTTTGATAAGAAATATACAATATTAATGGCTAATAAGATTCAAAAAGTGTTAGCATCATTGGAAATCTTAAAACAAGGCAAATATAAAGCAGCCATTGAAGCGGGAAATGCATTGCAAAAAGAAAAAAAATATGAAGAAGCAATTACTAAATATGAAGAAGCAATTGATATAGATCCATACCCTGATTATGCCGATAATCAAATTATGATTTGTGAGAAAAAAATGAAAGAGGAACTTGCAAACAAAGGTAATTATGAAAAGTATATAGCATCGGGAGATAACTATTTTTCTTTAAAAACTTATGTTACAGCAAAAAATTATTATACTAAAGCATCAAAATTAAGCCCAGATAAAAAGTACCCTAAAGACAAAATTGCAGAAATTAATAAGCTTATTGCTGATGCAAAAGCCTCAGAAGAACTAGAATCAAAATATAAATCTTTAATTACATCCGCGGATAGACAATTTAGAACTAAAATATATACTGAAGCTAAATCAAATTACAATAAAGCTAGTGCTTTAAAAGCCAACGAAGCATATCCTAAAGAACAAATTACAAAAATTAATAAGCTTATTGCTGATGCTAAAGCTGCGGGCGAAATAGAAAGTGAATATAAATCGTTAATTGCAAATGCAGACAAGCAATTTGGAACCAAAAATTATTCTAGTGCTAAATTAGATTATAATAAAGCTAGTGCTTTAAAAGCTAGCGAAGCATACCCTAAAGAACAAATTACAAAAATTAATAAGCTTAT
>DAOVTE010000207.1 GCA_030627705.1 Bacteroidales bacterium
ATTGCATCGCTTATTTCTAACGACGAATTAATAAGCAGCATAAATTTAGAGAAATATATTACCAAAGAGATTGGTTTGCCAACCCTAACTGACATTACCGAAGAACTAAAAAAACCAGGCAGAGATCCACGAAAAATTATTAAAGTTTTCGAGTTTGCAAAAGGTGTTTTTAAAATAGAAGATTTATCTATAGGAATGATAATACCTGGAATAATTAACAACGTAACAAACTTTGGTGCTTTTGTAGATATAGGTATAAAAGAAAATGGATTAATTCATATTTCTAATCTAAGAAACGAGTTTATTTCTAACCCTGCTGATATTGTAAAACTACATCAGCACGTAATGGTAAAAATTATTGATATTGATTCTGCCAGAAAACGTATACAGCTATCTATGAAAGATTTAGAGTAAAGAGATAATTATTATTTCTTCACATTCTTTTGCCCTTAATCGAATTTAATCATTTATAGCTTTCCAAATAATATCTTTAAGTTGCACTAATCCTGTTTGCACAATAGAGGATATAAATATACAAGGAACTTCTGGTAAATCTTGGCTTATTTCATCTATTAGTTCTTGGTCTAGCATATCAGATTTCGATATTGCAAGCAATCGTTTTTTATCTAAAAGCTCAGGGTTATATTGCTTTAATTCGTTTAATAGAATTTTGTATTCGTTGTGAATATCATCGCTATCGGCAGGAACCATAAATAAAAGAATTGAGTTTCTTTCTATATGTCGTAAAAACCTTAAGCCTAGCCCTTTTCCTTCACTTGCTCCTTCTATAATACCAGGTATATCTGCAATTACAAACGATTTAAAATCTCGATATTCTACAATTCCTAAATTAGGAACTAGAGTTGTAAATGCGTAATCTGCAATTTTTGGTTTTGCTGCAGAAACAGAAGATAATAAAGTTGATTTTCCCGCATTTGGGAAACCTACTAATCCAACATCAGCTAAAAGTTTAAGTTCAAGAACACTCCAACTTTCTGTTCCATCTTCGCCAGATTGTGCGTATCTAGGAGTCTGATTTGTTGCCGACTTAAAATGAGCATTTCCTTGTCCGCCTCTACCTCCTTTTGTTAATATTTTGGTTTCGCCTTCTTTTGTAATTTCAAATAAAACTTCGCCAGTTTCTCTATCACGAGCTACTGTTCCTAAAGGCACATCTAGAAATATATCTTCGCCTTCGGCTCCAGAGCTTCTGCTTTTCCCACCATTATCGCCGTGCCCCGCAAAAATGTGTTTTCTATATCGCAAATGAATTAATGTCCATAGCTGAGTATTCCCTCTAAGAATTATGCTTCCACCATCGCCACCATCGCCACCATCTGGTCCTCCTTTAGCTGTAAGTTTATCTCTAAATAGATGTGCAGAACCTCCGCCTCCATTACCAGAGCGTGTAAAAACAACAACGTGATCAATAAAATTTGAATTGGACATTTATTTTTCTATTATATTTATTATTGATTGGAAAACTTCGCTGATTTTACCATCAGCATTAATGCTATTTATATTATTATCGAAATATTGTGTAATTGGTCTGGTAGTTTCTTCGTAAATTTCTAGCCTACGCTTTATAGTTTCAATATCTTGATCGGTTATACGATTTGTTAACTGACCACGTTTTATCATTCTGTTTTGCACCGTTTGCTTGTCAATTTCTAATTCGAAAATAGAATTTATTTTAATGCCTTTTTTCTCAAGCATTTCGTTAAATTCTTTTGCTTGATTTATTGTTCTTGGGAAACCGTCAAAAACAAAACCTTTAGCATCTCTGTTTCTATCAATATATCCTTCAATAATTTTAATAATTATTTCGTCAGAAACAAATTCCCCATTATCTATGAGTTTACCTGCTAATTTGCCCATTTCCGTTTCGTGTGCAATCTCGTCGCGTAAAATATCGCCTGTAGAAATATGATGCAGATTGTATTTATTTGCCAGTTTTGATGCGTGAGTTCCTTTTCCTGAACTTGGCATTCCAAGAACAACAAAATTAAGCAAATTCTCAGCTTTTACATCGTCATTAACAAGAGTATAAATATCTGCAAGGTTTCTTCCATATCCATCGTAATCTAAACCATAACCAACAATAAAATCGTTAGGAATTTCTAAGCCAACGTAATCTATATGATAATCTTTTTTATAAGCTTCGGGTTTATAAACTAAAGTTGCAATTTTTATTTCCTTAGGCTCGTAACCTTTCAATTGCATAATAATATTTTCTATTGTGTTTCCAGAATCTACAATATCTTCTAAAACAACAACTGTTTTGCCTTTTATAGATTCGTTAAACCCAATTAAGCGTTTTACAACTCCTGTTGATGATGTTCCATCATAAGAAGCTAATTTTAGAAAAGTAATTGTGCTTTCGAGCGTAATTTTTCTGTAAAGGTCGGCTGCAAACATAAACGAGCCATTTAATATTCCCAAAAAAATAACATCTTTATTCTTTAAATCGTTATTCATTCTTGCTGCTAAACCAGAAATTATTGCATCTATTTCTTTTGCTGGTATAGATACTTCAAACTCTTTATCGAGAACTTTAACTCTTTTCATTTGTTATAACTTAAATTTAGACCTGAAATTTATTATCAAGACTTATTATTATTATTTTATTCTGCGAAAATACAATTATTTGTTGAATTATTTAAATATCGAATATATTGTAGCAAAAAAATTCTATTAATACCTTACTTAACCTTGATAGGGTTAGTCAACAAAAAGTCTCACCCTAGCCTTCTCCAAGGGAGAGGGAACTGCTGCTGTCAAGGGGTGTGACTTTTGAATCTTTCGTGTGGGTTTGTGCAAAGCTACCAACCCTGTCAGAGTTTTATAACAACATAAAAGAACTCTAACAGGGTTAAATACAGAGTCTTGTCTTGCCGAGCTTGCCGAGACAAAACGAGTAATAAAACCATATAGTTGTAAAGCACTTTAGAGGTACTTTACAACTTTACATTTGTGAACATTTGTGTAATTTGAGGAAGCCTTTACTCTATTATAATTTGTCATGTCGAGCCTGCCGAGACATCTCATGCCACGGAGCTCTTCTCAAACAGATTTCTCCACTGCGGTCGAAATGACAAGCTAATATAGAACTATCATTCCCTAGTAGTAGGGAAACCAGATAAAACATAAATTAAAAAAACTGGATCCCCACATTCGTGGGTAATATGTAAAACGAACAAGAATGTTCGTTCTTCTTGTAGCGAACAGGAATGTTCGCATTACATAAAAGATACTGTAATGTCGAGCAAAGCCGAGATATCTCAAAACTACGAACTACTAATAATATAGGCATATTATTTTCAACAGTATCCTATAACGCAATTTCTAACCCATATCTGAGTAATATTCCAATAAATAATTTTGCACATGTATATGAATCTTCAATTATAACAGATTCAATAAATTGGGTTACTATATCGGGTGAATTCATTGCCGATTCAGCATACACTTGTTTAATTATTGCAAATTTCTTTGATGCAAACAACACAGATACAATAGCATATAGTTATAATAATACATTAATTAATTGTGCATATTATTATATCGATGATGTTTGTGTTTCTTCAGAGCCTGGAATATGCTATATAATAGGATCTGCTGAAGGCTATAACAGTAGTATTAAAATTTATCCTAATCCGGCAAGTAAATATGTGCAAATTGAAAGCCAAAAATTAATAGTAGAAAGTTATGAGGTTTTTAATATTTACGGTAAAAAACTAAAACAATACGAAATTTATAATTCAAAATTTATAATTCAAATCGAAGATTTGCCTAATGGTATTTATTTATTAAAACTTACAACAGCGAAAGAAAGTTATATTAAAAAAATTATTAAAACTTAACAATTATGAGAATAAAAATAATGCTTAGCTTTATACTAAGTCAAATTCATACACGGTTTTTTAAAAACATAAAGAATTAAAAAGAAATTAAACTATATTTGTTTCATAAAATAAATAGATTTAATACTGTCATAAATAATTAATAAAAAATAAAATGCAAGCACAAGTAAGTATAATAATGGGAAGCACTTCCGATTGGCCAGTAATGGAAAAAGCAGCTAAAATATTAAACGATTTTAAGATTCCTTTCGAAGTAAATGCTCTTTCGGCACATAGAACTCCAAAACAAGTAGAGGTTTTTGCAAAAAATGCAGAAAA
>DAOVTE010000077.1 GCA_030627705.1 Bacteroidales bacterium
ACCCAATTTATGGAATCATTGATGTAAGAATAACTCCTAATTTGAGGCTGTGCAATCATTCTTGTTGAATCAGGATGATTAGAATAAAAATATGGATTATCTTTTGATAAATATGCATCTATATTAGTAGGCTTTCCACACCAATAATCAGCTAGTGAAACGTAGAATCTTACTTTATAATAATGATTTGGGAAAAGCGAAGAATCTAGTTGAACAGAAATGTACTCCCTGTAACTTTCTGCACTAGAATTCTCATATGTATAAATTCCAGCAAAATTATTTCCTGTTCTTGGGTATTGTCCTAAAATTCAAATATAACCAGTTTTGTAAGGAGAATGGGTTTCACAATTGCTGCTATTTTGAGTAGACCAAAGGTCAGAAGTTCCTATTGTTCCTTTATACCAATTAACAATATATCCATTAAGATCACCGAAATCACAAGGTATATTTGAAATTTGCTCAAAACTAGGATTTGGCACTAAGTTTTGCGAAACACCTTGTTTCATAGTAAAAACAAAGGCTAATAAAATGAATACTTTTAATTGCTTATTCATAAATACAAATTTAACTAAATTAAGCTAATATAGCAAATAGAGTCTTAGAGAAATTATATAGTAAAAATGCATTGCAGAAGATTTTTTTACTTTATAGCTTTTTACTTATAATCCTCAGCAAATTCAGTCTTTTCAACTTTATAAAGTTTATCGGAGCGACGAACAATTTCTGGAATTTTAATAGAGAAACTCTCGCCTCGTTTTACCTCATCAACAGGTTTATTATCTACACGAATTTCTTCTACGGTAGATTCTATTACACCTGTAGTTGGTCCAGTAATTATTATATTATCGCCAAGTTTTAGTCCGTTGCTTTCTGCTAAAAATTCAGCAACTTTTAGCTTAGAAAAATAGTTTGTGCCTTTTGCAATATACGTTTTTACTAGGGTTGCTTTTGAGCCATAAACTTCGCTCCACTCACCAATATTCCTGCCCATATAATAACCATCCCAGAATCCACGATTAAAAACAGTTGCTAAATCTTTTTCTAGTTCCTTTGCTTTTTCGGTTTTAAAACTACCATTAAGGTACATATCAATAGCTTTATTGTAGGCTGTACAAACGGTTTTTACGTACTCTGGCGGTCTGCCTCTGCCTTCAATTTTAAGAACAGATACTCCTGCATCTAGGATTTTATCTATAAACGAAACTGTACATAAATCTTTTGCAGACATTATATATTCGTTGTCTATTTCTAGCTCGAAACCACTTTCTTTTTCGGTTACTATGTATGGTTTTCTGCAAGTCTGTAGACAAGCACCACGGTTTGCCGATGAGTTTTGTTCGTGCAAACTTAAATGGCATTTCCCAGAAATTGCCATACATAATGCACCGTGGGCAAAAATCTCTATTTTAATTAATTCGCCCGATGGTCCTGTAATATTTTCGTCTTTAATTGCTTTTGTAATTGCAGCAACTTGCTTTATGCTAAGTTCGCGTGCAAGTACCATTACATTGGCAAAATGTGCGTAGAACTTAACGGTTTCTACATTGCTAATATTTACTTGCGTAGAAATATGTATCTCAATATTTTTAGATGCAACGTAAGTAATTGCTGCTTGATCGGAAATAATTATTGCAGTAACGCCACTTTCTTTGGCAATATCAACAATTTGTTTCATTAAAATAATATCGTGATCGTACAAAACGGTATTTACGGTTAAGTATGTTCTAATATTATTTTTGTTTGCAGTTTCTATTATTGTTTTTAAATCTTCGGTAGTAAAATTATTCGACGAATTTGCACGCATATTTAGTTGCTCTATTCCAAAATAAATGGAATCTGCTCCGCCTTGTATTGCAGCAGCCAACGACTCGAAAGAGCCTACTGGTGCCATTAATTCTATATCTTTTCTTGTTATTTTCATTTTTGTAGTTGAAAAGTTAAAAAGTTTTAATGTTGTAAAGTTTAGCTAGTTAATTGTTGATATTATTTCTTCGATATTAATATCTTCCATACATTTAAAATGTTTTTTTGGACATTTACTAAACCCTATTTTTGAGCAAGGTCTACATTTTAGATTATTTACTTGAATAATTTTTGATTCTTTATTTGGCAAATATGGATACATTCCGAACTCAGGAACTGTATTTCCCCAAATAGAAATTATTTTTTTTGAGAAAGCTGCTGCAATATGCATTAATCCTGTATCGTGCGATATTACTGCATCAGCTTGTTTTAATATTGATGCAGATTGATTTAAATTAAATCCTCCGCAAGCATTATATGTATTTTGTGCTTTGCTAACTATTTGTTCAGCTTTTTCGGAATCTTCTTTTCCACCCATTAATATTATTGGCAAATCAATTTTATTACAAATCTCAATTATTTTATTTATTGGTAATTGTTTTGTCGAGTGTTTTGCGCCAATTACAAACGAAATATATTTATCATTTATTTCAGTAAAGCTTTTGCTAATTTCTACATTATCGTTTTCTGGGATAAAATAGTCTAAACCTTTATTGTCGTTCTTTATATCGAAAACAGTTGTTGTTTGTAGATATCTATCAACAATATGAGTATCTGGTAAATTATTTTTCTTAAAATTCACATAAATCCATTTCTTAAGATTTAATTTATCGAAAGTAAAAGCTGGCAGATTTAATTTATATTTAATTCTTGATGTACGTAAATTATTATGTAAATCTATAATGTAATCGAAAAACTCATTTTTTAATTCAGTGATTGTATCAGAAAATTCTGGTTTTAGATAATGTGTTTTATCTATATATGGATTGCTTTCTATAAGAATTGAAAATTGTGGCTTTGTTAAGAAATGAATTTCTGTATCTGGCAGTTGCTGTTTTAGCATACGCACAACAGGAGTTGTTAATACTATATCGCCAATAGAACTAAATCTAATTATTAAAATTTTTACCACAACTATTATTCTGTATTTGTAATATAATGAACTTCTTTTTCGTTGTCTCTAATCCAGAACTCGTCATTTGTTAATCTTATTATTTTATATCTCTCGGTAACTAGTTGTTCACCCCTCATATAAGTTATTACAATTCCTCTTTTTTGGTCTGTAAACTCCCACTTTCCGTGATATGTTGTAATTTCAGAAAGATAAATTATGGTTCTAGTAAAATCGTTTTCTTTATCGTATAGATCGTTCCAATTTTCAAATTCTGAATATTTAATAAGATCTGTTTGTATATTCCTCACAGATTGGTAATCCCATTTATTTGATACTCTAGTTTTTTTTGTATTTAACGAAAAGGCAGGCCCCTCTTCATATTTAGCACAAGACAAAGATGTTGCGAGAAATAAAAAAGCAATAAATATAATATTTATTTTACCAGATTTTATCAAAGTTTTATATTTTGACGTTTTTTAATCTAAAAATATTTTATAATCAAGTGCAAAGTAATAACTTTAGTCTTTGATAAATAAATTTTTTAAAATAATTTTATGTTAATATTACTTTCTCCAGCAAAAAAACTAGACGAGAAACCTATAAACTTAGATTTTGATTTCTCAAATCCCGATTTTTTACAAGAATCTAAGGAGCTTATTAATATTTTAAAAGTATTTAATCCTAATGATATTTCTAAACTTATGAGTTTAAGCGAAAAATTAGGTGAACTAAATTACAGTAGATTTCAATTGTGGAAAATGCCTTTCGATAAGAAAGTTGCAAAGCCTTCTATATATATGTTTAAGGGCGATGCTTACCGAGGTTTAGATATTGAAACTTTCGAAAAACAAGAGGTTGAAAAATTAAACGGAACTTTAAGAATATTATCTGGACTTTACGGATTGCTTAGACCTCTAGATTTAATGCTGCCTTATAGATTAGAGATGAAAACAAAAATCATATCTAAAAAAGGTAATACTTTATACAATTTCTGGGGAGATAGATTAACAAATATGGTAAATGCAGAGCTTTCTAACCATAAAGAGAAGGTATTAATTAACTTGGCTTCAAACGAATATTTTAAAGCCATAAACACAAAAAAAATAGACGGTAAATTAATAACGCCTATTTTTAAAGAAGATAAATCTGGCACTTATAAAATTGTTGCAATTAATGCAAAACGTGCCCGAGGTTTAATGACAAGATTTATTATTAAAAATAATATCGAACAGACAAACGACTTAAAAGCTTTTGATAGCGAAGGATATTTCTATAATAATAATTTATCTAGCGAAAACGAATTTGTTTTTACTAGATAACTAATCTAAGATATATCTAACGGATATTGCTCCAGAATCAAACCAAAAACCTGTATATCCTATTAAATGAATTGCAGGTTTCCAATCTAAACTAAGGGTTAGTGGAATTGTAAATTCTTCGTTAAAATTATATTCTAAACCAAGTATCCCATCTACTCCAATTACCATATAATTTGAAGATGTAGTACCCCAAGCAGAATTAACATTTGATCCGCTCCATAATCCAACGTGTGCACCAGCACCATAGAATAAGTACAAAGCAGGCAAATCAAAAGGAGCAGAGTGTTTCTCTATAAGCCCTGTTACTTGAATTCCATTCCATCTAGTATCTAAAATACCTTCTACTGCCATTGAACTCGATATGAATTTTTTAGCCGTTAAACCATTATACAAACCTAGTCTTAAACCTACTGATGTTGTATAATCTTGCGCATTACTAACAGTAGAAATTGTAAGTAATAGCATTATTGCAATTAGTGTTTTTTTCATTTTTTTGTTTTTATTTATTTAAGCTTGCAAGTAAAAAAAAATTATTTAAAAATAATAACAATTCCTAATTTAGTAATTAACAATTTGTGTTTTATGAGCACTTATTGATTTGTAAATTATTTTTTTAATAAAGCTCTTTCTAACTTTTCTATTCGTTTTATTAATTGGTTTATTGTTGTTTGTTGTTTATTTATAATCTCTTGCTGAGAATCACTTTTTAATTTTATTTTTAAGTTTTCTTTTCTCAAATTGATAATTTGCAATTGTTGATTTTCCACAGCTTCTAGGGTCTCAAAACCCATGCGAGTCATGTTTATTCCATCTTTTTCATCTTTTGCAGCCGTTACCCAAGGTAGATGCCCGTTCTCATTAATAAAGTTTTCGACATAATCAATATCAAAATCTTGATTGTAATTAGGTGAGAAAACAAAATCTGGTTTTGAATAAATAGTAAAAGACCCAATAGCTCCATAATATATATTCCCTGTAACTCTTGCATCGCCTTGTACGGTTAATAATTTGTCTGGTGTGTTTGTGTTAATTCCAACATTACCATTCTTAAGTATAACAAATGCATTATGCCTTGTGTACCAATTAAGTCCGTTTCCAATTACAAATACAGGATTTTGATTAAACCAGCTCCATTGGCAATTTGGAGTTGTTGTAGTATCATTATATGAACCAAAAACAGTTTCTTTATATGATCTTGCTATTACACCTTCTCCCATAGCAATAGAAAAAGTCCCTTCTGTTCTAGCTCCTTGTCCTGCAACTACAGAATACTGTCCGTTAGCTATTGTTCCAACTCCCATTGCAGTAGAATAACTTGCATTTGCATTAGAAATAAATCCCATAGCCGTTGACCCAGATCCATTTGCTGTTGTACCATATCCCATTGCTGTAGAAGAATTTCCATTTGCAGTTGTACTATGTCCAATTGCTGAAGATGCTGAACCATTTGCTATTGTATTATATCCCATAGCAGTAGAATAAGATGCGTTTGCAATTGTACCATATCCCATAGATGTGGAACTGTTCCCATTTGCTGCTGTGTTAATTCCAATTGCAAAAGAATATTCACCACTTGCTGAATTTAGAGTTCCAAAAGCAACAGAATATTTGTTACTAGCAATGCTACCCATACCAAATGCATAAGAATATTCACCCGTTGCCATAGTTGGTGAAATTGCCACTCCTAAGGAATCGACTCCTGAAGAGCCAAGAGCAAAACTTCTTAAACCAGAAGCTTTTGCCCCTGTTCCTATAGCATAAGAACCACTATCTAATGCTAAAGAATAATTACCAAAAGCATATGAGTTCGGACTCTCTGCATTTGCATAATATCCTACGGCTGTAGAATTATCACCTACTGCTCTTGCTCTATAGCCAAATGCTTGTGAGTAATCGCCTAATGCTTTACTTTCGAAACCTGTTGCAAATGAATTTAATCCAACACTATCTGCTGATTCTACTACAATTCTTCCTGCAAGAAAAGCTTCTTTTTGTGGATACCATGCCATACGAGCCTTTGATGGAAAAATTACATCTGTACTATCAGATGCGCCTACGTTAAATACAATATCAGGGATTACCTTTGTAGCTGAAAAACCTCCTATTGCAAAACCTCCTTTGCTTGAATTTGCTTCTGATTCTATATATGCTCTGATACTATCTGGGGTAACTCTAAGATATTCGTTGGTAAGGCCTTTAACTGCAGAAAAACCGCCTACTGCAAAACCACCTTTTGATGAATTTGCTTTTGTTCCGTTATCATCTACATAAACACGAACACCTTCTTCGTAAACTGCAAAAACTGTTTTTCCATCTTTGTTTTTTACTTCGAATATTGCAGAATCTGGATCAATAGAGGCATCACCTTGGATAATTAATTTTCCATCAGGATTGTTTACTCCTACTCCTACATATCCATTATTATAATAAATATTATTACCTGTTTCTTGCCATAAATTAGAATATCCACTTAAATCTATATTTGTTGCTGAAGTATTATTTGTTATTGTTAATGTATTTCCTGTTAGATTTAAATCTTGTATTTCGTTTGTTGAATCTGCATCCGCATCGTCAGGGCTTGTTATAAAACCTGAGTTATTTGTTAAATCGCTGGTATTTGCAGGTATTGTTGGTTGATTTGCTAAATCATTATAATCTCCTGAGAACACATTTTCGGCTGATTTTGCATTTAATGCGTACGGAACAGATAAGAGTTGAGATGTTCCCATTTCTTGTAAACCATTTCCATCGAAAAGATTTACTTCAATCTTTACAAAGTGTATATCGTTTGCCCAATCTATTGTAGCAAAATCACCTGATACTAATGTTCCATTTCCTATTTCTAGATTTACCAATCCAAATGGATTAGTTGTTGTAGAAAACGTTTCTGCGTAAATAGAACTTCCTGAAGCTGTAGTTTCTAGAATAGAAATTTGGAAATCTACATTTACAGAAACCATTGCATTGCCATTTGCATCGCGAACTACGGTTTGATATTTAATTGTGTTTGGGGTTTGGGCAAAAACAGAAAAAGTTGCTATTGCAACAATAAATAAAGTAATTAAAGTTTTCATTTTAGTTTTATTTATATTCAGCATATAAATATAACAAATAAAGATTAAGAGAAATGTGTTTTACAACACTATTCATTATTTACATTCCTATATCCTTTAAAGCTTTGAAAATAATATCTGATTCATAACCTTTGCCAGAAGCAAATCTAATTAGCTTAATCTTTTTTGAATCGGTATCATTAATTGATTTTAGTTTTTTTTCTAATTCGTTTAAAATTGTTTGATAGTAATCTTTATCAGAGATATTGCCAATTGCATTATTAATAAAGTCGCTAGGAATATTTTTTTGTCGTAGAACATATGTAATTTTTATTTTACCCCATTTATTAAATTTAAACTTATCTTTTGCAAACGCAATTGCATAGCGCTCTTCGTCTATATAATTATCATCAATAAGCGATTCTATAATTTCATCGAAATCGTCTCGGTCTGCTTTCCAATCGTATAGTTTTTTTATTACGTCAAAACTACATTTTTCGCTTCTGCTGCATAAGGATTGAGCTTTGTATATTGCATCTTTTATCTCCATAAATTATTTTTTTGCTCTAATCATTCGTGGTTTATCATTAATATCATTTCTTAATACTACATCTGCGAATCCATATTTTTTTATTAATTCTACAGTTTCTTTGCCTAGCGCTTCGTTAATTTCAAAATACAAATACCCGCTTGGCTTTAATATCTTTGATGCAAGTTTAGCAATTCTATCATAAAAAATTAATGGATTATTATCATCTACGAATAAAGCTAATTCTGGCTCGTAATTTAAAACATTATTTTTCATTAATAACTTTTCGCTTTCCTTTACATACGGCGGATTACTTACGATAATATCAAATTTTTTATCGAAAAACGAAGGCTTTGTATTTAAGATATTTGTTTTGCTAAATTCAATATTTAGCTTATTTAAATTCGCATTTTTAGAAGCAATTTTTAATGCATTATTAGAAACATCAACAGCTTTAGCAGAATTAGGATTTAAAGCTTTACTTAATGATAAAATAATACAGCCACTACCTGTTCCAATATCAAGAATATTTAAATCTTGTTTATTTTGGTTATCTTTAATAATCCAGTCTACAAGCTCTTCGGTTTCGTTACGTGGAATTAATACACCTTGTTCTACAAATAAATTAATATTGTAAAATTCCATTTCGCCTAAAATATATTGAATCGGATTCTCTTGTTTTAACTTATTAATAATATTTGCAAATTCTTCTTGCTGATAATCGTCTAAAACATCATCTGAATTAGCTAAAATATACGCATAAGGTTTTTTTATTATATGTTCGGATATTATTCTAGCAAAACTTTGTAGTTCATCTTTAGAATAAATATCTTGCAAAGTATCAATAATATTATTTTTAATTTGTTTTATTTGCATAGTACAAATTAAATCAATTTTAGAGTTTTATAAAAATCTAATAATTTGCAGGCAAAAAATATCCATAATATATATATGAAACGATGCCTAGAATTAGCAAACTTAGGTAAAGGAACAGCACAGCCAAACCCAATGGTAGGCTCTGTTATTGTACATAATAATAAAATTATTGGCGAGGGTTTTCATAAAAATTGTGGAGAAGCACACGCAGAAGTAAATGCGATAAATTCTGTAAAAAATAAATCTTTACTAAAAGAGTCTACTTTATATGTAAACTTAGAGCCTTGTGCCCACCAAGGGAGAACCCCTGCTTGCTCGTTATTAATTATAGAGAAAGAAATCCCAAATGTAACAATTGGTTGTGTTGATACTTTTTCTGAAGTTTCAGGCAAGGGAATAAAAATGTTAAAAAATGCTGGAATAAATGTGAAAGTTGGTGTTTTAGAAACAGAAAGTCAATGGTTAAACAGAAGGTTTTTTACATTTCACGAGAAAAAACGTCCATATATTATTCTAAAATGGGCAGAAACTATTGATGGATATATTGATATTAACAGAGAAAATCCTGAACAAAAAGCAGAATGGATTACTAATGAAATATCAAGAAAATTGGTTCATAAATGGAGAACTGAAGAGCCTGCAATTATGATAGGCACAAACACTGCTAAATTAGATAACCCAGAGTTAAATGTAAGAGCTTGGTCAGGTAAAAACCCTATTAGAATCACTATAGATAGATATTTAGAATTGCCTAAAGAATTAAACTTATTTGACAAATCAATTACTACAATTATTTTTACTGAAATTGAGAAAGAATCTGAAAATAATCTCGAATTTATTAAAATTGATTTTCATAAAGAAATTCACAATCAAATATTGTTTCATTTACACAAAAAAGAAATTCAATCAATTATTATTGAGGGAGGAAAAGAGTTTCTTGATAGCTTTATTTCGAAAAATTTATGGGATGAAGCAAGAGTTTTTGTAGGAGAGAAACACTTCTACGATGGAGTAAAAGCACCAAAAATATTGGGTAAAATTGCCGCAACCGAATATTTAGAAGAAACAAAGTTATTTGTAATTGTGCCTGTATAAATCTACAAACAAGTTTTATATATCGTAAATATTGAGGAAGCCGTCAGGAAGATTAACCTCAACAGTACTATCTGTTATGTTTGTAATAAAAACTGAATTTGCAGGAATAAGAATTTCTCTATATTTACTAGAACTTACTTTTATTAAAGGATTATTTTTGTAATCTATAAATTCTTTTATAATTCCTAAATATTCTCCATCTACAGTTTCTACATTTAGGTTAATTAGGCTGCTATAACTTTCATTTATAGCTTCGTTAGATACTAAGTTCTTTTCTGTTAAGACTTTTTTACCAATAAACCGTTCAGCATACTCAATAGTATTAACATCTTCAAATTTTACAATTATTGAATTATTATTGTGGGGTTTAGAGTGCTCAATAAAAAAAGGAACTGGCAAATTATCTAGTTCGATAAATACCAATTCCTTATTTAAAAATTCATTAAAAAGAGCTTCTTTAACAATAAAGATTAAATCTCCTTTTAAACCATGTGTTTTTTTGAGATAACCTAAAAGATATTTTTCTTTTAGTATCATCAATATTTATGCTTTTGGTTTTTCTTCTGTTTCTGCTTTTGGAGTTTCCTTAGCAACTTTTTTCTCTGCTTTTGGAGCTTCTTCAACAACTTTTTCTTCAGCTTTTGGAGTTTCCTTAGCAACTTTTTCTTCTACTTTTGCAGTTTCCTTAGCTACTTCTTCTTTTGGAGCTTCAGCTTCTACCACAGGAGCTTCTTCATCTACTTTTTCTTCTACTACAGGAGTTTGTGCTGCAATCTTTGCTTCTTCTTTTTCCTTAGCTTCAGCCTCTGCTGCAGCAACTAAATCTGAATTTTGTTTTGCAATTGCTTGCATTCTTAATTCATTAATTTTTGTTTCTGCATCTAATCTGCTTTTAAGATCATCATCTTTAACTTTTGCAATACCTTCTTTGTTAGCATTTATTTTTGCTAATTTATCGTTTTTCCAAGCTGTATATTTTGCTTCTGCTGCAGCTTCGTCAAATGCACCTTTTGCTACTCCACCTAAAAGATGTTTTTTATACATTACACCTTCGTAAGATAAAATTGCTCTTGCAGTATCCGTAGGTTGTGCACCTTTCATTAACCATTCTAAAGCTTTATCAAAATTTAAGTCGATGGTCGCAGGATTGGTGTTCGGATTATATGAACCAATTCTTTCGATGTACTTACCATCACGTGGCGCCCTGCCGTCCGCAGCTACTATATGGTAGAATGCGTTTCTCTTTCTTCCGTGTCTTGCTAATCTAATTTTAACAGGCATACTTCGTTATTTAATTTATATTAATTTTTATTGAGCTGCAAAAGTATTACAAATCTTTTAATAATCAAACCTTTATGGGATAAAAAATACTATCTTAAACATAAAATACAAACACGCTTTATGAAGAGCAAAAAAACAAAAAAATTATTATACAAGCTATTGAGTCTTATTTGTTGCCATACGTATATTTTATTTAATTATTTTCTCTCTAAAATATAACATACCTATCATTATTAACAAGGAGCTACCGATTAATGTTTTAATAATTGTCGAAGCTAAACATAAATCACTTCCTGTAACAAGAGAAATACAATCTACTACATCATTTGTTTCATATTTCAAACTTACACCTGTATTAACGAACATAAAAATATATACAGGAACACTCAAAACCACAAGAACTAAAATACTATTAAATAAATACCTATTAGTCAATTACAACTTCTCTTAATTTATTTGAATTATACATAGAAATAGGTGAAATAACGGTTTCATTCAATGGGATTTCATTTCCGTAACGTTCTTTTATAATTTTTGCTACTTCTGGATTAGATAAGTCAAAATCAGACAATTCTTGAAGTTCTCCAATCTCTATATTTAAAACTCTTTTATATATTTTCCAAACTAATTCAGAGCAATACATTTTATCATCACTCCATTCAAAGACCATATCGTATTTTTTATCATAGTATTTTTCAGCCTCATCACGTAAATCTATTATTGTTTCAATATTAATTATATCCTCTGCATTTTTTAATCTTTTAACAACATAACGACCACCTGCTCCATTATTAATCCATTGTTTTAGTGGAATCTTCCTAACAGTTTTAGATGCTTCAAAAACATAATAATTGTCTTGATCTATATAGATAATTCCAACGTGACTATATATAGA
>DAOVTE010000016.1 GCA_030627705.1 Bacteroidales bacterium
TGCTTGGGAGAAAAAAATATGGAGAATGCTTGATTTACGAGAGAAAGTAAACCATCCGTTATATTTTCCTACAGCGCCATTAGATGATAGATATAGTTTAATAGATTTATTAATTTATGGTGTAGAAAACGAAGGAATGGTTGTTTATGATACTTACGATGATGAATTCACTACTCCAATTACTTTAGAAGGCATTAACCAAAACTTTGGCGCTATAGATGATACAACCGAAGTTGAAGATTTAGTTACTTTCGAAATGGTTGAACAAATTATTAAAGGAGAAAGATCTCCAGACCAGGTGAGTACATCGATTATGATTGAAGTTGGGTTGTGTGATAGACAAAGATCCAAAATGGAAGTTAGAATTGTTGGCTTGTGTCCAATTAGAATGTATGCAAAAGATATTGGAGATGATTCTGGCGTAGGTGAAGAAGATAATTTAGTTCTAACATCAACAAAAGTTTTTTGGGCATATTATCCTGCAATTAGATCTTTGCTTGCAAACCACGAAGTATTTAATGCCAAAAATGACGCAGAACGAAGAACATTCGAAGATATTTTCTTTAAACGTAAGTTCTCTTCTTATATTTATCAAGAAACAAATGTTTATGATAATAGAAGAATTAATTTGTATAAAAAAGGTTTAGATGCTCAACTAGAAGCAGAAAAAATTAAAATGCAAATGTTTAATTTAGAACATGATTTGTGGGAATACTAATAAAGTAAATGATATAAAAAAAGGCAGCTTAGGCTGCCTTTTTTTTTGCGTTTTTTTAATCCAGTATTATTCCCACTCAATAGTTGCAGGTGGTTTAGAACTTATATCGTAAACAACTCTATTTATTCCTCTTACTTGGTTTATTATCTTATTAGAGATTTTTGCTAAAAATTCGTATGGTAGATGTACCCAATCGGCTGTCATGCCATCTGTAGATTGCACAGCACGTAAAGCAACAACTTTTTCGTATGTGCGTTCATCTCCCATTACTCCTACCGAATTAACAGGTAAAAGCATTACGCCTGCTTGCCAAACATCATCATAAAGATTATCTTCTTTAAGTCCGTTTATAAAAATTGCATCAGCCTCTTGCAAAAGTCTTACTTTTTCTTCGGTAATATCACCAAGAATTCTAATTCCTAAACCAGGACCAGGAAAAGGATGCCTGCCTAGTAAACTAGCTTTCATATTAAGAGATTTCCCTACTCTTCTTACCTCGTCTTTGAATAATAAATTTAGTGGCTCAACAATTTTAAGTTTCATAAAATCTGGTAATCCACCAACATTATGATGAGATTTTATTGTTGCCGACGGTCCGTTTACAGAAATAGATTCAATAATATCAGGATAAATTGTTCCTTGAGCAAGCCATTTTACATTTTGAATTTTGTTAGCTTCTTCATCAAAAACTTCGATGAAAGCTTTACCTATAACTTTACGTTTTGCTTCGGGCTCGGAAATGCCTCTTAACCCATCGTAAAACCTTTGTTTTGCATTAACACCAATTACGTTTAGGCCCATATGTTTGTACGAATCTAGAACTTCGTCGAATTCATTTTTTCGTAATAGTCCATTATCAACAAAAATGCAAGTAAGGTTCTGTCCAATTGCTTTGTGTAGTAAAATTGCCGCAACCGAACTATCAACACCACCACTTAACCCAAGAACAACTTTATCGTTTTGTAATTTCTCTTTTAAATCTGCTATTGTTGATTCTACAAACGAATTTGGAGTCCAATCTTGTTTGCAACCACAAATATCAACAATAAAGTTTTTTAGCATTTCTTTGCCTTCACTTGTATGATATACTTCTGGATGAAATTGTATTCCGTAAGTAGTTTCGTTTTCTATTTTAAAAGCACCAACTTTTACATCAGATGTGCTTGCAATAATTTCGTAATTATCAGGAATTTTAGCAATTGTATCGCCGTGCGACATCCACACTTGAGTGCCTTTAGAAATACCTTTTAATAAATCATTATTATTATTAACAAATTCTAAATTAGCTCTACCGTATTCCCTTTTGTTAGATGGTAAAACTTCTCCTCCATAATTATGAGCAAGATGCTGTGCCCCATAGCAAACACCCAAAAGCGGCTTAACACCTTTAATATTATCTAAATCTGGTATAGGCGAATCATTATCTCTAACAGAAAATGGGCTACCAGAAAGTATTACACCTTTTATGCTTTCGTTAAGTTCGGGAATTTTATTAAACGGATGTATTTCGCAGTAAACATTAAGCTCACGAACTCTTCTTGCAATTAACTGAGTATATTGCGAACCAAAATCAAGGATAAGTATTTTTTCTTGCATAATTCTAATAATAGAAATTTTTTACAAAGATAAAAATTTAATAATCGATTATTGATTTTTTATTCAAGACTTATTATCTTTATAGAATAAAATCGAATAATTTTAGTTTAATATATTAAATGAAATTAAAGATATACATAATAATTATTGTTTTTTTGATCTTGTCTTGTGATAAGCAAACCGAATTAGATATCAATAAATATAAGTATATGCCTGTTTTATTAAAACAAGCTGATCTTGCAAAATCTGTAAGTTATAAAACTGATAGAAAAATAAAATCGTTTGACAAAATTTACTTAAAAGGCGATAAAATTTATGTAAACGAAAAGTACGAAGGTATTTTTATAATAAATAATCAAGATTCGTTAAATCCCTTTATAGAGGGCTTTATAAAAATTCCTGGCTGTATAGACTTAGCAATTAAAAATAATATTCTTTATGCTGATAACGCAGTAGATTTAGTAGCAATTAATTTAAATAATTTACCCGAAATAAATATTACAGAGCGAGTTTCTAGTGTTTTTCCAGAACTTACTCCACCTAACCAAGAAAGCGTTCCTTATCCTTATTTAATAGGGAACCGACCAGATAGTACTGTAATTGTAGCATGGGAATTAAATCCAAATTATAAAGAAAATATTTATAATGATTAGACTTGGATATAAAATATTAGCCATAGCAATTATTGCAATATTGGTTTTGGGTTGTGCAAAAAGTGAAGATAGTCGCCCTAATTATATTTCGGAAACTACGGATTATGATAGAAATACAGACTACGATGGCACAACAGGCAAATCAGGCTCGCTTGCCAGATTTACAGTTATTGGCGAAAACCTTTATACAGTTACAGAAACAGGATTAAAATATTTTGATATTTCGGATAATGAAAAACCCTCATTTATAAATCATATAGATTTAGGATTTGGAGTAGAAACAATATCGCCTTTTTCTGATAAACTATTTATAGGAACGCGAAATGGAGTTTATATTTATGATATTTCTGCTCCGCAATCACCATTGCAAATGTCTTTTTATACACATTTATTCTCGTGCGATCCTGTTGTAGCAAACGATAATTTTGCATATGCAAGTTTGCGCGCAGGCGACGCTTGTGGTTGGGAAAACCAAAGCACACTAGAGGTAATAGATATTAGCGACTTATACAATCCAGAACCATTATATAGCATAGATATGTCTAACCCGTTTGGCTTGGCATTGTACAACGATAATTTATTTGTTTGCGATAATGGATTAAATTTATTTAAGTTAGACACTGTTGGTTATCCAACGTTAAGTAAAACAATTGATATTGACGCTTTTGATTTAATTGCAGATCAAAATCATTTATATGTAATGGGTTCTAACGTAATTACTCAGTATAATTTTGTTAACGATACATTACATTTTTTAAGCGAAATAAAACCAGAAAATTAGTAAATGAGAATATTATTTTTAATATTATTTATTGCCTTATTAGGATTAACGGCTAAATCGCAAGTTGTTGAGTCTGCAAAGAATGATAGTATTATTTATAAAAATTCTGTTTCGTGGTCGCCTGCATTAATATTCTTTAGAGGTTTTAAAATGTCGTATGCAATGCGAATATTTAAGACTGGAGAATTGGAGTTCTCACCTGTTTTTTATTATCATAGCACTGCTATAGATTATCATAACTCAGGAATTTACTATGATGCGTTTGTAAATTCTTACGACGAAATGTTAGGCGTAGGTTTAGAAACATTATACAAATCTTATTTGTTTAAAACCGACGATGGTTCAGATATTTATGCAGCAACAGGTTTAGAATTCGATTACTTTAAGTATGAATACCAGCAATATGAGTGGGGTTTCGAGACAGTAGATGGTTTAGATTACTACAGATTTGGATTGCAAAATATTGAAGAAAATATTTATGTTGGAAGTTTAAAAATGCTTGTAGGAATAAAAGGCGAGATTGTAAAATCTATGTTTTACGATTTTTCTTTCGGACTAGGAATGCGCTATAGCATAAAAGAATCTACCTTAGGAACACCACGAAAATTTAATACACTTTATTTTGGCAAAGGATATTCCGGAACTATGCCAATTTTTTCTGTTAAGGTTGGGAAGAATTTTTAGAAGAAGTTAATCTTTTTTGGTCTTCTCAAATTTCACAACTACTAAAACAGTAGAAATAAATAATAATATTATTCCTAAAATAAGCGATTCTGGTGCGTAGTCTAGATCTAAACCATTATGTGATCCTAAAAAAATAAGAACCAATCCTATTATCGTAAGTGATATTTCTTTAATAAATCTCATTCAACAAATATATTAAAAATGATATAAGAAATCGTAAAAACTTATGGTATTTCTTTATCATAATAGTTTAGGTACGATTATTATCTTCCGCCTGCTTCAATATTTCTACCGCGTTGGTAATTATTAAATCTGTAGTTTAATGATAATCTAAAAATAATAACTTTTTGTTTTTAGATAGAATTTATAAGTTGGGTTTATTGTTGTACCCTAATTATTACTATTGTTAGGCAAAAACACTTAGTAGTATAAGATATACAGGTATTTATATATCTATATGTTATGCGACAGTTCCCTTTTGTTTTAGTAGTTTTTTTTGTAATTTGCATGGTATAATAATCAACAAATCATTATTTTAATCTAAACACATATTATGAACAAAATCGAATTTGATGGCATTGCCTGTTATAATGTTGAACTTTCTGTAGGGAGATCCCCTTTAAGTGGCAGTTATAAAGTATTAATCCTTGAATCTAACCCAGAGCCAGATTATTATTCTAGAGCAAATTTTCCTCCGAACAAACGCCAAAGTAACTGGAGACTTTTTTTGCTAGTGAAAAAACATATAGATTGTTTTCAAGATATTGTTTTAAGAAAAGCATATCAAATTAATGAAAAATTACCTTCGAAAACTGAAATAATGCCTGGGCAAATGTCCTACAATAATAAAAGTTATCAATGTATTAGAATTAACCTTACAGATATAGAAGCATTAAGCACTATTATTGATGAAATTAAAAGTTTGGGAATTGAATTTATTTCAGATAAAAAAGTTGATAAGTTTACAACTAAAGTATTCTTTAAACGCTACACAGAATTTGTAAAGATAGAAGATGGTGTGTATAGAGATAATTTAATAAGCGGAAGATATTTTTTTAAAATTAATAGCTTAATAGAACTTGATACTTTTAATGAAGGGATTAAAAAGATTAAGAATAATTGTGATTTTCATTTGTTTGATTCTTTCCTAACTTTCTTATTTATTAAAGGTAGAGGGCAAGATTTTATAGGAATCTATTCTGAACACTGTGATGAAGCACGTTTTGGTGAACTTAAGAAATTTATTAAGCTAACTTTTGATGTATAGTTTTACACATTATTGTGTACGAAAAACCCAACTATAATTGTAGTTGGGTTTTTCTTTTTTTATAAATAAGATAAATCTCATATTTTAAAATAAATATTATTCATAAAATTGTTGTAATAATTTAAATTTAAAAATATGAAAGCTATTACAGTATTATTAGGGCTTGCTGTTATAATAACATCTTGCAATTCTGAAGTTGAAACGATAACGGAAACAATATCAGAGTCCAAAACAGAAAAAATACCACAAGCAAAGGCCGAAAAAAAAGGATATTTTAGTCTTTTTGATGCTGATGATAATGGAACTATCTCTAATGATGAGTTTGCGGCATATATAGTTATAGCTTACGCAAAGAAAGATGCAAACAACGATGGCGAAATAACAAGAGATGAATGTACGCATTTCGATATTTTAAATGCTGACGGCAATGATGTTATTTCTGATGAAGAGTTTGAAACTAACAATGGTAAGATATTTATTAGGATGGACGCAAATAATGATAATCTTGTTACAGAGAAGGAATTAAAAGATCATTTAAAGGATATGAAAAAAGAACGAGCTAATATTAAATGAGTATAAAAAGCTAAAAACATATAAAATGCCAATCGCAATTGCAGTTGGCAATTTTTGATACAAATAATTGTATTATTTCCCGCTATCAGCAAAGTATTTCATAAACTGAGATCGTTCTAGCATCATAGGATTTTTAATATTCGATTGATTTAATTTACCTCTAAATTCTTCAATAAAATTGTAATCTTTCTTATCCATCCAAGCTTCTAATTCTGATAGAACAGTTGCAATATGTTTATTACCATTTTCCATTATTGCAGAAACCATTTGTGTTGTATTTGCTCCAACTAAAATATTACTGATAACCTCATTTGCAGAGTGAATACCTGTAGATGCAGATAAATCACAGTCTACTTTTCCTGAAAGTATACTCATCCAGCGTAAAGTATTAGAATTATCTTCTGCTGAACTTGTAATTTTACCTGAAATAATTTTCTCTGTTTCTATGTCGATTACTGGTGCATAAAATTTATTGAATAATACTAAACCTTGTATTTTAGTTTTAGATAATTCTATTAAGAAATTAGCTAAACCAGAGAAATATGAGCTTATTTTTACAGAAACTGGTATGTTTACTGCAGATAATAATTTATCAATAATATTTAAATAATTCTGCTCCATCTCCCTGCCTGAAAGATCTGCATCTGCAGGTAAGGCAAAAAGATTAATTTCTAATGCATCGGCTCCTGCTTTTTCTACTTTCTCTGCAAAATCTATCCATTCCTTATCGTCGTAGCAATTAATGCTTGCTATTACAGGAATATTTACAGTCTTTTTAGAGTCTTTAATTAAATTTAAATATTTATTTATAGAATGCTTTTTTAAATAATAGCCTAAATGATTCTCGATATGATCGTAAGTGCCAGACATATTATTTATTCTTTCAGCATCTATATCCATTAAAATTTGCTCTTCGAAAAGTGATTTAAGAATAATTGCTCCTGCACCAGCTTTTTCTAGTTCAGCAACTCTTTCTGCTGAATTTGTTAATTCTGAACTACCAATTACAATTGGATTTTTAAGGTTTAAGCCTAAATATTTTGTTGCTAAATTTGCCATTTTATATTTTTTAAAAAAGTTGTAAGTTACAGGTTAAAAGTTACAAGTTATATCTCTATTTTTAAAACTTTTAACCTTAAACCTTTTCACTTCTTAATTATCTTCCTTGATTCAAGAATTGGTCGATAGCCATTGCGCCGCGATGACCGTTTGCAATACCGTGAATTACGTCTGGTCCTTCGATGATGTCTCCACCAATAAATAACCAAGGTAATCCTTTTGCTTGCCAGTCTTCGTTTACTACAATTCTACCACGTGGGCCGAACTCAATCTTAGTCTTAATTTCTTCGCTTAAGTAAGATAAATCCATTCCTTGACCGATAGACTCAATAACCATATCACCTTCGAAAATTCTTTCGTCAGACTCGTCGTATTTAGGATTGAAAGCTCCTGTTTCGTCGAAGATTGAAAGACACTTCCAAACTTTAAGACCAACAACTTTACCATCTTTAAGAACAACTTCTTGTGGTCCGTAACCAGGATTGATTTCGCAATTTTCCTCACGAGCCTCAACAACTTCTTCTCTATCGGCAGGCATGTGTTCTTCGTCCTCTAACGAAGTTGCAATAACGTTAACTTCGCCATACTTCTCCATTTGTAACCTAGCCATAGAACGTGTAATATCCATTGCCACATTACCACCACCAATTACAACAACTTTCTTCTCTACAGGAACTTCTGCTCCAGTTACAATATCGCGAAGTAAATCAACCGATTGATAAACATTTGCGTGCTCTGATCCTGGAATACGAGTGCTTCTACCTAAATGAAGACCTGTTCCGGCATAAACCGCATCGAAATCTGTATTTAATTGCTCTAATGTGATATCTGTTCCAATGTTTACGTTGTATTTCATCTCAACGCCAAGCGAAACAATATAGTCTACATCTTTATTGATTTGGTCGTAAGGTAAACGATACGACGGTATTCCGTAACGCATCATACCACCAGCTTCTGGAAGCTTTTCGAAAATTGTACAATTATATCCTAATAATGCTAAATAGTAAGCAGCCGATAAACTTGCTGGTCCTGAACCAATAAATGCAATTTTCTTATCGTTTTTAGCAATATCGCCTGTTCCAAGCATATCTTTATACTGATTTGTATCAGCAGGAATTTGGTCGGCAATATATCGTTTTAACCAACGAATTGATAAGGCATCGCTACCATCTTTAAATCCAACAGAACAAACATCCTCACATTTGTGAGTACAGATACGTCCGCAAATTTCTGGAAGTGGATTTGTTTCGTAAAGAACACGCATACCTTCTTCCATATCGTCGTTACGGATAGCTTTAATATATTCTGGAATTCCCATATGAGCAGGACAGGTAGCGGTACAAATACCACAAGACACACATCGGTCTGCTTCTTGTTGAGCTTGCTCTTTAGAATATCCTTTTATAAATTCAACAAAAGAATCTTTTGGATCGATACGCTCTGGTGAGTGCATTTCTTCCATATGAACTCTTTCTTTTCCGTAGAATTCGTAGCCATCTTGTGGCTTTCTCCAACCTTCTTGCTTGTCGTCCCATTCTTTTTTGTCTACGCCAGGAGTAAAAATGAAATTATCGGCATCGGTATCAACCCAAGTGTAAGCATTGGTTAAACGAAGCGAATCGGTTGTGCAAATATCCACACAAAGTGCACACCAGCAACAACGACCGTAATCTACAGATGGACGTAATCCACTGTCACCATCTTTAGTCTCTATACCTTCAACGCCTTCAATAGGAACTAAATCGATTGCTTGATTTTCGCATATAGCTTCGCAGCTACCACAACCTATACAAACTTGAACATCGTTAGCATGAAAACCTCTGTATCGTGGTGCAGCTTCTCTTGTGAAAGGGTCTTTTATTGTAACAGGATCTTTCACAACGTTAGCCCATGCTGTAAAAGGTGTTAATATATCTTTTAAATTAAAACTCATTTTTATTAGTTTATAAAGTTGAAAGTTGAAAGTTTATAAAGTTGAAAGCCTTTTTACTTTCTACTTTTTACTTTCTGCTTTTTACTAATTTTATCTTTCTATTTCTGGTGGACAAGTTTGTAACGAAACCATTATAGCGTGTACATCAGCTACATCAACACCAATAAGCATATGCTCTAAAACTGATATTGCGTGATTGTAACTTGGTCCACGTAGATTTATTCTACGAGGCTTATCGCTACCATCTGTTACGTAATACATTCCCATTTCTCCACGTCCACTTTCTAAACGAACGTAAGTTTCACCCTTAGGTATTTTCCAATTTAATACGTTTGGCATTTGACATCTAATGTCGCCCTTTTCTGGCATCTTAGCCATAATCTGACGAATTAAATCTACCGTTTGTATTAACTCTTGCCAACGTATCCAGGTTCTTGAATAAACATCACCATCAGTAGCTGTTGGCGGATCAAAATCTAGTTTCTCGTAAAATAAATACGGATTATCTTTACGAACATCTCTTTTTACACCACAACATCTAGCATTTGTTCCTACAATTCCAAATTTATCAACCATATCAGGAGTGATAACAGCTAATCCTTTTGCTCTTGTTTTAAATACAGAGTTATCGAACATTAACTTCTTAATCTTGATAATAAAATCATCAATATCGCGTAAGTTATCTTCCATTCTAGCTTTAAAACCAGCAGGTAAATTACCTCTTACACCACCTGCAATAATGTACATATGATATACACGTGCGCCTGTAAGTTCTTCGAATCTATCAAGAATTAAATCTCTAAGATAAACTCCCCACTGTACTCCTATTCCAAGAGCAAATGTTCCACCTTGACCAGGAACTCCACGAAGTAATCCTTGTAAACGTGCCATTTCTAAAGACAACATACGTAACCAATTTGCGTAATCTGGAACAGCATCTGCATATCCAGAAAGCTCTTCGGTAGCACGTGCAATAAAATACTCATTTGTATCTGGTTCAGCCACACACATACGAATACTTGTAGGGAAACCCTGAACAAATAAACGACGCTCTATTAATTTCTCGAAACCACGGTGAAGATATCCAACGTGAGTTTTCGCTCTCATTATTGTATTTCCTTGTACAGTAAGCTCAACAGCCATATTACCAGTTACACCAGGGTGATTAGGCCCTAACCATATTTTCTGGTACTTATGAGATGATAAGTCTATTTCTGTATCAGCAGTTACCGTTTTGTGCGGTAAAAGCTTTTCGTCTGGCTTGAAGCCTAAAAATTTATTTATCATCTTTTCTCTGTTTAGCAGTTACTGGCTGATTTGGATATAATTTCTTTCTCATATATTCAGCAGGGTCATTTGTCTTACGGTTTCCACGAGGGAAGTAAGTTTTTTCTGCATATTCGTGAGTATCGAAATCTCTTCTCATAAATGGAATTTCCTCCCATCCTTCAACCACAAAATCGTCATTAACTCGAGGACTTCCTGGGAAATCTATTCCGTAGAATTCTTTAAGCTCTCGTTGGTAAGTCCATACTGATTTCCATAAATGGTGAGCAGAAAACATTTCGGGATTCTCTCTATCAATATAAACTTTGATTCCTATATCACATTTTTTTTCTGGGCTGTTTAATAGATATAATAATTGAAATTTTCCGTCTTCAATCCAATCTACACAACTCATCATTACTAAATGTGTGAATTCTTCGTAATCTCTAAGATAAGTGATTGCATCTATTGCATTTTCCTTTCTTATAGCTGTAAATGCAAGATTATCGCGTTGATAAACTATTTCTTGCAAATCGTATTTCGAATTTAATTTTTCTATTAGTTCTTTCATTGCTAAATAATTTTACCAGTTATAATCAGGCATATTCCAATCTTTAATAATTTTCTTTTGATTGGCTTTATACTCATCGAAATTTCTCGCGTATTCGTTAGCTTTTTCTGCCTTACCGTCTTTTATTAATTGCTTAAGTTTTGCAAAACCGTGCAATAATGCTTCTGGTCTAGGCATACAACCTGCAATGTAAACATCAACAGGAATATATTTATCTAAACGATTAATAGTGCTATAAGAATCGTAATACATACCTCCGTTAATTGTGCAACTACCCAATGCGATAATATACTTTGGCGATGGCATCTGCTCGTAAGTTCGTATTACTCTTTTTAGAGTTTTAACCGATAGGTATCCCGAAATAATAAAGGCATTCGATTGACGTGGCGTTGGACGCATTTCTACACCGTAACGAAACATATCGAAACGTGGTGTAACTAATGGTGGAATTTCTATACTTCCACATCCTGTTCCAAACCCTAATACCCAAATACTTTCTGAACGCGCCCAGTTTAAGAATTTTTCTACTACTCCATTACGTGGTTTTTCTTCTTTAGGCTTTTCGTCGCTAAAGTAATCGTATAATGGATTTATTTTTATAATTGAACCATCTGGTGCAACAACTTCTCTTAGCTCATCCTCTGGACGAGTGAAGTCTTTCTTAGAGTTCTTAACATTAGCCTCAGATTTGGCTAACATTTCACTCATTTTATCATTTAAATCTAATTCAGACATTTTTTTATTTTATTTAAATTAGAAACTAGCCATTAATAAACCAATAATAGCAAAACCTAATGGCCACTTAAAAAACCAAATCACTGACTGCTCAATTTTAAATCGAGGGAATACCATTCCAACGAAAACTGACCAGAAATAAATTAAGAATGATTTAATAATCAACTCAATCCAAGATGTTGCACCACCGAAAATTAAATTCATAAATAGAACTGCTTCCATTACGTGAATTATTGCACCGGCCGACATCATAAATCCTAAGTAAGTTCCTTCATATTCTGTTGCAGGACCAATAAGAATCTCGTTAGGTGCTTTTACCAAGTTAAATGGCGAGTGACCTAATGCTCCAAGCATTGCTAAAATAATAGCTGCAGATGCAAATGGGTTTGTAAACAATACCCAGTTTTGAAATCCTCCTTGTTGGGCCTCAACAATTTTGTATATCGAAAATGTATCGAACTGAACTGCTATAGCTAAAATTGCAATAGTTAATGGCAACTCAACTGCTGCGTGCTGGGCAAGTCCCCTTGCTACGCCCATTGCTGAATATGGATGACCACCTTCGCCAGAACCCATTGCCATACCCAACATCCCAAATACTTGGAAATATAAGATAAGGATTAAATCTCCTTGAAAAGAGAAGTTTGTCCATAAACCATCTGCATTTCCTGTAAATACCATTGGCATAAATAAGAAAATACCAATACCACCTGATAAACGGAAAACAGGGCCTAAATAATACATATATCCGTGAGTAATAATAGTACGAGTACTAATATTCTTCAATAAATTTACCCAAGGCTGGCGAAACGGTATTCCGTGACGACCTGCCATACGTGCACCAATCTTTCTGAAAGTCACACTCATTAACATTCCCCAGTTTACAACTATTAGTAAACCAATTAATGCATATATTAATTTTGAAGTTATATCCATTTCTTTTATCCTCCTATTATTACAAGGTAAGTAACTAAGATAAAGAACACTATGTGCAACATATATGCTTGTCCATTACCACTGTAAATTTTTCGTGTAAATTCTGCTGTTTCGTGCAACACTTCTGTTACTCTATTCCAAAATGTTTCTACCATTGGAATTGTTGCTATCCACATTGCTTGGTAAAAACCTTCGAATACATTGTAAGCAACGTGAGTTGTTTCAGGTCTTTCTGGACGCTCGCCAGAATAAGTAATATCGAACTGTTTAACTTTATGAGCCTTACGAGTTGATACTAATAACCAGAATAATACAAATACAAACGATGCTCCAATTGTGACACCTACAAGCGAACCTGCCCAATATCCGTATTGAGAAATAGCTGTTCCGCCATCCCAAACTAATTGTCCTGTTGGGAAGAATTGAGCAATCATATCACCCATAGGTTGTAATACCCATTGAGGTTTTGCTGCAAATACCATTAATCCTGCAATTAATGTGTAGATAGGAATTAAGAACCAAATAGAAATCTCTTTTACATTTCTATGATTATCTTTAAGTTGACCTAAGAAAACGGTATGAATTAAACGCCACAAGTATAAGAATGCTAAACCCCCTGAAAAGAACATTACAGCCCCTTGGAAATACCAACCTTTGTCTAATATTGCATTATAAAACAACCATTTACCTGCAAAACCTGATAATGGTGGCACACCCGAAAGTGCAATAATACCAATCATTACAGCTAAGAAAGCTAATGGCATACGTTTAATTAAGCCACCCATTTCGTACATATTATGTGTTCCAACTCTCATTACAACAGCACCAATAGTCATAAACAATACAGCTTTATATAAGAAGTGATTAATTACATAAGAGAAGCCTCCTAACCAACCTAAGTGGGTCATCATAGCTAAACCTAATACAATATATCCTAATTGTCCGATTGATGAGTAAGCTAATAATCGCTTAGCATCTTCTTGGAAAATAGCCATTAAGTTACCAACTAATGCGGTAATAGCACCTAACCAACCTAATGCGTAAGCTAATTCAGAATATTGATTATTTTCAGCTCCCATTCCTATTAATGTAAGAACAATACCGAATACACCAGCTTTAAGTAAAATAGCCGATACCATTGGTGAAACGTCAGATTCTGCTTCGCCATGCGCACCTGGTAACCATATATGTAAACCAACTGCTGCGGTTTTTGTTAAGAAACCAACAATTAATAAGCCATAAGCCCAAGTTGGAATGTATGTGATAGTGTTTAAAATATCCATTGCAAAGGAATCTTGACCAACGTGAGCCATACCGAATGCAGCTAATAATGCGTAAGCACCACCAATTGAGAATAACATATAACTCAAACCGTGCGACATAGAACGTTTTCCTCTAATAATTAAGAAGTATGAACCTGCTGTCATTAATTCCCAACCGTAGAAAAATTCAAGCGTTGTGCCTGCTTCAATAATTGCTGTTAATCCAGCATACATTAATATTGCTACTGGATAAAACCCCGAACGTTTCCCTTTGTAAGCATAACCTGCAATTAATGCAAGAATACCCCCTACCATAAAGATACCTTCGAAGATTAATCTTAAAGTATCGCCTTCTAATTCTGGATAAACAAAGTAAAAATGTAGAGCCATACCTGTAATAGCAATAGTATTCTTTATCATCACTGGCAAGAAATCTATTGCTAGAAGTAAACCTACAAATGCTAATGGAATAAAGTTAATTGCGGCTCCTACTTCTGTAAACTGAGCTGTAAAATAACCTATTACATACAATCCAATTGCTGCAATCCAAACAGGAGTAATTTTATGAATTTTTATTTTGAAATCTTCTAGATGTTCATTTTCGCCTTTAATTGCATACCCGAACCAACGGAATAAATAAACTGCTTCCATCATGGAACCAAATAGAATTGCAATAACCCAAGTCATATTTCCAGTTTGTACTAATTCCATTACTAATGTCCATTTTGCAAAGAATGATGGGAATGGTGGAAATCCAATAAGAGCAAAAATAAATGTACCCATTAAGAATAAAAAGAATGGTTTTTTACGAATATTTGACCAACCTTTTAAACTTTTAGATTTTACGATTCCTGATAACCAGAATAAACCAGCTTTAGCAAAATAATGCGAAATTAATATACCGAAAGCAATGTATGGTGTTTGTTCCCCAAGAATATCTCTAAATCCAAGAATCATCATTAGTAAACCTAATTGACCAATTGATGAATAACCTAACATTCGTCGTGTATTTTTTTGTGCAATGCCAAGTAAATTGCTTCCTACAAATGTAATTGCTCCAATTATTGAAATGTAGTAATTCCACTCAACACCTGCTATATCCATTACTTTATAAAGAACAAAGAATGAAGCTGTTGCCGATGCTCCAGAAATAACGGCAGATAATCCAACATCTGAACCTTCGTATACATCTAATCCCCAACCGTTTGCAGGGAAAGGCTTAATCTCTAATATTATTGCAATCATTATCATAAATGCAGCTAATGCGCCACCTTTAATAGAAGAAAGATTTGCTGCTACAACATCGTCGAGATTTAGAGAACCTGTAAAATAATATGCGAATATTATTCCTAGAAGTAAAAATCCAGAGATTATACTTGTTGCTAAAATATATTTGAAACCTGCACCCATTGAGCGAGTACCTTTTTCTAAGAGGATTAGTCCAGCAATTGCAATACTAGAGATTTCTAAGAAAACGAAAAGGTTAAACAAATCTCTTGTCATTACCATAACGTTTAGGCCCATAAGCAATACAAGGTAAATTACCTGTGCATTATAACCCCGTTTTTTTAAGCTGTTGAACATGTATATTCCGCCTATTAAACCAATTACGTTTATCATTAGGGTTATGAAAGCTTCATAATGTCCCATTAATAAGTTGATGGATAAAGGTGGCATAAAACCAGCAGTATAAATCATTTTTGCTGTTTGCTCTCCAAATTGGAATGCTGCAAACCACTGATATGATATGAATGTCATAACAGAAACTGCTGCCAAAACTAAACTCCCAGTAAAGTTTCGCCCCAATTTATTTAATACTCCGATTGCAAAACTAACTCCCAGAGCTATTGCTACAATATATATTGGATTTACCATTTTAGATCGTTAAATTTATTAATTTCTAAAGTTTTTTTCGCGTTATATAATTTCATTGCGTATGCCAACATTAATGCTGTAATACCAAATCCAATAACGATAGCTGTAAGTACTAATGCTTGAGGAACGGGGTCTACAATAGATTGTGACACATCGTGTCCTTCTCCCTGAGCAACAGCAGCATCTATAATTGGGGCAGTTTTACCTTTTACATAACCTAGACTTACCATTAAGATATTAATGCCTGTGTTAAGAATAGAAAAACCAACAATGATTTTAATTATATTTTTTTGAGTTAACACCCCCCAGAATCCAACTAATATTAGTAGAAACCCTATAATGAGGCCAATGTGTCCTAATTCTAAATATTCCATCATTATATTTCTTTTTGTGATTTTTGATATTTATTAAGAATGTTTGATAGCTCGGCACCAACTTTTAACCCTACAAAGCTGTAGATAATAGGTATTGCACCTGCGCTAAAGAAATCGCCGAATTCACCAAGGCTGAACATTCTATTGTCTAGAAAACCTCCTGCTAAGAATATTCCTAGAACACCAATAATTACAAATGATACTCCCGAAATGCTTTCTACCCAATGTATCACATTATGGTTTAAAGAAATATTAGGATTTGCCATTATCATTAAAGCAACACCTGTTGCTATAATTGCACCGCCTTGGAAACCTCCTCCGGGTGTTAAATGGCCATTCATAAATACATAAATACCAAACATAAAAATTATTGGTATTAATAATTGAGAAGCTGTAACCAAAAGTTCTGATGTATCTCTACGAATTATTTTTTCTTTATCTCCTGATTTTAGTTTTAAGAAAAAAGATATAATCGAAGCGGTTAAGAAAAGTATGGTTACTTCGCCAAGTGTATCAAAACCTCTATAAGTTACAATAATAGAAGTTACTAAGTTTGCTGCCCCAACTTCTTCTGCACCTTTAGATGCAAAATGATGCGACATTCCTGTTAATTCTGTTCTTGTTTCGTACGAGCTATATGCATTATAAAACATATATGCCATTACCGAAAGAACTAAAGCTACTAATATATTTTTAAGCATCGGATCTTTTTATTTTATTTAATACATAAAAGAATATTAATGTTGATAATCCACTACCTATTGAAGCCTCTGTCATAGCTACATCTGGTGCAGCCATTAACAAATACAATACAGAAGCAAATAAACTCACAATACCTGCTGCGATAATTGCTACAGATAATTTTTTATTGTGTATAGCTACTAGCGATAGTACTATGCTAATAATACCAACTACTATTGCTATACCCACAAACACAAATTCGTTATTCATTTTCGCCCTCCTTGATTATAGTGTTCCCGTCTTTTTTTAACATATCTGTTTTGGTAAGTTTAGTAAGAGGAATTTTTGTGAAATATGCAACTCTCATTAACACGTGAGAAGATACAGGGTTTGTTAATAGAATAAATATTATTAAAATAATAACTCTTCCTAACCAGTTTCCATCTCCCCAACTTTCTACTGTGTATAAACCAACACCAATAAACGAAACTATAGCTCCAAGTGTAGAAGCTTTGGTTCCGGCTTGTACTCTATTATATACATCTGGCATACGTAATAAGCCGATTACTGCAATTAGTAGAGAAAAAGAACCCATAAGTATCATTATAGCTCCAATTAATTTTATTGTCTCCATATTATAAACCTTTCTTTAAATATTTAGCAACTACGATTACTCCAATAAAGCTTAATAGTCCGTAAACTATTGCTACATCAAAGTATATCATTCTGTTGCTTAAAACTGCTATTATACTTATTATTACTAACGAAGTAACTGTTAGCGAGTCGAAGGCAACAACTCTATCAACAACAGAGGGTCCTTTTACAAACCTTATCATTGCAAGAAACATAGCTAGTCCCATAATGGCTACTGCTACGTGTATTATCATCTCTGGATTAATCATAAAGCACCTCCAAATATTTTTCGAATTTTCTTACTATTTCCTCTGTAGCTTTTTCTACATCGTCACCACATCTTGTATCAATACAGTGTATGTAGAAAACGTCTTCTTCAACTTGAAGAGTGAAGGTTCCGGGTGTTAATGTAATAGAATCGGCTAAAATTAACCTAGCCATTTTAGACTTCAGTTTAGTTTTAACCTTTACAATACCTGGATTAATCTGTAACTTAGGAGATAATACTCGCCTAGTTATGTCGATATTTGCTTTTATTAATTCTATAATAAAAACAAACAAGTATATGAATGTGTAAATAAATGCTTTTGGAGTTATTTTGATATCTGTAAATAACTCACATTTAGAACAAAATACCACTACAAGAAATATGGATATTGATGCTCCAATGATAAGATTAACAGGATCGATTGTCCAATTAAGCAAAACCCACGCAATCATTAATACTGTAAATGAAACAATTAGATTTTTGGTTTTCATTGTATAATTTAATCAAATAATTTATGCAAATATATAAGTATATATATTATTATAATAGTAGATTAGAGAACCTTAATATACATTACTTGATATGCAAAATCGTATTATATTGATATTTTTATACTTACAAAAAATTACTGCTCGAAAAAAGTATTGCAAAACATAAAAAAACCAGTGTTAACCAAGGTTACGGGTATTAAGATACGTATATCTTTTAAATAAATTATTATTTATACACAATATTTGTAGAGTAATTTACGAATAATTATTCATCAATAAATATTTTATATATAATCTGGGGTAAACAAGTTAATACTAGATGCTTATGTATGATTCTGGTTTATTAATTAACTATTATATGATTAGAAGGTATTATGCTATAATTTTAATGACAGTAATACTACAATAATACCTATAATAACTACTATAACTATGGTACAATATAAATGCATTATTAATAATTAGAAATATTTACGATATATAAGCAGCTGTGTCATTTAATGTATAAAGGATTTGAGTTATTAAAAAGTTAATAAAAAACCATCAATATTTTTACGTATAAACTTTAATTTAAATAAATTTACAGCTTAATTAAAAAACCATTGAAATGAAATTTTTTATTGACACAGCAAACCTAGAACAAATTAAAGAAGCACAAGACCTTGGTGTACTTGATGGCGTTACAACAAATCCATCGTTAATGGCAAAAGAAGGCATTGGAGGCGAAGAAAATATTCTTAAACATTACAAAGATATTTGTGATATAGTTGACGGTGATGTTAGTGCCGAAGTAATATCAACAGATTATGAAGGAATGATTGTTGAAGGAGAAAAACTTGCTTCTTTGCATCCTCAGATTGTTGTAAAAGTTCCTGTAATAAAAGAAGGAATAAAAGCAATAAAATATTTTTCTAGCAAAGGAATTAAAACAAATTGCACATTAGTTTTTTCCGTAGGTCAAGCATTACTTGCAGCAAAAGCTGGAGCAACTTATGTTTCTCCATTTATTGGCAGATTAGACGATAATTCTACAGATGGAGTACAACTTATAGAGCAAATTGTTGATATGTTCGAAATGTACGAATTCGAAACACAAGTTTTAGCAGCATCAATAAGAAACACAATGCACATAATTAAATGTGTAGAAGCTGGAGCAGATGTAGCAACTTGTCCGCTAAGCGCAATAGAAGGTTTGCTAAATCATCCATTAACAGATATAGGTTTAGCGCAATTTTTATCAGATTTTAAAAAAGTTAACGGATAATGCTGTTAAAAATATATCCAGATAATACAAACGATAAACACATAAACCAAGTTGTAGATGTGCTACAAAAAGGTGGGGTAATTATTTATCCTACCGATACGGTTTATGGTATTGGATGCGATATATCAAATCAAAAAGCAGTAGAAAAAGTTGCAAGGATTAAAGGTGTTAAATTAGAAAAAGCAAATTTTTCGTTTATTTGTAACGACTTAAGTCATTTGTCAGATTTTACAAAAAATATATCAAACGATACTTTTAAACTAATGAAACGCAACCTGCCTGGAGCTTTTACATTTATCTTAAATGCGAATAATAACGTTCCTAAGCTTTTTAAAAATAAAAAGAAGACAGTAGGGATTCGCATTCCAGATAATGATATTATTAGAGAAATTGTAAGAAAATTGGGAAATCCAATACTTACAACATCAATAAAAGACGACGACGAAATAGTAGAATACACAACCGACCCTGAATTAATACACGAAAACTACAAAGAAAAAGTAGATTTAGTAATAGACGGAGGATACGGAAATAACGAGCCATCAACAATAGTAGACTGCACAAGCGACGATGCAGAAATTATTAGAGAAGGCTTGGGAGAATTGGAATAAACAAGATTTTGAATTTTGAATTCTAAATTTTGAATTTTATAAATTAATAAAAGTTTTATTGAAGGATTTAAACTTTCAACATTTAACTTTATAAACTTTGAACTAAAAATATGCAAGTAAATCTAGAAGCCGCAAGCGAATTAGGAGTAAACGAAGAAGAGTTTAACAAGATTCAAGAGATTTTAGGAAGAATGCCAAATTTTACAGAATTAAGTATTTTTTCTGTAATGTGGTCTGAGCACGCATCATATAAAAATTCTATTAAATGGTTAAAGACTTTACCAAGAGAAGGTGACCATTTATTAGTTGAAGCAGGCGAAGAAAACGCAGGTTTAGTAGATGTAGGAAACGGAATTGCTTGTGCATTTAAAATAGAATCGCATAATCATCCATCGGCAGTAGAACCTTATCAAGGTGCAGCTACAGGCGTAGGCGGAATAAACCGCGATATTTTCACAATGGGAGCAAGACCAATTGCTCAATTAAACTCATTAAGATTCGGAAATATAGAAAAAGACCGCACAAAGTGGCTAATAAAAGGAGTTGTAAAAGGGATTGCCGATTATGGTAATGCATTTGGAGTTCCTGTTGTTGGTGGCGAAGTATTCTTCGACGATAAATACAATACAAATCCACTTGTAAACGCAATGTCGGTAGGGATTCTTAAAAAAGAAGATATGATTTCTGCAATCTCTAAAGGTGTAGGAAACCCAGTTTATATAGTAGGTTCATCAACAGGAAAAGACGGAATTCACGGAGCAACTTTTGCTTCTGCCGATTTAACAGAAAATTCTGCCGATGATATTCCATCTGTACAGGTAGGCGATCCATTCCAAGAAAAATTACTTATGGAAGCTACTTTAGAAGTAGGAAAAACAGGAGCAGTTGTAGGAATGCAAGATATGGGTGCTGCAGGTATTATTTGTTCAACATCAGAGATGTCTGAAAAAGGTGCTTCTGGAATGAAAATAGATTTAGATAAAGTTCCATTGCGCCAAACAAATATGGAAGGATGGGAAATTCTGTTATCAGAATCGCAAGAAAGAATGCTTGTAGTAGTAGAAAAAGGCAAAGAAAAACTTGTAGAAGAAGTTTTCGAAAAATGGGATTTAAATTGTAAAATTATTGGTGAAGTTATAGCCGAAAACAAATTATATTTTCATAAAAATGGCGAATTAATTGCCGAAGTTCCAGCATCGGAATTAGTACTTGGTGGCGGAGCCCCAGTTTACGATAGAGAATATACAGAGCCTGCATATTATCAACGATACAAGAAATTTAATATAAACGATATTCCTCAACCATCGGATATTAACGAAGTAATTACAACGCTAATAAATAATCCGAATATTGCATCAAAAAAATGGGTAATAGACCAATACGACACAATGGTTGGCACAGGAAATATGTCTACAAATATGCCTGCCGATGCAGGAATTGTAAATTTAAAAGGCACAAACAAAGCGCTTGCTCTTACCGTAGATTGTAATGCAAGATACGTAAATGCCGACCCTGAAATAGGAACTGCAATTGCTGTTGCCGAGGCAGCCAGAAACGTTGTTTGTTCGGGAGCAAGACCGTCTGCAATTACTAATTGTTTAAATTTTGGGAATCCTTATAATCCAGAAGCATTTTGGCAGTTTGTAGGAGCAATAAAAGGTATGTCTACCGCTTGTTTAGAGTTTGGTACACCAGTTACAGGAGGTAATGTCAGTTTCTATAATCAAACTATGATTGGAGGTAAAACAGAACCCGTTTTACCAACCCCAACTATTGGTATGCTTGGTGTAATTGATGACAAAAAACATCAAACAGGTTTATCTTTCAGAAATAAAGGTCACGTAATTTTTATGATAGGCGAGTCTAAAAACGATATTTCTTCATCGGAATATTTAGTTTCATATCACGGAGTAAAAGAGTCTCCTGTGCCTTTCTTCGATATTAAAGCAGAGCATAAAGTACAAGATGTTGTTTCGGAATTAATAAAAGAAGGTTTAATAAATTCTGCTCACGATGTTTCTGATGGTGGATTAATGATAAATTTATTAGAATCATCAATGCTAAATAATTTAGGTTTCGATATTACTGCCGATGCTGAGGTTAGAACCGATGCGTTCTTATTCGGCGAAGCACAAAGTAGAATTGTAGTTACAGTTTCTTTATCGCAAGAAGATAAATTTATAGATTTCTTAATAAAAAGCAAAGTTCCATTTTCTACATTAGGGCATGTAACTAAGGGTGATATAAGAATTGATGATAAATTCTACGGAAATATTACCGATCTTAAAGAGCAATTTAATACAGCATTAGAAGATAAAATTAATAAATAAGAAATTGGCACAACCATATAAAGATTCTAAGGAAACCAAGAAGAAACAGGTTGCCTTAATGTTTGATAATATCTCTAAGAGATACGATTTTTTAAACCATTTTTTATCTCTTGGGATTGATAAGCTTTGGCGTAAGCGAGCTATTAAAATTTTATCTAAGTATTCTCACAATCAGATTTTAGATGTAGCAACAGGAACTGGCGATTTTGCAATTGCAGCGCTAAAACTTAAGCCCGAAAAGGTTACAGGTATTGATATTTCTGAGGGAATGTTAAATGTTGGAAAAGAGAAAATTAAGAAAAAAGGAATCTCGAATATTGAACTTTTTCTAGGCGATTCCGAAGATATGCAGTTCGAAGATAAAACTTTCGATGCAATAACAGTAGGTTTTGGAGTTAGAAACTTCGAAAATTTAGAGAAAGGATTACAAGAGTTTCACAGAGTTTTAAATGATAGGGGAGTTGCAATAATTTTAGAGTTTTCTAAACCAAAGTTGTTTCCATTTAAACAAATTTATAATTTCTATTTTAAAGTTATTTTGCCCGTTTTTGGTAAGATAGTTTCTAAAGACGATTCTGCATATACCTATTTGCCAGACTCAGTTAAAAACTTCCCCGATGGCGAAGACTTTATTAAAATACTTAAAAAAGTAAACTTCAAAACTATTACCGAAAAACGTGTTAGCTTTGGTATTGCTACCATTTATGTGGCTGAGAA
>DAOVTE010000058.1 GCA_030627705.1 Bacteroidales bacterium
CACAAGAATTACGTTAGAGCCAATTCCATATGATTTCCAATTTAAATCTTGAATTGCACGGTATTGTACATTATCAGAGAAATTATATCCAAATACATTTACTTTACTACCATTTGTTCCATTCAGTGATAATTTTCCATAAAAATCATTAAAATTAAATGGTAGTCCGGCTGTATCTATATAGTTATAAAATACTTTTGATGATTCTTTTAAGTATGATGTTTTACCTGAGAGCACGTACGTAATAGTAGAAGGTGATTCTTCTGTTGCTTTTTTTATTGGTCCAGTTAACATCAATTTAGACCCAAATGTATTTACTGCATATTTACCTCCAAAGCGCTTTTTATTTCCATCTATGGTTTTAATATCCATTATTGATGATATTCTACCACCATATTCAGCATTAAAACCTCCAGTATAAATATCTGCATTTCTAATAATATCTGAATCGAATACTGAAAATAAACCTATGGAATGAAATGGGTTATAAACCACCATTTCGTCTAGAAGAACTTTGTTCTGGATTGGTGAACCTCCACGAATATAAAGCTGTCCACCTTGATCGCCTGTAAAAATTACACCTGGAACAATTTGTAAATATTGTGCCAAATCTGGTTCTGCTCCAACTGTTGGTATTTTACTAATTTGCTTTGGAGTAATTTTCACAACAGAAGTACGAATTTGTGTTTTCATTTCTTGTCTTTCACCAGAAACTACAGCTTCGGCAAGCTGAACATTGCTAGATTTTAATTCTAACTTAACATTTGTTATTCTATCTTTTATAATTACTATATTTTTTTCTAATTGCTCATAACCAATAAAACTTACTACTAATGTGTAATTTCCAGCTTTTACTTTTGTGATATTAAAGAACCCATTAACATCAGTAGCAGTACCATATTTCGTGCCTTTAAGAAGTATATTTGTAAAAATAACAGGCTCTCCATTATCATTATCGTATATAAATCCCCTAACTGATCCGGTCTGTGCAAGAGCAGAGCTAACAATAAACACCAAAACACTTACAATAATTATATATTTTATAAAATTCTGCATTTATATACTTCTTATATAGTTAAGTTTTGTTTTTAGTGATTTTAAATTTTGTTTAGCTTTTTCAATTTTTACTTCTATACCTTTTACTAAACTTTCGCTATTTTTTGAGTTTGAGAAGAAACCAATATTATTTTCTAATTGTGAAATTTCACTTTCTAGACTTGTCACTTTTTTACCTAATTTATAGGTTTCATCTTTAATATTGTCTTTTGCATTTGCATTATTCACAATATTATCGATTCTAAGCTTATATTTAATTAGGTCCGTTTTGCTTCTCTCAATCTTTAAGCTATCGTAGAAATTATTAATTGTTTCGCTAAACTCGTTTTGTAATTCTCGTTTAGATTTAAATGGCACAAATCCTATTTCGTTCCATTCTGTTTGAAAACCTTTAAGTATTTCTAAATCTGCTTTTGAATCGTCTGTAGCCTTAAACTCTTTAATTTTGATAAGTAGATCTTGTTTTATTTTTAGGTTTTCTTCTTGTTCTGCAGATTGTCCTTTAAAGTGTTTGTCTTTATTATCGAAGAACTGATCACAAGCTGCTCTAAATCTTTTCCAAATCTTTTGTGAATCTCTTTGAGAAACTGTGCCTGTATCTTTCCACTGTTTTTGAAAATTAATAATTGCAATAGTCGTATCTTTCCAATCTGTACTTTCTGTTATTGCCTCAACTTTTTCACATAGTGCAACTTTTTTCTCTAAATTTTTATCTTGCTCTTGTTTGTGCTCTCCGTAGAATTCTTTTTTATTATCGAAAAACAAATTACAAGCTGCTCTAAATCTTTTGTAAATTGCATCGTTCTCTTTTTTAGAAACATTTCCTACTTGTTTCCAATCTTCTTGTAGTTTTTTAATCTCGTCAGAATATTTTGTCCATTCTTTATGATTAAGAATTTCTCTATTTGCAAGCTCTTCTGCTTGCACACTTAATGCAATTTTTTGATTTAAATTATGGTCTTGCACCATTTTTAGATCTGTAAAATAATCTGCGTGATTTTTATTTACAATAATGGAAGCTTGTTTAAATCTATCCCAAATTTCGTTTCTTAGTTCCTGTTCTATTGGTCCTGCTTCTCTCCATTTTTGATGATAATCTTGAAGAATTTTAAATGCTTCTACTACATTATTATGTTTTGATAATTCTTCTGCTTTCTCGCAAAGTTCTGTTTTAAGTTTTAAATTTTTCTTAAAATCCTCATCTCTTAAAGCATTGTTAATTTTAACGTAATCGTAGAATATTTCTGTTGCAAAATGGTAATCATCCCACATTTTCTTGAAATCTGGCTGTGGCACTTGTCCTATAGACTTCCATTTTTCTTGTAATTCTTTTAATGTAGCAAATGTTTTACCTAAAGATTCTTCTTTGTTTACTAGCTCTTTTATTTCGCTAATAATCTCGTATCTTATTTTAAGATTTTCTTTTCTTTCGACTTCAATTCGTCTGAAATTTTCAACTTTAAGAGTTTTATATTTATCGAAACTTTCTTTTAATTTTAATTCTAATTCGTCTGGCTCTAATATAAATTCTTTTTCCTCACCACCAGCTTCAATAAATTTTGCTTTAATTTCGTCTGCTTGCTCATTATGAATTTTATAAAACGATGATTTAATTCTATCAATATGTTCTTTAATATCAGAAACGTGATACTCGTTTATCAGTTCTTCTATTTTAATAATTAATTCTTCTTTTGTAAAAGCAGTGTAATCAACATCTTCAAGAAGTTTATTTTCTTCTTTTTTAGGCTCAGTTTCAGAATCTTCTTTTTCTGATTCTTGATTCTCTGTTTTAGATTCTATTTCGGAATCCTCTTTTTCAACAACATCATTTTCTGTAGAAGTCTCGGCTACAATTTTATCTGCAACCACATTTTTTTCTTGTTTAATTTCTTCGGCTACTTCTTCGGTGTTTTGTTCAACTTCGTTAGTAACTGTTTCAATCTTAACTTCTGTTTCCTCTACTTTAACGTTTTCTGTGTTATCCATTTTACTATTTATTGAATAATTATACTTTAATAAGATTTATTTTATTCTGCAACTCCTCTACCGTGACAATTTTTAAATTTCTTTCCACTACCACACGGACAAGGTTCATTTCTTCCTACCTTTTTTTCTACTCTTACAGGTTCTACTTTCTTGTTTTGTTCCTCGTTAGATTGCGAAAGCGCTTTATCTTCTCTACCAGTTTCGTATTTGCTTAAATCCATTTTTTGTGGTGCTTGCGCTTGTTGCACTTGATTTCCGTCTTGTAATGGAATATGTGCCTTCATTATTGAAGAAACTATGTCTTTGTTAACTTTAACTAGTAAGGTTTTAAACAACTCGAAAGATTCGAATTTATATATTAATAAAGGATCTTTTTGCTCATAAGATGCATTTTGTACTGATTGTTTAAGATCGTCCATCTCACGCAAATGTTCTTTCCACGATTCATCAATATTCATTAATATTATTGATTTTTCGAACGAAGTAACCAATTCGTCTCCATTTGTTTTATATGATTTTTCAAGGTTAGTTACTATAGAATAAACTTTTACTCCATCTGAAATTGGGACTACAATATTTTCATATTGTTGCGATTGCTTTTCATAAACATCTTTAATTACAGGCATTGCCTGTGCTCTAATTGTTTCTACTTTACGTTTAAATCCTATTATTGCTTCGTCGTATAACCTATCTATAAGTACTTCTATGTTTAATTTTAAGAAATCTGTCTCATCAAAAGGTAATTCTATTGATAACTGACGAAGCACTTCTAATTTAAAATCTTCGTAATCTACAAATCCGTGACTTTCAGAAACTAAACTATCGCAAACATCATAAACTGTATTGGAAATATCTACTCCAATTCTTTCGCCCATTAAAGCGTTTCTACGTTTTTTGTAAATTACCTCACGTTGCGAGTTCATTACATCATCGTACTCTAAAAGTCGCTTACGAATACCAAAATTATTTTCTTCTACTTTCTTCTGTGCTCTTTCTATTGATTTTGTAATCATTGAATGCTGAATAACTTCGCCTTCTTGTAGACCTAGTCTATCCATCATTTTAGATATTCTATCTGAGCCAAATAATCTCATTAAATCATCTTCTAATGAAACATAGAACAATGAAGAACCTGGATCTCCTTGACGACCTGCTCTACCACGTAGCTGCCTATCAACACGTCTAGACTCATGACGCTCTGTACCAATAATTGCTAAACCTCCTGAATTTACAACTTCTGGAGTTAGTTTAATATCTGTACCACGACCAGCCATATTCGTTGCAATAGTAACATTGCTTGCTTCACCTGCTTCTGCAACTATATCTGCCTCGCGTTGATGTAATTTAGCATTAAGTACATTATGCTTAATCCTTTGCATTTTAAGCATTCTACTTAAAAGCTCTGATACTTCCACTGTAGTTGTTCCTACTAAAACTGGTCTTCCGTTTTTTGTTAGTTCTGCAACTTCAGTAATAACAGCATTGTATTTTTCTCGCTTGGTTTTGAATACTAAATCTTGGTCATCGTTTCTTATTATTGGTCTATTTGTAGGAATTACAACTACATCTAATTTATAAATATCCCATAACTCGCCTGCTTCTGTTTCGGCAGTACCAGTCATTCCTGATAATTTATTATACATTCTAAAGTAGTTCTGTAACGTAATTGTAGCAAAAGTTTGTGTTGCTGCTTCTACTTTTACATTTTCTTTTGCTTCTATTGCTTGATGTAAGCCGTCGGAATATCTTCGACCTTCCATTATACGACCTGTTTGCTCATCAACAATTTTAACTAAATTATTTATTACTACATATTCTATTTCTTTTTCGAATAATGTATATGCTTTTAGTAATTGATTTACTGTATGTACTCTTTCTGATTTTATTGCGTAATCACTTAATAACTCATCTTTTTGACTAAGCTTTTCCTTCTCTGTTAAGTTAGACTTTTCCATGTCTGCAATCACAGCACCAATATCAGGTAATATAAAGAAATTTGGATCTTCAGAATCTCCTGTAATTAAATCTATACCTTTATCTGTAAGTTCTATAGAATTATTTTTTTCGTCGATTACAAAAAGTAAATCATCTGTAATCTTATGCATTTCTTTATTATTGTTTGCCATATAGACACCTTCGGTCTTTAATAACAAACTTTTCATTCCAAGCTCACTTAAATATTTAATTATAGATTTTTCTTTAGGTAGACCTTTGAATGCCCTAAGTAATAACTTTCCACCATCTTCTTCTGTTTTTTTATCTAAAATTAATTTTTTAGCTTCTACAAGAATTTTAGTAACTAAAGCTTTCTGATCGCGAACTAACCTTTCTATTTTAGGTTTTAACTCATCAAACAATTGCATATCGCCTTTTGGTGTAGGACCAGAAATAATTAAAGGTGTTCTTGCATCATCAATTAATACAGAATCTACCTCATCAACAATAACATAATTATGCTTTCGCTGAACTAAATCTGTTGGATTTGCAGCCATATTATCACGCAAGTAATCGAAGCCGAATTCGTTATTTGTTCCGTATGTAATATCTGAATTGTATGCTTTTCTTCTTTGATCTGAATTTGGTTGGTGCTTATCTATACAGTCAACAGAAAGACCATGAAATTCAAAAATTGGGCCCATCCATTCCGAGTCACGCTTTGCTAGGTAATCGTTAACAGTTACTACATGAACGCCTCTACGTGTAAGTGCATTTAGGAAGATTGGTAAGGTTGCTACTAGTGTCTTACCTTCACCTGTTGCCATCTCAGATATTTTACCTCTATGAAGAACTATTCCTCCAATAAGTTGAACATCGTAATGTATCATTTCCCATTTAACTTCGACACCACCTGCAATCCACGTGTTGTAATAAGTTGCCTTTTCACCATTAATTTCTACGCTATCTTTATATGCTGCTTGGTTTCTATCGAATTCGTTTGCTGTAACTTCTACACTTTCGTTTTCTGTAAATCTACGAGCGGTTTCTTTTACAACTGCAAAAGCTCTAGGTAAAACATTCACTAATGCTTCTTCTAGTTTCGTATCAATTAATTTTTCTAAATTATCTATTTCATCGTATAAGACTTCTCTTTTATCGATATCTACCTTTGCTATGTCCTCTTTTATTTTGGATATATTATCTCGCTCAGGCTTTACAAAATCACTAATCTCTGATATTAACTCTACAGTTACATTTCTTAACTCGTCATTAGAAAAGCTGTTAATTTTAGCATATTCTGCTTTAATGTTTTCTACAATAGGAGCGACCTCTGAAACATCTCTATCTGATTTATTTCCTAAGAACCTTCCTAATACCTTATTTATTAAACTCATTTATTGTATTTTTTGATAAACCAACAAAATTAATCTAATTTTAAGAAATCCCGTTTGATTTGATCAAAAAAATTGATGTATTTTAGAATATTATTAATTTATTTTAAACACATTACATTTCTATGGTGCTTAAAAGGTTATATTATCAATTTTTATTGTATGTTAAGAACATCATTAAAAACTATTTGCAATAGAAAATTAATATATAACAAAGTCGTTGTGCTTACATAATATGAAGAAAAAACTATTAATATGCTATATACTTAACTTACTAAAAACATCTAACAAGACTTTTTCTTCATTTTGCCAACATAATTCCTTTGCTGCAAATTTTGTATTTGCTTTATACTTATTATAAAGTTCTATATCGTTTAGTAAATTATTAATCTTATTGGCTAAAGCTTTAGAATTAAAATCGTTTATAATTTCACCAATAATGTATTTCTTAACAATTTTACGAGTTTCTGGCAAATCAGAAACTATAACTGGAATATTTGCAATGATATAATCAAATAATTTATTTGGTAAGGAATAATAATAATTCAATCCTATTTTTTGTTCTAACGAAATCCCTAAGTCTGCTTTTTGTGTATATTCTGCAAGTTTTTGGAATGGGATTTTTCCTAAAAACTCAACTTTATTTTCTAATCTCATTTCTGACACTAGTTTTTTTAAATTGTCTAAAATATCGCCATCACCTATTATTTGTAATTTTACGTTGTTAATAAAAGGCATTGCTTTTATAATTTCTTCTAGTCCCCTACCTATATTCACTGCTCCTTGGTAAATTATTATTTTTTCCTGATTATTATTAGAGTAATTATTTTCGATTTCTGGACACAAAGGTATATTTCTTATAACCTTAAAATTAGTTTGATATTTATCATTATAATAATTGGCTATAGACTCGCAAACAGTATATGTATTTTCTAATTTAGGAAGAATATATCGCTCAATTTTTAGCCAAAATTTTTGTACTTTTTTTCTGTTCACAAGCTCTGGAACTTCGGTAAATAACTCGTGACTATCGTAAACTAAATGTTTATTTCTAAGTTTAGAAACTAAAAAGTTTGCAGGCAATGTATCTAAATCATTAGAAAGTAAAATATCTAATTTATTAAACAGCAAAAAGAAAAATAATCTAAGATTATAATTTGCGTAAAACAAGAAACCATAATTAAACAACAAATTAAATCTTATGGTTTTATATTTTCTGTTTTGTAATATTAAAGAATTCTTTAATTTTCTACCAACAAGTAAAACCTCATAGCCAGCACTAGTTAAGGATATAGCAACTTTATCTACCCTTTGGTCGGAGACAAGATCATTTGTAACTGATATGATAATTTTTTTGTTCAAAAAATAAATTATTTTAGAATTGTAAATTTATTAACTTTACATAAAAAAAACTCTAAAAGCATAAATAAATTATATATGATAAAAGAAAATATCTCGCTTAAAAACTTTAATACTTTTAATATTGATGTACAGTCTAGATTTTTTGCTGAGTTTTGTTCAATTGAAGAGTTAATTTCATTAAGCAAAACTGATACTTTTATAAATAACAAAAAACTAATAATTGGTGGGGGAAGTAACCTTTTATTTACGAAAGATTATTCTGGTTTAATTATTAAGCCATCTAACAAAGAAATTGTTCACAAAAAAGAAACTAAAAACAGTATTTGTATTAAAGTTGGAGCAGGCGTTGTTTGGGATGATTTTGTAAATTATTGTGTAGAAAAAGAATTTGGAGGAATAGAAAATCTATCTCTTATTCCTGGAAACATTGGGGCTTCTGCTGTGCAAAACATTGGGGCTTATGGTATTGAAGCCAAAAATATTATTAAAAATGTTTATGCTTTTAATATTGAAACATCAGAGCAAATAATTATCAATAATAAAGACTGCAAGTTTAATTACAGAGAGAGTGTGTTTAAAAACAAATACGAAAATAAGTACATTATTACCAATGTAGAATATATTTTATCTAAAAATAATCATATTTACAATCTAAATTATGGTGCTATTAAAGAACATCTTGGTAAATTAGAAGTAAATCTCAAGAATATAAGAAATACAATTATTAGCATAAGAAAAAGCAAATTACCAGATCCCAAACTAATTGGAAACGCAGGTAGTTTTTTTAAAAACCCATATATCTCAAAAGAAAGATTGTTAAACTTACAGGAGAAATATCCTAATATAATTAATTATAAAATTGACAAAAATACGTATAAAATAGCAGCAGGTTGGCTTATTGAGGAGTGTGGATGGAAAGGAAAAAGATATAAGGATGCTGGTGTTTATGAAAATCAAGCATTAGTATTAATAAATTATGGTAACAATTCTGGCAAAAACATCGTAGAACTATCATCAAAGATTACACTTTCAGTAAAGGAAAAATTTGGAATTAGTCTTAATAGCGAAGTTAAGTATATTTAATTATTTTATATGGGAACTTACAATTGGGTTAACAAAACTATACTTATAGTAGAAGATGATGATTTTAATTTCATAGTTATTAATGAAATTTTAAATTTCACAAATGTAAATACAATAAGAAAAGTTAATGGCAAAGAAGCCGTTACAGAATTTCGTTCCAATAGTGATATAGACCTTATACTTATGGATATAGAAATGCCTATTATGAATGGTATTACAGCAACAAAAAAAATCAGAAAGTTTAATAATGTCATTCCAATAATAATAGTTACTGCTTATGCTATTAGACACGAAAAATATGAAAGTATAAAAGCTGGAAGCAATTGTTTCATTACTAAACCAATTGAAGAAAAAGAGATACTAGAAATTATCAATTCTTATATTTAATTGTCAGTTTATCGATATTCTGATAACCGCGTAGAAAATCACCAATATTCATTCGTTTCTTTCCTGCAATTTGTATTTCTTTAATTAGAACATAGCCATTTTTAACGGCAACCTTTATGTATGTCTTATTATCTGTAATTATTGTTCCTATCTTTATTTCATGTATTGATTCTTCGAATTCTGATTCAAATATTTTAAATGATATTTCTTTCTCATTTTCGTAAATAAATTCTGACCAAGCTGTTGGATAAGGCGATAATCCTCTAATTTTATTGTAAATTATTTTGCAATCATCATCCCAATTTATTTTGCAGTCTTCCTTAAATATTTTTGGTGCAGATTTTAATTCAATAACGTTGTTAATATTTTGCGGAGTAGAAATAACGCCTTCACTAATTATTCTATCAACAGTCTCTACAACTAAGTTTGCGCCACTATACATTAATTTATCGTGTACAGTTCCTGCTGTATCATTATCTAATATTTCTATTTTATTTTGCATAATAATATTTCCTGTATCAATCTTATGCTCTAGAAAAAATGTTGTAGTTCCTGTTTCTTTGTCGCCATTTATTACTGCCCAATTTATAGGAGCAGCACCCCTGTATTGTGGCAATAACGACCCATGTAAATTAAACGTCCCTAAATGTGGCATATTCCAAACTACTTCTGGCAACATTCTAAAAGCTACAATAATTTGCAAATCAGCATTTAGAGTTTTTAATTCTTCTAAGAATTCTGGAGCTTTTAGATTTTGAGGTTGCAATACTTTTAAATTATTCTCACTGGCAAAAACTTTTACAGCTGACTCTTTAATACGCTGTCCTCTTCCTGAGGGTTTATTGTAATTTGTAATTACACCAACAATATTATAATCGTTATTTATTAATGCTTTTAATGGTTCTACAGCAAAGTCTGGAGTTCCCATATAAACAATACGTAAAGATTTTTTATCAACCATAATTATTTTATTTAATTACAAAAATATTTAAAAAGTCTGTGAATAATTGGTTAACGACAAAATATATTTATGCTACCTTATGAAATAATAAAAGTCCTAAGATTAAAAGAGTATTCTTTCATCTTAAGACCTTTAAAACAATAAGCTATTAAAGCCATATTTAATGCTTAAATTCTAACTCTTCTACATTTAGAATTTCTTTTGTCTCTGTATCTAACACAAAAGCAACTATTGTACATTTGTCTTCATTAAATTCAGAATCTAAAGTTAATTTATAAGTTTTTTCTATTATTTGATTTTTTGTAATTATGCCCGAAATAATTTCTTCGCCATATGTTCCACTTAATGAACCTCTCAACACATGTTTATGTTCGTAATCGTGTACATGATCATTTGGATACTGAGCTCCATCAATTTGTGGCGCAATAATGCTGTCTTGCAAATAATAAACAGCCAAGGATAAAGTATCACTGTAATTATCGAAGAACTCAACTGATATTTCAGATGTTAACTCTCTGTTTGCATCGTTATAAGAATTTTCTATAAAAACGCCTACTTTAATTAGAGTATCGGCAAGTTGCTGTTGAATTGCAGCTCCCCAAGCACTAAAAAACAAAGAAAGATTACCATCATAAATTGTTCTATCTACAAGTCCCTTAGGTGTACTACCTACCTGAAAATCCGTATATATAGCTGTTCCTTCTGTGGTTGTAAAATCTGTTATAAATTCTGCATCTAAACCTGTAAAATCTCCCGCATGTATAGTTAAAGGAACTATTTTACTTCCATAAACAGCAATTAAGTCATCTAATTCCCTATGAGCTGCTGGACAGTATGTACATTTATGACCAGTAAAATCTTCTACCATTACTCGTTTCACATACACTCTTGTTGTAGTATTTGATGTATCTACTGGAGTAACATCAACAATCTCTTTGAATGGTTCTTCTATTTTATCGCAAGAATAACTAAATCCAATTAATAAACTTACTATTATTATTGTATATTTTTTCATTATCATTAAGGTATTAAAATTATCTAGAAGCTAGATGTAATTGAGACTGATAACCCATTAGATGCAGGAACATATCTACAAACTCCACCTGCACAAATTACACCTTCGCGTTGTCGCCCGTAACCTATTTGAATTCTGTTTGCTTTATTAATATAACCAACTGCTCCGTAATAATAATGCACTTGCTTATTTTCTTCTGGATTACCATAATTATACATATCCCAAACAGAAAAGAACCAATGAGGCATAGAATATTCTAGCATTAGCATTCCCCATTCTCCTTTATCCTGATTTGTTCTTAACCATTGCATTTCTGTTCTCAATGCTTTTCTGCTTGTAAATTTATATGTAATATCTGCTATTGCAACATCAGAATAAATCGTTTTATGATAATTACCATTATTAAATACACTATTATTAAAAACTAGATTCTGATATACAACAGTTGCTTTTACTTTCTTATTAAACTTTCGTGATATTTCGATATTTAAATCGCTAAAAAAGACTTCTTTACTAAACTCAAAGAAATTCGAATTGTATCCCAAAGAACCACTCTCTCCTATTGCAATTGTATCGTTAATTTGTGTTTCTTGTATATTATGTACTCTTGAGTAATTTACGTCTATTGTTGTTCCATATTTTCCTCCCAATAGTGATTTCTTCTTAATTTTGTATATCACCTCTGCTTGAAAACCTATTTCTCCATTAGGTTGAATTGCATAAGGATACATTGCTAATAAAGCATAAGAATGTGTTTTTGTAATATCTGGTAATGAATTTATATTTAGGTCTTTACCATCAGCATTTCTATCAGATTGGAAGCTCATATTATCAACTCGTTTTGCTGAAGCATATATGCCTAACCCTTTTTGCGAATATGTAGCATTTACAATTAGTGCCTCGCCTGGTTTATATATTTTATCATTTACTCCAGACGGATCGTTAATTTTGTAAGCATATTCTCCTGTTAGACTGAACTTACCTCTATATAAATTTATTCTTGCAGCAGAAGCTCCCACATTTTCTGGTAATTTATAAATTGGGTCTTTGTCTGCCTGATACTTACTTACAAAACTACCACCTAAAGTAAGTTTTGTTTTTTTATCAGCTAATTTTTCAATAATATCATTTATTGCAAATTCCCCATCTATCCCTCTTACTAATCCAGTGCCTGTATTCCAATAATAACGTTGTTTACCATAAACAGCTTTTATGTACACACCTTTATATGGTTTATAATTTAGTTTTACTCCCTCTAATGCATAATCATAATCTAGAGCCTTATCTTCATAAACTCTAAGCACCAACCCGTTTCCAAACTGCTCGTAAAAGTTACCTACAGTTACGGTTAAATCTTCTGATGTATACGATGCATATTTGTACGGTATTCCCACACCATTGTTTTTTGCATCGAATCCGTTTAATGCTGGGAAATATCCTTCGTAACGTATTCCTGCATTAAATTTACCCCTTGTGTAATTAAAATTCGCATAAGAGTTTAATCCCATTTTTTCGCTTGGTACGTTTGCTCCAATTAGCGAATCATTATTATACAATTGCGCATCCATTTGAAAATTACCGTGGATTTGACCTAAATCTGCATTTTGCGATTGAAGACTGCTGAATGTAAATGCAAGAATAGTAAATAATAATATTATCTTTTTCATACAAAAAATATTTTAAGCAAGATATTCTTATGTTAATGTTTTTCTTCTAAGCTTTCTCCAGCAGCAAGTTTTTTAACTAGCTCGTAAAGTTCTTCTTCGTCGCCTTCGGCATAAGAAGTATGTTGCCAAACAACCTTTCCATTTCCATCAAGTAAAAATCTGTGAGGTATATTAACAACATTCATTGCTCTTTTAAAATCACTATTTACATCTAATAGTATTTCAAATTCCCAACCTTTTCCGTTTACTAATGGTGCTACTCTATTCACACTTCTAGTATTATCTATAGATACTGCATATACTTTTACTCCTGTTTCTTCTTTCCAATCTTCGTAGTTTTCGTCTATAGCAATTAATTCTTTTATACAAGGTTTACAAGAGGTAGACCAAAAATCAATAATTATTGGTTTTCCATCGTTAGAAATTTGTGAAGTATTAAAAATGTTACCATTAATATCTTTAACATCAACAGAAGGGATAGAACTTTGTGCAAATAATAAATTTATATTAAAAAATATAGTTGCAACAATTAATATTTTTTTCATAATAGTATTTTTAAATGTTTTGAAGACTAAATCAAATTTTGAGCCATATTGTTTTCAAAAATAAATAAAATATTTAAGAAAGAATTTATTTTTATAGGAAATGTACAAATTATTGTATAAAAAAAGGCAGCTTAAACTGCCTTTTTAATAATAAGAAATTATTATTATTTTAAAATAACTTTTTTAATTGTTGTTGCATTATCATTTGTAATCTTTACAAGATAAGCTACTTTTGTCATACTTAACATATAAATTCTTATTTAAGTAGATGAATTTACCTCTGTATAAACAACTTCACCTATTACATTATAAATAGTAATATTAGA
>DAOVTE010000005.1 GCA_030627705.1 Bacteroidales bacterium
ATTTTACAATGTTACGACAGCTTGTCCTAAAAATAGCTTTTTTTTGATTTATTTGTCTTTTCGACCGCAGCGGAGAAATCTGTTAAATAGAGCTTTGTAGCATGAGATGCCTCGACAAGCTCGACATGACATTGTTTTTTTTACATCATACTCATCGCTACCGCAAGAATCCTTTCGTGTGGGTTCTTAGATATTTATTGCTACTAACTTGTGATAAAACCCTGACAGGGTTGTTGCTTTGTACAAACCACTAGATTCGTGCAGTAACAGGACTGAGGTTTTTCCCTTGTAACGCGAACATTCCTGTTCACCATAGAAATACTAACAAGAATGTTCGTTTTACAACTTACCTACAAAGGCGTGCATTCAGTTTTTAATATTTGTATTACCTGGTTTCCTTCATACTAGAGAACAATAAATCCTGTAAGGATTACACGTTTATAAAAATAACCTTTTAAAAAGTTTTCTGCGACCCCTTTTGGGGTCGAACTACATAGGTTTTGTTCTTTTTATAAATGAGGCAGCAGAAGTTCATTTAACCTTAATCAGCCTGCCATAAAAAGAGTTGAAGCGGAGACGAAGAACGAACCGGAATCTTCATAACCGAAATATTTGCACAAATTTTACGATTGTAACCGAAATATTTGCACAAATTTTACGATTACAATCGAAATATTTATATATTTGTATTATGATAAATCGAATACTATTAAATAATATTAGTCAAAAACTTTTTAAAAACAAAGCAATTATTCTTCTTGGGCCACGACAAGTTGGCAAAACAACTATTTTAAAACAACTGGCAAAACAAAATAAAAATGTTTTTTGGATAAATGCCGATAATATTGAAGATAGAGAGCTAATGGCTCAACCATCTGCTGCAAGGTTAAAAGCTTTGCTAGGAACTTATAGTATTGTTATAATAGACGAAGCACAAAGAATTAAAGATATAGGTGTTAAATTAAAACTAATTACCGACGAGCTTCAAGATGTTCAGTTAATAGCTACAGGCTCTTCTTCATTTGAACTGTCAAACAGTATAAACGAATCGCTTACTGGTCGCAAGTATGAGTATCAAATGCTTCCTTTGTCATTTGACGAATTAGTTAACAACAGTAATCTTCTTGATGAATTAAAAATGTTAAACCATAGATTAATTTATGGATCTTATCCAGATGTTATTAATAATACAGGCAACGAAAAAGAGATACTACAACAATTAACAAACAGTTATCTTTATAAAGATATTTTAGAATGGAATAGAATTAAGAAATCCGATAAATTAATAAAATTATTGCAAGCTATTTCCTTTCAGGTTGGAAATCAAGTATCTTACCACGAATTGGGTCAAATAGTGGGTTTAAATAGCGAAACGGTAGAGTCATATATAAATTTGTTAGAACAATCTTTTGTAATATTTAGGCTTAGTTCTTTTAGCAGGAATTTAAGAAATGAGTTAAAAAAGTCACATAAGATCTATTTCTACGATAACGGTGTTCGAAATGCATTAATAGCAAACTATAACCCTATAAATTTACGAAATGATATTGGAGCTTTATGGGAGAATTATTTAATTTCTGAGCGTATTAAATACTGTGAGTACAATCATATTTATAGCAATAAATATTTTTGGAGAACCCATTCGGGGCAAGAAATTGATTATATCGAAGAACGTGAAGGGAAGCTTTTTGCTTATGAATTTAAGTGGAACCCAAATAAAAATATAAAAACACCAATAGCTTTTAAAAAAGCTTATTTTGATTACGAATTTAAGGTTATCAATAAAGAGAATTACGAAATATTTATTTCAGATAACCGTTAATATTAATAAACTCATTTTTTTACATCATACTCACCGTTTCCGCACAATCCTTTCGTGTGGGTTCTTAGATATCAGGGTTGTTGCTTTGCACAAACCACACGGTAACGCGAACATTCCTGTTCGCCATAGAAATACTAACAAGAATGTTCGTTTTACATCTTACCCTCAAAGGCGTGCATCTAGTTTTTTATATTTGTACTACCTGGTTTCCCTTCGAATATCATGTTTCTATACAATTACACCTAGTAAGTCATAATAGGTCTGGTAAATGTGATTTGGTAAAATTATTGCGCAAAAATAATGAAATATAAACTATGTGTTAAGATAAATAGCCGTTTTAATGATTTTCAATTTCGCTAAAAGATATTATAGCATTACGTATAAACTTATGTAAATTATTATATCTTTGTTATAGATAATTAATTATTAACCAAAATTTTATAACATGAAGAAGTTATACATGATTATTGCAACAACCCTGATAGGTAGTTCTTTATTTGCTGGTGGTATATTAACTAATACTAACCAGAGTGTAGTGTTTACAAGAATGCAAGCCCTTGATGCAACGCTAGGAATTGAAGCGGTTTATTTTAATCCTGCAGGTTTAACATTACTGCCAAACAATGGCTTTTACCTATCGTTAAGTAATCAAACTTTAGGACAAACTAGAACAATTACAAGTGATTATACATATTTGAATAATGGAGAATATATTGGAAACGTTTCAGCCCCATTTTTCCCAGGAGTGTATGCTGCTTATAAAATGGATAAGTTTGTTTTTTCTGCTGGTTTTAATCCCATTGGTGGTGGTGGTGGTGGTACTTATGACGATGGATTACCATCTTTTGAGTATGGCGTATCTGATTTAGTTCCAGCGCTTGCATCGCAAGGAGCTCAAGGTTACAAAATGGATGTTTATTTTGAAGGGTCTTCTGCTTGGTTTGGATATCAAGCTAACATATCTTATCAAGTTAATGATATGGTTTCAATAGCATTAGGTGCTAGATTTGTTCAAGCAAAAGACACTTATGATGGATACTTGAATGATATTGAACTTAATATGGGTGGTACTTGGACGCCAGCACACCTTATTATGACAGGAATTGCAACACAAGCTACTGGAGGTGGTGATGGTTTACAGCCATTGGTAGACGGTGGAGCAGGTGGCTTAACCCCTGAACAGGCGTTGGGTGCTGGTTATATTGATCAAGCAACGCATGATGCTATTGTGGGTGGACTTACAGGTTTAGGAGTAGACCCTTCTGGCTTAACGATTGAGGAATCCCAGGCTGCTTATTATGGTGCAGCAGCAAAATATACAGGGACTGCTAGTATTCTGCAAAACCAAGAAGCTGTAAGTGAAGCAACAGCATCTGGAGTTACACCTATTATAAGTGTAAACATTAAGCCTAATGATCAATTCAATTTCTCATTTAAATATGAGCATAATACAAAATTAGACTTTACTTATAACACCGAAAAAGATTTCACAACAGGATTTTTCCCTGATGGTACACCAGAAACAATGTTCCCTGATGCTACTACATATAGAAAAGATTTGCCTGCTCAAATTGTAGTCGGGGCAACTTATAAACCTATGGATAAATTATTAATATCTACAGGTTACCATACATATCTTGATAAAAGTGCTGATTGGGCTGGAGAAGAAGACTTGCTTGATGGTAATTCTTGGGAGTTTGCTTTAGGATTAGAATATAGTCTTTCAGAAAAACTAGCTGCTAGTGCGGGTTGGCTAACTACTAATTCAGGTGTTACTGAGGCTTATCAGTCTGATCTAAGTCACAGTTTGCCAAGTAATACGTTTGGTGGAGGAATAGAGTATAAAATAAATGAGAAGATTAATATTAATCTTGCAGGTTCATACACTACCTACACAGTTGGCGAAAAGAATTTTGAAAATGATTTGGCAGGATCTGGGACAATGGTTCCTGTAAAAGAAACATATGATAAACCTATTTGGATTGTTGCAATTGGTGCTAGTATTAATTTTGGTGCTGTTAAATAAATAACATTATATGTTGTCATAAAATAGATTGACAGATTAATAAAAAAACTTTTAAATATTGAACCTCCAAAATATTATTTTTGGAGGTTTTCTTTTTCCATTGTTTCGTTTAATTTTTCTTTGATTATGCATTTGTTTAGGACAGAATTCCTCAAAAAAACTAAGAAATGCTCTAAAAAAACAACAAAACTATTTCATTTATAATATAATAAGTAGTAATTTTGCGGCTCGAGACTAATTAAATGTGCTTATTAGATTGTTATTTTATGGAGTTTTCCAAAAAAAATAATTTATTTAGCATTATTGTTTAACCATTATTTAAAATTTAATGACTACAGAAAAAGAAGGTGCAGTAAAAGAGGAAGTAACCGAAAGCACTGAACAAACACAACCAAAAAGAGAAATTATTAACCAAAACGTAAGCCCAGAAGATTTTGACTGGAGTGCGTATTCTCAAAAAGAAGTTAGCGATTATTCAAAAGAAGAAAAAGAAGAAATGATGTCGGTTTATGACGGAACTCTTTCTACTATTGACGATAACGAAGTTATTGATGGTACAATCGTTCAATTAACAAAAAGAGAAGTTGTAATCAATATTGGCTACAAATCGGAAGGTATTATTGGCGCAGGCGAATTTAGATACAATCCAGATTTAAAAGTTGGAGACAAAGTAGAAGTACTTGTTGAAACTAAAGAAGATGCAAACGGACAACTTTTATTATCTCATAAAAAAGCAAGATCGTTACGCTCTTGGGATAGAGTAAACACAGCTCTTGATACAGAAGAAGTAATAAAAGGATATATAAAATGTCGTACTAAAGGCGGTATGATTGTAGATGTATTTGGAATAGAATCATTCTTGCCAGGTTCGCAAATAGACGTTAAGCCTATTCGTGATTACGATATATACGTTGGTAAAACTATGGAATTCAAAGTAGTTAAAATTAACCACGAATACAAAAACGTTGTTGTTTCTCATAAAGCTCTTATCGAAGCAGAATTAGAACAACAAAAAGCAGAAATTATTTCTAAATTAGAAAAAGGTCAAGTACTAGAAGGTACAGTTAAAAACATCACATCTTACGGTGTATTTATCGATCTTGGTGGAGTTGACGGATTAATTCACATCACAGACTTATCTTGGGGTAGAATAAATCACCCAGACGAAATAGTTGAACTAGATACAAAAATTAATGTAGTTATTCTTGATTTTGATGATCAGAAAAAACGTATTGCTTTAGGTCTTAAACAATTAACTCCTCACCCATGGGATTCATTAGACGAAAAACTTAACGTTGGAGATAACGTTACAGGTAAAGTTGTTGTTTTAGCAGATTATGGAGCATTTGTAGAAATAGCTGCTGGCGTAGAAGGTTTAATCCACGTTTCTGAAATGTCTTGGTCGCAACATTTACGTAGCGCACAAGAATTCTTAAAAGTTGGAGATCCTGTTGATGCACAAGTATTAACACTAGATAGAGAAGAAAGAAAAATGTCTCTAGGTATTAAACAACTTAAACCAGATCCTTGGAATGAGGTTGCAACTAAATATGCAGTAGGTTCTAAACATAAAGCAATTGTTAGAAACTTCACAAACTTTGGAGTTTTTGTTGAAATGGAAGAAGGAGTTGATGGATTAGTTCATATATCAGATTTATCTTGGACTAAGAAAATTAAACACCCAGCTGAGTTTACAAAAATTGCTGAAGACTTAGAAGTTGTAGTTTTAGAGATTGATGTAGAAAATAGAAGATTAAGTCTAGGCCATAAACAATTAGAAGAAAATCCTTGGGATGTATTTGAGGACATTTTCTCTATTGGAGCTATACACGAAGGAACTGTTATTAAGCAAACTGAAAAAGGTTCTGTTATTGCTCTTCCTTATGGTGTAGAAGGTTTTGTAACTCCTAAACATTTAGTTAGAGAAGACAAATCTAAAGTAAACGTTGAGGACAAACTAGACTTTAAAGTAATAGATTTCTCTAAAGAGGGTAAGAAAATAATTTTATCTCACAGTAGAATTTTTGAAGATATTCAAAGAGAAGCTACAGATGGTAAAAAACCTAAATCATCTAAGAGAAGTTCTAAAGCGTCACAAACTAAAGTAGAAAAAACTACTCTTGGTGATGTATCTGCATTAGCAGCTTTAAAAGAAGAGATGATTAGTTCTGAAAAGAAAAAATAGTACCTTGTAAATTTATATTTTAGATATTATGGAATTTAGTTTAAAAAAAGAGGATAATTATACTGTAGTAAAAGTATTAGTAGAAAAATTAGATACTAATATTGCTCCAACATTAAAATCAGAATTAGTGCTAATCGTAGGAAATGGCGAAAAAAACATAATTCTAGATATTAATGATTGTAGATACTGCGACTCATCTGGACTAAGTACCATACTTGTTGCAAATAGACTTGCAAAAAATGCAAATGGAAAATTTGTATTAACAGGTTTGCAACCAGCAGTAGAAAGATTAATAACTGTTTCGCAATTAGATAGTGTTTTAAACATTGCATATACGTGGGATAGCGCTGTTGGTATGGTTAACGATTTATAAAATATAATAAACTATTAAAAAGACGCTCAGTAGCATATGTTACTGAGCGTTTTTTATTGATATATATGTATTAAATTTTTAAAGACTATAAATTTGCCACATAAAATATTTAAATTCGTCTTTAAAACAGATAATAATAATAATTGAAAGCGAAATACAAGAACATACATCAAGAATTAATAGATAAATGTAGAACGGGAAATAGTAAATCTCAATTCGAAATCTATAAATTATACTACAGCGCAATGTATAACACAGCTTTGCGTATGGTAAATGATGAAATGCAAGCCGAGGACATTATGCAAGAATCATTTTTGTCGGCTTTTAAGAAAATAGATTCTTATGTTGGAGATGTTAGTTTTGGAGCTTGGTTAAAAAGAATAGTGATAAACAAATCGCTAGATTATTTAAAGAGAAGTAAAACAGAATTTGTAGAAATTAAAGATTTTCACAGCAGTATAGTAGAGGAAACAAAAGAAAGAGAATATAATAAAACTGACATTGAAATTATATATAAATCAATAAATAAATTAGATGAGAAACAAAAGATAATAGTGTCGCTTTATTTACTAGAAGGTTACGATCATGAAGAAATAGCAGATGTTCTAGATTTATCTTACACAAATGCAAGGTCACAATACTCTAGAGCAAAAAAGAAACTTTTACAAATAATACACGAAGATGAATAAGATTGAAGAAATAATAAGAAATAATACTTATGAGTTTAATAGAAGTGAGCCTTCTGAAGATCATTTTGCGAAAATGCAAGAAAAATTAAACAAATTAAATGCAGAAAACAAAAAACGTAAAAAGTTTAATATTAATTCTTTTTTGAGATACGCATCAATTTTCATATTAATTATATCAACGACTTATTTCGCTGTAACAATTAACTCAGCAAAAGCAAGTTGCAATAATATTGCAAGCTATCAAGAAACTCAAGATTACTATAACTTAATGATAAACGAGCAGATTGCTGAATTACAAAAGAGAGAAATTAAAACAGGCGAGTTAGAGTTAATAAAAAATGAAATATATAAGATTCAAGATCAGTTTGATGAAAATGTAGATGATGTTTGTGAGAATCCTGATAACGAACAAGTAATTAACTCAATAGTTCAGAACTATAAATTAAAAGTGAAAGTTATTAATAAAATAACACAATAGAAAATAATCAACAACACATTAAATAACAAGCAAAATGAAAAAACTAATTTACATTGTAATAATGATGCTTATTACAGTATCGTTATACGCAAAAACAGAAGAACTTGAGTTTACAAAAGACTACAATCACTTATTCAATGTAAGCCAAGAAACAAAGTTCAATTTAGTTAATAAATACGGAGATATAAACATAAAAAACTGGACAAAAAATCAAGTTCAAGTTGATGTTAAAATTACTGTAAATGTTAAAAATCAAGAAAAGGCAGATTTAATTTTCGAGACAATTAAAATAAATTTCTCAGAAGAAGAAAATTTAATATCAGCTATCACTGAAATAGAAGAAAGCTCTAAGTTTTTTACTGTATACCAAGGTGATGGAGGTTCTTATCAAATAGATTATGATATATATTTGCCCGTATACCTTCAAGTTGAATTAAGTAATAAATATGGTAACACTTACGTTAGTGAGCTGCAAAGTCGTAGTAATTTTACAATTAAATATGGAGATTTAAAAGCTGAGAATTTAGTTTTCCCAGATACAAAACCGTACAGTAAAATAAATATTAAATACGGAAATGTAAATATTAAGAAAGTTTCTTGGTGTACAATAATATCAAAATATTCCGATATAAATATTGAAAATAGCACAGCGTTAATAATGCTAAGCAAATACAGCGATTATATAATAGGAAATAATATTGCCATAGTAACAGAATCTAAATACGACGAGTTTAAAATAAATAATACAAATCATTTTGTTCTCACAGGAAGCTATACCGATGTGAACATTAAAGAGCTAGGAAGCCAATTAGTAATTGACACAAAATACAGTTCAATGAATATAGAAAAAATTTCTAGTAGATTAAAAAAAGTTAGACTAATTGTAGAATATACAGATGTAAAATTAGCAATAGATAAAGACTCGGAATTTACAATAAACGGAACAGCAAAATATGGAGATCTTAGCTTTGATAAAATATCAACAATAGACACTAAAGACAGTGATAATTCCTCGTTAATTACCACAGGATATTACAATAGCGAGACAACAAATAATAAATTTACATTTAACGTTAAGTATGGCGATATTAGTTTAATTGTGAAATAATGATTTTAATTATAATTCTTTAAAAAGTTACATGCTATATTTGCGTGTAACTTTTTAAGTTTGTAGTATTTACCATGTATCGATATAAAGAAAAGACCAGTTAATATTACTACAATTAGTAAAAAGAACAATAAAAGCAAAATCCACAAATTCTTTTATTATTACACCACTAAATAATTCTTTAGGTATTCTTAAATTCATTTTATTATAAATTGACTAAAAATTTGTTTTATATTTGAATTTAAAAAAAACAAGTGAATAGAATTGATAAAAACATTGGTAAACAAGCATTAGAATTTATACTAAATGCAAAAAACATTATTATTATTCCTCATAATAATCCAGATGGAGATGCTGTTGGTTCTGCACTTGCTTTAAAATTATTATTTAATATGATTGGCAAAAATTCAGAAGTAATAGCACCTTCTGATTTCCCAGAATCCCTTAAATGGATGCCAGAAGCTAATAATGTAATACTATATAATAGAAATAAGAACAAAGCTGTAAAAGCAATTAAGTTAGCAGATTTAATATTCTATGTAGATTTTAATGCAATTAATAGAATAGAAAAAATGGCTAAAGAATTTACCGATATTAAAGCAAACACAATATTAATAGATCATCACCCCGATGCCAAAAAGTTTACAGACATACTAATATCAGATACCAATTCTAGCTCTACATCAGAGCTAATTTTCGAATTTATAGAATCTATAGGTAAAATAGATATTATCGATAAAGATATTGCAAATTGCATATTAACAGGAATTTTTACCGATACAGGAATTTTAAACTATAACTCATCTAATCCGCAAACATTTAATATTGTTTCAAAATTGCTTGACATTGGAGCTGAAAAAAATAGAATTATAGACTCTGTATATAATAATTTTTCATCTAATAGAATGAAGTTTATGGGGTATTGTTTAAACAATAAAATGAAAGTTTTTCCTGAATTTGGAGCAGCATATATTAGCATTACTAAAGAAGAATTAACACAATTCGAATATCAACCTGGCGATATAGAGGGGTTTGTAAACCTTCCATTATCAATTAAAGGAATTGTATTTACAGGAATTTTTGTCGAAAAAAGTGGTTTTACAAAAGTATCATTCCGATCGGAAGGAAATTACCCTGCAAATAGCATTGCAAAAAGACACTACAATGGTGGTGGGCACTTAAATGCAGCAGGCGGAAAATACTTCGGCACACTTGACGAGAGTATTGCCAAATTCGAAGAAATAATTGCAGAAAATAAATGTTTGCTTAAGAAATAAGAAAAAATGGTAAAATCAATATTCATATTATTTTTTGCAATATTGTTAGTTTATTCCTGCAAGAATGAAAGAACCAAACCAACCGAAAAACAAATAAAAGAGTATAAAGAGCCTCTTATTAAGGTAAATAAGCAACTTGTAGATAAAGATATAGCTAGAATAAAAGGTTATTATATTCGCAGGAAATGGGATATGACATTAACTAAAGCAGGCTTGTTCTACGAAATATACAAAGCAGGTAGTGGCGATACAATAAAAGATGGAGATATTGTCGAATTTAACTATAAAGTTGATTTGCTATCTGGCAAAACTTGCTATAATTCCGATGAACTTGGCACAAAATCTTTTAGAGTAGGTACAGGAAGAGTAGAAAAAGGACTAGAAAAAGGAATACTTTTGTTACAGAAAGGCAGTAAAGCAAGATTTATTATGGCTCCGTTTTTAGCACATGGTTTAATTGGCGACGAAAAATGCATAACTCCACTTTCTACAATAATTTACGATGTAGAAGTAATTGATGTGATAAGAAAGAATAACGATAATTTGTAAAGCGTACACTTTTTAAATTAACCAGTTAAACTAAGATTTCATTATAATAATAAATACTTATTTCTGCTTTTCTTCTTTTTGTTAAAAACCTTTTTTTATTTATCACAAACTTTGCTATATTTAAAATATATTTGTGATAAAATGAACAATAAATTAATAAAATGATATTAGAAACCAATACTAAAGCACCCGATTTTGAAGGAATAGATCAAGATAAACAAACAATAAAGTTATCAGATTATTTAGGCAAAAAAGTAGTATTATATTTTTACCCTAAAGATAATACACCAGGCTGTAACGCTGAGGCTTGCAACTTAAGAGATAATTATAACGATTTTATTGAAAAAGGTTTCGAAGTAATTGGTGTTAGTCCAGATTCTGACAAAACACATCTAAAATTTAAAGAAAAGCACGAACTACCATTTAATTTAATTGCAGATACCGAAAAAAAAATAATGGAAGCATATGGTGTTTGGGGCGAAAAAAAATTATACGGTCGAGTATATATGGGGGTAATTAGAACAACATTTATTATTGACGAAAAAGGGATTATAGAAACAGTATTTAAAAAAGTAAAAACAAAGGAACATAGCGAACAAATTTTTAAAGAATTAGATATTTAATAATTAAATTATGGCAAAAGATAAACAAGACGTAAATAAAGAAAAGCTTAAAGCATTACAATTAGCTTTAGATAAAATAGATAAAGACTATGGAAAAGGAACTGTAATGAAAATGGGAGATTCTGCAATTGAAGATATTCCTGTTATACCAACAGGTTCTATCATGCTCGATGCTGCTCTGGGAATAGGGGGCTTACCAAGGGGTAGAGTTGTAGAAATATATGGACCAGAATCATCAGGAAAAACAACCTTAGCAATACATGCAATTGCAGAAAGTCAGAAACTAGGCGGAATAGCTGCTTTTATCGATGCAGAACACGCTTTCGATAGATTTTATGCAGAAAAGCTAGGTGTTGATATTGATAATTTATTAATATCGCAGCCAGATAATGGCGAGCAAGCATTAGAAATTGCAGACCAATTAATTCGCTCTGGCGCAATTGATATTGTAGTAATAGATTCTGTAGCAGCACTTACTCCAAAAGCCGAAATAGAAGGTGATATGGGAGATTCTAGAATGGGTCTGCAAGCTAGATTAATGTCGCAAGCGCTTCGAAAATTAACAGCAAATATTAATAAAACAGGAACTACTTGTGTCTTTATAAATCAATTGCGCGAGAAAATTGGTGTAATGTTTGGTAATCCAGAAACAACAACAGGCGGTAATGCTCTTAAATTCTATGCTTCGGTAAGATTAGATATTAGACGAATTGGACAAATTAAAGAAGGTGATAATATTGTTGGAAATAAAACTAGAGTAAAAGTTGTGAAAAATAAACTTGCGCCACCTTTCAAAAAAGCAGAATTCGATATTATGTATGGCTTAGGAGTTTCTAAAGTTGGCGAAATAATAGACCTAGGTGTCGAGTTCGAAATAATTAAAAAATCGGGCTCGTGGTTTTCTTATGGCGAAACAAAACTAGGTCAAGGTAGAGATGCAGTTAAGCAACTTATTCTTGATAATCCAGAATTATTCGACGAATTAGAAGCCAAAATAAGAACCGCAATGACAGAAGAGTAACAAATAGCTGATTAGTTTTAAGGTTGAAAGGTTTTAAAGTTCGTTTGCCATCTTGGGAAAGAACTTTTCAACTTTTCAACTTTTCAATCTTTAAACCAAACTTAATGAAAGTATTTTACACAATAATAGCATTAATATTTCTTGCATCTTGTACCGAGAATATAGAAAATCAAGAAATTAATATAGATACAACGAGCACCAAATCTCCTGTAGAACAAATAAGCTTGCAGATTAGAGAAACCCCTACTAACTCTAGTTTGTTCGAGCAAAGGTCAAAAGAATATGTTAAAATAAACGATATAGACAATGCTATTATTGACATGGAAGTAGCAACATCGTTAGACTCTGTAAACGAAGATCTATATATTGGCTTATCTGACCTTTATTTAATAAAAGGAAAGCCAAATAAATCAAAAGAACAATTACGTAAATGCCTAAGTATTAATCCAGAAAGCAAAACTGCTCTGCTAAATCTGGGCAAACTTTACTTTTATGTAAAAGACTATAAAGAATCAAAAAATATTCTTTCTACACTTATAGATATTGATCCTAATATTGCTGAGGCATATTTTATTAAAGGACTAATTGCAAAAGAAATTGGAGATACAAATTTAATAATAAATCAAATGCAGATTGCTATAGAGAAAAACCCTGATTTTTATGAACCGTATAATATTTTGGGTATTTTATATGCTTCTAAAGGCGATAGTTTAGCAATAGCTTATTATGAAAATGCTAAAAAAGTTCAACCTAAAAATCCAGAACCATACTATAATTTAGGATACTTTTTGCAAGAGCATAATTTGCACGAAAGAGCCATTCAAGAATACAATTATATCATAGAAAATTTAGATAATGATTTTGTAAATGCATATTATAATATAGGTTATATATATTTAGAATATTTAAATAAGCAAGAAAAAGCTGTAGAATATTTTTCAATAGTAATCGAAAAGGATTTTCGTAATTCAAATGCATATCACAATAGAGGATACGCATACGAAAAATTAAACGACAATAAAAATGCTAGGTTAGATTATACTACTGCCATTAAATTAGATCAAAACCATGAATTAGCAATAATGGGACTTAACAGAATTGATAGAAAATAAAATTAGTTGAAAGTTTGTAAACTTAAAAGTAAAAGAAAGTAAATAGTTCTCAGTAGTAGTCTGTTTATTATTGTAAAAAAATAAAGAAGCACAAGCTAAACTGCCTTTCAAGTTAGAGAAGGTTGGTATGAAGCTTTAAAAAACAACAAATTATGAAAAAAATATCATTAATATTAGTCGCAATTGTAATAATTACATCTTGCAAAAGAGTAGAGATAAAGAACAATAATTTATCAGACGATAATAAAGGAAAGATCTCATTAGTAGACTCTTTATCTAAAGTAGAAATTACTGAAAATAGAATGACCCCAGAGTTATTGTGGAAATTTGGTAGAGTTTTCGATGCACAGTTATCGCCAGACGAGAAAACGATTATTTATAATATTCAGCGATATAATAGTTTTACAAACAAAGGTTACATTGATATTTTTTCGGTAAATATTGATGGTGGAGAACCTACTCAATTAACTGATTTTGTTGGACCAGAATTAAATCAACGATGGAATAATGGTGGCAGCAAAATTTATTTTCTTTCATCAGAAAACGAATCTATGCAGGTTTGGAATATGAACGCAGATGGTTCCTCCAAAAAGCAAATTTCATTTGTAGATGGAGATATTAATAGTTTCGAGTTATCGCCAAAAAACAATTATGTGTATTATGCTCAAGATGTAAAAGTTGATAAAACTGTAAACGAAATTCATAGCGATTTGCCTATGGCTGATGTTAAAATTATAGACGATTTAATGTACAGACATTGGAACAATTGGACAGACGAAAATTACAGTCATATATTTTTATCAAAATTAGAAGACGATAAAATAAATAACGGAAAAGATATTATGCAAGGCGAAAGGTGGGATGCCCCTTTATCTGCATATTTTGATAATGCCGAAATTACTTGGAGCCCAGACGAAAAATATATTGCATATACTTGCAAAAAACTCACAGGCAAAGAATATGCAATTAGCACAAATTCTGATATCTATTTATATGATATAGAAACAGAAGAAACAAAGAATATTACTAAAGGGATGATGGGCTACGATAAATATCCAAGATTCTCGCCAAACAGCAAAAAAATTGCTTGGCAAAGTATGAAAACTCCAGGATATGAGTCGGATAAAGACAGGCTTTTTGTAATGGATTTATCTACAAGCAAAAAAGAATATATTACAAAAAACTTCGACCAAAATGCTTCAAGCTTAGTTTGGAACGACGATAACGAAACTATACATTTTATTAGTGGAATTAATGCTACATATCAAATTTATAAAGTAAATACAAGCTCCAAAACCTTTGTGCAGGTTACAAAAGGGTATCATAATTATAATTCGTTGCAAAAAGTTGGTAAAACAATTATTGGCACAAAAATGTCGATGAAAATGGCAACAGAGATTTTTAAAATTAATTCTGATGGTAGCGAAACACAGTTAACTTTTACAAATAAAAACATTTATGATAAAGCCGAAATGGCAAATTTCGAAGAACGTTGGGTAAAAACAACCGACGGAAAAGATATGTTAGTTTGGGTTATTTATCCACCAAATTTCGATAAAAACAAAAAATATCCAGCTTTACTTTATTGTCAAGGAGGACCACAATCTGCAGTTAGTCAGTTTTGGTCGTACCGATGGAACTTTCAAATGATGGCAGCGCACGATTATATTATTGTAGCACCTAACCGTAGGGGATTACCAACTTTCGGACAAGAATGGAATGCGCAAATTTCTGGCGATTACGGCGGACAAAATATGAAAGATTACTTCTCTGCAATAGATTCTCTTAAACAAGAACCATTTATAGATGAAAATAACTTAGGTGCAATTGGCGCAAGTTATGGCGGCTTTTCAGTATTTTGGTTAGCAGGGCATCACGAGGGCAGGTTTAAAGCATTTATTTCACACTGTGGAATTTATAATTTCGAAAGTATGTACGCACAAACCGAAGAAACATTTTTTACACATCACGATTTAGGTGGAGCACCCTGGGATAAAGAAAATGAAATTGCACAAAATTCTTATGCAAATTCCCCACACCATTTTATTAAGAAATGGGATACCCCTATTTTAATAATTACAGGAGGTTATGATTTTAGAATTCCTTATACACAGAGTTTAGAAGCATTTAATTCTGCAAAATTATTGGGCATAAAAAGTAAATTATTGTACTTTCCTAACGAAACTCATTTTGTTGTAAAACCACAAAATAGTATTCTATGGCAACGAGAATTTTTTGGGTTCTTGGATGAGGAATTGAAGAGGTAAACTTTACATATATAACAAAAAGTGTTTTGGAGCATTTTTTATTATAATATAATTTGTTACTTTGCGAATAATTATTAATCTTTTAAAAATTATAAAAATGAAAAAATTATTTATCGCAGTTGCAGTAGTAGGTTTAGCTATTTCTTTTAGCTCATGTGCAAAAGATTACACTTGCGAGTGCGTAAGTACTCTTGACGGAGTTGAAATTGGTACTACAGAAATGACTGCAGAGTTTAGTAAAAGTTCTGACGCAGAAAATTGGTGTAGTGGTACTAGTACTAGCTCAACAGTTCTAGGTATAACATCTGGAACAGAATGTGAATTAAAATAATTAATAAAATTATTTTTTCTTAAAAGGCATATATTATTATATGCCTTTTTTTATTTTTGTAATATGATAAAAAATATAATATACCATATTCTACGAGTTTTTATATCTGTAGTCTTTTTATATTCTGCTTATTCAAAGCTATATCCAGCAGAACCATTCGAGCTATTTGTCTTTAGCCATGGTATTTTCGATTGGTTTAATTCTACAATAATAGTTAGACTTTTAGTAGCTATTGAGTTATTTATTGGTGTATTATTGCTAATTAATATTTATACAAAACGGATATTACAACTCACAATATTGTTGTTTGTAGCTTTTACAATGTATTTGCTATACATAATGTTTTTTGCCCAAGAAATTACAGATTGTATGTGTTTTGGAGATAAATTTGAGCTTACTCCTCTAGAATCTATTTTTAAAAATGTATTATTTATTGGAATATCAATTTATTTATTGATAATTAATAAGCCGTTTAAACTTAAATATAATAAAATAATACTATTATTTAGCATTATAATTACTTTGGCATTACCATTTGTATTATCTCCACCAGATGGTTTTATAAACACAGAATACAAAAATAAAATTACCAACAGAAAAATTGATAGCGATGTTATTGGTAATTTTTATCATAATAATGAGCAATTATCACTTAAAGAGGGCAAAGCTATTGTCTGCTTCTTTAGTACAGGATGTAAATTTTGTAAAATGGCAGCCCAAAAAATATCTATTAGCATAAAGAAAGAAAATAAAGACTATCCAATTTATTATGTTTTTTATGGTAACGAAATTAATATGCAACAATTTTGGGACGAGAGTAAGTCTATAAAATTTCCGTATAAAGTTATTCCAACAGAAGTTTTCTTTTCTTACAGTGGGAGTAGTTTACCTTCTATAATGTTTATAGAAAACGAAGAAATAATAAATCACGTAGGCTACAGAGCTATAGACGATAAAATGATTTCCAACTTTTTTAATAACTAATTTATTTTATATGTTTTTTATTATTTCTAAATTTCTGTTCTTTTTAATTTCCCCAATAGTATGGGTGATTAGTTTATTATTTTTATCGTTATTTAGCAAAAGCCCTAAAAGAAAGAGAAGATACTTAACAATATCTATATTACTTTTATTCTTTTTTACTAACTCGTTTATAATGAATACATTTATGCGAGAATGGGAGGTTGAAGCAACTAAACTCGAAGATGTAGGTAATTACGATTATGGCATTCTATTAGGAGGTATGATGACTTACGATGCCAAGACCGAAAGAATTGGTTTTCGAAGAAGCGTTGATAGACTTATGCAAACTATTGAGCTTTATAAAACAAAGCACATAAAAAAAATATTTATTTCAGGGGGCTCAGGATCTATTATTGAAAAAGAGATGATAGAATCTCATTATCTAAAAAACTATTTGCTAAGAATAGGAATCCCAGAAAGAGATATTCTTATTGAATATAAATCAAGAAATACATACGAAAATGCAGTTTATACTAAAGAAACGTTAGGTGATAAAATAAACGATTCTTCTTTCTTATTAATTTCTTCTTCGTTTCATTTGCGTAGAGCACAAAAATGCTATTCTAAGGTAGGTATAGAAACTACAGCCTATGCAACCGACAGATATTCTGGACCAAATAAATGGGCTTTCGATTATTATTTTATTCCTGAGGTTGATATGCTTACGCAATGGAAAATTCTAATTAAGGAATATGTTGGCTATGTTGCTTATTGGTTTGCTAATTATATTTAGTTATCAGCCCACAGTCTTCCTTGAAAAGTATCCAGTTCATTAAGGCGTTTTTTTATTTTATCTACAATTTCGAAATTTTTTACACCACCCCAAAATGGTGCAATAAGCATATCTCTTGGCGATTCGCTCGAAAATCGCTCCAAAATAATATCTGGTCGCAAATGTTCAATAAATTTAACTACAGTTTCTATATAATTCTCTAATGTAAATAAATTATATTCCTTAGGATTCTTTACATAATCTACAGCCATTACTGTACCTTTTATTATCTGTAATTGATGTAGTTTTAGCGAATTAATATTAAGTTTCGATATTTCACTGGCGTGATTTATTATATCATCATTAGTTTCGTTTGGTAAGCCTAGAATTAAATGTCCACCTATATGTAGATTTGTACCCTTAGTTAATTCGTAAGCTGCAATTGTTTCTGCATAAGAATGTGCTCTATTTATCTTTTCTAGGGTTTTATCTAATGTGCTTTCTATTCCTAATTCTAACGATACGTACTTTTCTTTAGTGTATGAATTAAGTAAATCAATAATCTCTTTATTTACACAATCTGGACGTGTAGACACAACCATTCCTACTACTTTAGGATGCGATAAGGCTTCGTTATACTTCTTCTTTAACAAGTCTAAATTACTGTAAGTATTAGAATATGCCTGAAAATATGCAAGATATTTTTGTGTTTTATATTTGGGCTCGAAAAATGCAATTCCTTCGTTTAATTGCTGTGTAATTGTCTTTTCTGGCGAACAATAAAAAGGATTAAATGTTTTATTATCACAATATGTACAACCTCCCCTAGCTTTGCTTCCGTCTCTGTTCGGACAAGAGAATCCTGTATCTATAGATACTTTTTGCACTCGTTGCTCGAATGTTTTTTTTATGTATTTGCTATATGATAAATATCTTTCTTGCATATCTTATTTAAAACAAAACCCTCCTAGAGTAATCTAGGAGGGTTTCATATATATTATTATTCTAATTACTTAGAAACTCTTTCTAACCATTTTACCATAAATATAACTGTAAACATTGAAATTGCAGTTGCAATTACAAAAATACTCCAAGTCATCCAAACAGGAATTGTTTGATATAATACAGCACCTATCCATAATAAACCATTACCCATAGCTGTTGCACCTAACCATCCACCTTGCATCATACCTTGATATTGAGGAGGAGAAACTTTACTTACAAACGATATTCCCATTGGGCTAATAAATAGCTCTGCTACAGTTAATATAAAATATGTTCCAAGCAATAAATATGGAGCTACTTTCTCAGCATCAACTAATGGAGTTCCTCCAACTGATGGCGAAATTGTTTCCCATAATGGTAAGCCAAATGAACCTAACATCATTACAACAAAACCTAAAGAGGCAATACCCATACCAATGGCTATCTTTTTAGGTGTTGAAGGTTCCATTCCTTTAGAACGTAGCCATCCAAATAGACCTACTACTATTGGAGTTAAAAATACAACAAAGAAAGGATTCATAGATTGGAATATTTCTACAGAAAACTCCCAGCTTCCTATTTTTAATACTGTATAATCTTTAGCAAATAAAGTTAATGTTAATCCATTTTGATGGAACGAAAACCAAAAGAAAATTACTACACCAAATATTGCAAGTAAAGCATAAATACGCTGCTTAACTTCTTTAGCTTCCATTTTCACTTCTTCTTTAGAATATCCAGAACCTTCAGCCATTTCTTCGCTACCCTTAGGATTTGGAAATTGTTTTTTATTCTTAATAAATACAACTAACGAAATAACCATTGCTACAATAGCTGTTCCAAATGCATAGTGAAATCCTGTATTAAATACATCTAAATATCTATTTGCAAACTCAGCTAAATCGGCAACTGGAGCACCATTTGCCTTATCAGCATACTGCTGAAAAGTGGCCATTGAAGATTCTGTAATATTACCATTAATAAAACTATGGCAATACTCAGGTAAGTTTGCATCATAAGTTACATTATTTTTACCCAACCACCATTCTCTCATGTAAATAGCAGCAATTGGAGCAAAAATAGCACCTACATTAATGAAAGCGTAAAATAATGAAAAACCAGAATCTCTCATTTTTTCATACTTCTCATTATCGTACATTTGTCCAACTAGAGCTTGTAAGTTTCCTTTAAATAAACCATTACCAAAAGCAATTACAAATAATCCAACTAAGGATATTGTTAAATATAAGGGAACGCTAGATACTGGTGTTGGTGTAGGAATTGCCATAATAACATAACCTCCAGCCATCATTATCAAACCTACTAAAATGGTTCCTTTAAAATTGTTTATTTTGTCAGCAATAATACCCCCTACAAGAGCTAAAATATAGATAGAGAAATAAAATACTGAGTAAATAATACCAGCATTCGCACCATCTAAATTAAATTTTGCTTGCAAAAATAGAACTAAAATTGCCATCATTGTGTAAAAACCAAAGCGCTCGCCCATATTAGCTAATGCTGCTGGTATTAATCCTTTTGGATGTCCTTTAAACATAATTTTCTTTTTTAATTAATAAATCCCTTTTTTAATGAAGTGAACAAAGATAATATATTTTTTGAGGTAATATAATTTTTATTAATAAAGGAAGCATAAGCAATTTTGCCTAGGCTTTATTTATAAAATTTTCTTTTGTTATTTATTCTATATAGATTCTCCAATTAATGTTGCAGAAGTAACTTTTGTTACTTTTATATTTACGTAATCACCCTTTTTATAATCTTTTCGAGGGAAAATAATTACTTTATTTTGTGAACTCCTTCCGTAAAGTTCATCTTTAGATTTTTTTGATACTCCTTCTACTAATACTTCGAAAGTTTTACCAATATCTTTTTTGTTTACTTCTACTGAAATTTTACTTTGTAAATTGATAATTTCTGTTAATCTGCTAGATTTAACATCCTCAGGTACATCATCTTCGAATTTTTTCTCGGCGTAAGTGTTTGGTCTTTCAGAGTATTTAAACATAAAAACCATATCGTATCCTGCCTCAGTTAAAAGCGAGAGAGTTTCTTTATGATCTTCTTCGGTTTCGGTGCAAAATCCTGTAATTATATCAGAAGAAATTGCACATTCTGGTAATATTTTTTTAATAGATTTTATTCTGGAATCATACCATTGGCGCGAGTAACCACGCTTCATTTTTTCTAGTATTCTTGTGCTTCCAGATTGTGCAGGTAGATGTATGTGTTTGCAAATATTTTTATATTTTGCCATTGTATTTAGCACTTCATCGGTCATATCTTGCGGATACGATGTAGAAAAACGTACACGTAAGTCTGGATTAATTCTAGCTACTTCTTCTAATAAACTGGCAAATGAAAAAGTACTGCCAGCTTTTTTATCTTCCCAATTATATTTATCGACATTTTGTCCTAAAAGTGTTACTTCTTTAAAGCCATCAACAACTAATTGCTTAGCTTCTGCAAGAATAGATTGTGGATCTCTACTGCGTTCTCGCCCACGAGTAAATGGCACAACACAATACGAACACATATTATCGCAACCACGCATTATAGAAATAAATGCAGATACACCATTAGACGAGTATCTTACAGGGTTAATATCTGCATATGTTTCTTCGCGTGATAAAAGTACGTTTATTGCTTTTTGTCCGCTTTCGGCAGTTTTAATTAAATTAGGTAAATCTCGGTACGCATCTGGTCCTATAACCAAATCTATAAGATGCTCTTCCTCAACAAGCTTTTCTTTTAAACGCTCTGCCATACAGCCAATAACACCAATTAGCAATTCGGGCTTTGTCCTTTTTAATTTCTTGAAAACTTGCAGTCTTCCCCTTATTCTTTGCTCGGCATTATCTCGAATTGAACAAGTGTTAATAAAAATTAAGTCTGCGTTATTAATTTCATCAGTGGTAGAAAAACCATTATCCATCATTATAGAAACTACAAGTTCGCTGTCGGCTACGTTCATCTGACAACCATAAGTTTCTATAAATAGTTTTTTACCTGCATTTTTATCTTTATTTATAGATTCTTGATTCTTTATTATATTTGGGCTTATTACATTTTCCATATTATTTTTAAAATCGTATTGTTGTCGCAAAAAAAGACAATTAGTTTGTGCTTTACAAATAATACTAAATTTATATTAATTACAATCTAAGGTCAAGAGTGTAAAATAAACCACTCTAAACTTAAAACGAATAATTATTACGCCAATTTAGGACAATATGATAATTATTTTTTGAGAAAGAATATTTATCAATAAGGGTAAATTAATATTATAGTGTATTAGCTTAGATTATTAATAAGGTAATTTTATTAAGACAAAAAGAAAAATATTAAACGACCCTGTTTATGGGTTCATAAACATACCTTCTGGCTTATTGTTTGATTTAGTAGAGCATAAATATTTTCAACGTTTACGCAATATTAAACAGCTAGGATTAACGCATTTTGTTTACCCAGGGGCTATGCATTCTAGATTTCAACACGCATTGGGTGCTGTACATTTAATGGACAGTGCAATAGAAGTAATAAAATCTAAAGGACACGAAATTACAGACGAAGAAACAGAGGGAGCTTTAGCTGCAATTTTACTTCACGATATTGGTCATGGGCCATTCTCTCACGCATTAGAACACAGTATTGTAGATAATTTATCGCACGAATATATTTCCGACTTTATTTTAAACTCGCTAAATAAAGAGTTTGATGGCAAATTAACTTTAGCAATTAAGATTTTTAATAATTCCTACAAAAAAGGCTTTCTGCATCAATTAGTTTCAGGACAATTAGATGTAGACAGGTTAGATTATTTACAGCGAGATAGTTTTTTTACAGGTGTTTCGGAAGGGGTTATTGGCTCTAGTCGAATAATTAAAATGCTTAATATTGTTGATGACAAACTTGTTGTAGAAGCAAAAGGTATTTATTCAATAGAGAAATTTATTATTGCACGCAGATTAATGTATTGGCAAGTTTATTTGCACAAAACAGTACTTTCTAGTGAACAGCTTCTGGTAAATATACTAAAACGCGCAAAAGAAATTACAAGTTCAGGTACAGAATTATTTGCTCCTAAATATTTAGAGTTTTTTCTGAAAAACAAAATTTCAAAGTCTAATTTTAACGATGATATACTAAACACATTTGTGCAATTAGACGATAACGATATTTTTTCTGCAATTAAAGTTTGGCGTTCTTGTTCAGACAAGGTCTTAACAGAATTAAGTAAGAGGTTGGTAGAACGTAGATTGTATAAAATTGAGCTACAAAACAGACCTTTCGACCAAGCAAGAATAAAATCAATTAGAGAAAAAGCAATTGAGAAGTTAAATATTCCTGTAAAAGAAATTAGCTATTTTGTGTTTACAGACTCTATTACTAACAATGCTTATAGCATACACGATGACAGAATAAATATTTTATTAAAAACAGGTAAATTAAAAGATATTGCAGAAGCTTCGGATATGTTAAACATATCGATGTTATCTAAAACAATAAAGAAATACTATTTGTGTTATCCAAAAGAGATAATTTAGAAATAATAAGAAATTAATGGAAATATCAGCAAAACAAATCTCGGAAATCCTTAATGGAGAAGTAATTGGAAACGAAAATGTCCTTATTTCTAATATCTCTAAAATTGAAGAAGGAGAGAAAGGAACATTATCTTTTATTGCGAACCCTAAATACGAGAAATTCTTATACACGACCGAATCGTCTATTGTTTTAATAAACAAAACACTTGTGGTTGCAAAAGAAATTGAACCTACAATTATTAAAGTGGATGATGCCTATAAATCATTTGCTGATTTATTAGATTTTTATCAGCAATCTAAAATTAAAAGCAAATCGGGAATTCATAAATTAGCTTACGTTGACGAAACTAGTACGCTTGGCACAGACGTTCTTGTAGACGCAAGCGCATATATTGGTGAAAATTGTGTAATTGGAAATAACACAAAAATTCATCCGCAAGTTTATGTTGGTGATAATGTAAAAATTGGTAATAATGTAGTTTTGCATCCTGGAGTAAAAATCTATCACGAATGTGTAATTAAAGATAATTGTATTTTTCACGCAGGAGCTGTAATTGGTTCCGATGGTTTTGGTTTTGCACCACAAGAAGGCGACGATTACAAGAAAATTCCACAAATTGGTAATGTAATAGTTGAAGAAAACGTAGAAATTGGAGCAAATACAACGGTAGACAGAGCAACAATTGGTTCTACAATTCTTAAACGAGGAGTAAAATTAGATAATCACGTGCAAATTGCACACAATGTAGTAATTGGCGAAAATACAGTAATGGCTTCGCATTCGGCAATTTCTGGTTCATCATCAATAGGTAAAAATTGTATGATTGGCGGACAAGTTGGGATTACAGGTCATATATCGATCACAGATAGAGTAAAAGTAGCAGCACAATCGGGAATAGGAAAAGAAATGAAAATAAAAGGAGAGGTTGTTCAAGGCTCACCATCATTTAATATTAGAGATTATCAAAAATCATATGTGTATTTCAGAAAATTACCAGATATGAATAATAGAATTTCAGAAATTGAAAAGCAATTAAAAAAATTATAAAATATTTCTATCTTTGCGAATTATCAAAAATTGAACTTAGAACTTAACATTTATATATGTCGGAAAAACAGAGAACAATAAAAGAGAAAGTAACAATCACGGGAGTAGGATTACATACAGGTAGAGATTGTACAATAAATTTTCTTCCAGCACCAGAAAATCATGGTTTTAAATTTAAACGTATAGATTTAGAAGGTGAACCAGTAATTAATGCCTTATTGAGTAACGTTATAGATACATCTAGAGGTAGTAAATTAGAAGAAAATGGTGCTCAAGTTGGTACAATAGAACACGTATTAGCAGCATTACGAGGATTAGAAATAGACAATGCTCTTATTGAAATTGATAGTTGTGAGGCTCCAATTCTTGATGGTAGCTCTAGAATATATGTAGATGAATTATTAAAAATAGGCACACTGGAGCAAGAAGCTGAAAGAGAATTTATTGAACTTAACGAGCCTCTTAAATTTACAGATGAAGAAAAAAATGTTGATTATTTAATCGTTCCAGACGATAAATTCTCGTTAAACGTACAAATAGATTATGATTCGTCTGTATTACTACACCAGTTTGCAACATTAGATAATATTTCAGATTTTAAAAATGAAATAGCAAACTGTAGAACATTTGTGTTTTTGCACGAATTAGAATTACTACTAAAACATAACCTAATAAAAGGTGGAGATTTGAGCAATGCAATTGTAATTGTAGATAAAGAAACAACACAAGAAGAATTAGATAGAATTGCAAAAGTATTTAATCAAGATAGCGTAGAAGTTGTAAATCAAGGAGTATTGAACAATATAGAGTTACAATATGATAATGAACCTGCACGACATAAATTATTAGATTTAATAGGCGATTTAACTTTATTAGGAAAACCATTAAAAGCTAAAGTGTTTGCATCTAAACCAGGTCACGCATCAAATGTAAAACTTGGTAAAGAAATTCTAAAACTTGTACAAAAAGCAGAAAAAGTTCCTTTCGTAAATTTCGATGCAGAACCTGTAATGGATATCAATGATATAAAGAAAATTCTTCCACATAGACCTCCATTTTTATTAGTAGATAAAATTTACAGTATAGAAAAAGATACCGTAATTGGCATAAAAAATGTTTCTATGAACGAGCCATTTTTTGTTGGTCATTTTCCAGAAGAACCAGTTATGCCAGGTGTATTAATAATTGAGGCTATGGCTCAAACAGGCGGTATTTTAGTTTTACATAATGTTGATGAACCAGAAAAATATTCAACATATTTTGCGAAAATTGATAAAGTTAAATTCAAACAGAAAGTAGTGCCTGGCGATACTTTAGTATTTAAACTTCAGTTTACAGGCCCAGGTCGTAGAGGTTTATACACAATGAAAGCAGAAGCTTTTGTAGGAAATAAATTAGTTACCGAAGGTGAATTTATGGCACAAATTGTAAAAAACAAATAATTATGAATCAACCCTTAGCATACGTACACCCAGAAGCAAAAATTGCAAGAAACGTTGTAATAGAACCATTTGTAACAATAGCGAAGAATGTCGTAATAAAGGAAGGAACATGGATAGGTTCTAACGTTTCTATTATGGAAGGTGCAAGAATTGGTAAAAATTGTAGAATTTTTCCAGGGGCTGTAATTTCTGCAATCCCACAAGATCTAAAATTTGAGGGAGAAGACACAACCGTAGAGATAGGAGATAATACAACAATAAGAGAAGCCGTAACGATTAATAGAGGAACAACCGCCAAAGGAAAAACAGTAATAGGAAAGAATTCATTGTTAATGGCTTATGTTCATGTTGCACACGATTGTATTATCGGAAATAATGTGATATTAGTGAACAGCGTTCAAGTTGCTGGTGAAGTAATAATTGGCGACTGGGCAATAATTGGAGGAATGTCTGCTATTCATCAATTTGTGAATATTGGTACCCATGCAATGATTTCTGGAGGATCATTAGTTAGAAAAGATGTCCCCCCATTTATAAAAGCAGCTAGAGAGCCTCTTTCGTATGCGGGAATAAATTCTATAGGTCTTCGTAGAAGAGGATATTCTAATGAAAAAATAAACGAAATACAAGAAGTATATCGACATATATTCTTAAATAAAGTAAATAATAATCAGGCAATAGAACGTATAGAGGCAGAGATGCCTGCTACAAACGAGCGAGATGAAATTGTATTATTTGCGAAAAACTCTAAACGAGGTATAATAAGAGGATATTTTCCAGAAAAGTAAGATATTTAACTATACAGAATAGTTGTTAAGTAAAAAAAAGACACTTAACAACTATTTTTTTTTTACATTTCTTTAAAATTATTATAATATTTATACATTTGCACAACAAAAAAAAACAAAATGAATATAGAGGTTGTAAAATCAAAAATTCATAAGGTTACAGTAACCGAAGCAAATTTGCAATATGTTGGTAGTGTAACTATTGATGAAGATTTACTAGACGCAGCAAACATTATTGAGAACGAAAAAGTTCAAATTGTAAATATAAATAATGGAGAGCGACTAGAGACTTACGTTATTAAAGGCGAAAAAGGATCAGGAATGATCTGTCTTAACGGACCTGCTGCTAGAAAAGTTGCTGTTGGCGATGTTGTAATAATTATTTCTTATGCAACATTAGAATTTGAAGAAGCAAAATTATTTAAACCATCATTAGTTTTTCCAGACACTGAAAATAATAAGTTAGTATAATAAGTTACAGGTTTCAAGTTTATCAAGCTGAAAAATAACAAAATAGATACAAGCTTAAAAATTAGCTCTTTTAGATAGGGGTTACGGCAAGGCTTTCTTTAGCGAATAAGGTTGGATGTTTATGAACTAAAACTAAAAAGTTTGAAGACTAAGCTTTTAAAATTATTTAAATACCTGCTATTTTTAGGAATAGGGGTTTTCTTGTTTTGGTACGTATATAAAAATCAGAGCTTTAGCGAAGTCCTCGCCCAAATAAATGATATAGATCCCTTTTGGCTCTGGATTGCATTATTATTTGGAATATTAAGTCATGTAAGTAGAGCTATTAGGTGGCAGTTACTGGTTCGTCCTTTGGGTTATAATCCTAGTTTCTGGAACTCATTCTTTTCAGTAATGTCAACATACATTGCAAATTTAGCTATTCCAAGATTAGGCGAAGTAACCCGTCCTACGCTAATTAAAAAATATGAAAAAATATCGTTTTCTATAACTTTAGGAACAATAATATTAGAAAGGATTATAGACATTTTAATATTGTTAGTACTAACCATTTTTGTGATGTTTACAGAGTATGATGTTTTACTAAGATTTATAGATAATAATCCAGAAATATCAAATAAATTTAAGAATATAAATCTTACAAAACTAATAATTACTGCTGTTGTAGTGGGAGTTATAATTATAATTGGAATAGTAATTTTTATAAGAAAGTTTAAGCACACAAAAGCTTATAAAAAATTATCAGAAAAGCTAATCGGGTTTTCGCATGGACTAAAAAGCATAAATAAAGTAGACAAAAAGTTTCAATTTATTTTCCATAGTATTTTTATTTGGGTAATGTATTTTTTAATGATATACGTAAGTTTTTATGCATTTGCTAATGAAATAAATCAACTTGGAATAATGGCAGGCTTAGCAGTTTTTGTAGCGGGAAGCTATGGCATGGTAGCACCAGTACAAGGAGGAATTGGGTCTTGGCATTTTATGATTATTGCAACCCTAGTAATCTTCGGAATTAACGATAACGATGCAAAAGTTTTCGCATTAGTTGTACATTCTATTCAAACATTATTAATAATTTTTGTTGGTGCAATTTCGTTAATCTTATTACCTTTAGTTAACAGAAATAAGTAGCTTAACTAATTCATAATATGATTCTTATTTTTAGACAAAATAATATACAGATAGATAAGCAATTACCATATATCTTAAAAGTTTACCTACAAAAGTAAACGGAATAACCACGTAAATGTTTGCTTTAAGAACACCCAATGCCACGGCTATGATATCGCCCACAATTGGTAACCAAATAAAAAAAGCAGCGAGCCAAACAATTTTAGATATCTTATCTTGAATTTTAAAAATTCTTTCTTGTTTTATTTTAAGATATTTCTCTATATACTCCCACTTGCCTAGTCTACCCAAGTAGTAATTTAAGATACTACCTAGCGTATTTCCTATTGTAGCAATAAATACACATAAATAAAAATCAAAATTAGAAAATATCATTAAACTTAGAAGAGCCTCAGAACTAAAAGGCAATAAAGTAGCAGCAAGAAAACTTGCAAAAAATAATCCTATATACCCGTATTCAATTAAATCTAACAATTTTTACGCTTTTTTTTGATAAAAGTATTAAAATTTGAAACAATTAAGATTTGTTTATTAATAATATAGTATATTTGAAATTAAAAAATGCGATATACTTTAATATTCATATTAATTATTTTTATTTCCTCATCGTGTAGAATGTTAAATTCTAGTAGGATGTTTAAAACAGAAAAAGATTTTAATTATGCAGAATTTAAAAATACAGAAACGCAATATATAATAAGACCTTTCGATAAATTAGATTTAGAAATTTATACTAATGTTGGATTTAGGCTGATTGATAATTTTAATCAAATTAACAAACAAAAAGCTAAAACAATATACACTGTAGAGTACGATGGACTGGTAAAAGTTCCATCACTTGGTAGAGTAAGTATTTCTGGATTAACAATTCGTGAAGCAGAAAAAATGTTAGAGCAAAAATATTCAGAACTTTATAATAAACCGTTCGTGCTTTTAAATGTAACAAACAAGAGGGTGTTTTTATTTACCGACGGAAGCAATAATGCACAAGTATTAAGTATTGAAAATGAAAATTTTACATTAATAGAAGCTTTAGCAAAGTCTGGGGGAATTTCTTCCTTGAGCAAAGCATACAAAATAAAATTAATTAGAGGCGAAATTAATAACCCAAATGTTTATTTGTATAATATTTCTACAATAGAAGATATGAAAGAAGTCAATTTAGTTTTGCAGGCAAATGATATTATTTACGTAGAATCAAGACCCAAATACGCTTCAAGAGTGTTAGCCGAAATATTACCGTATTTAAGCGTTATTAGTACAGGGTTACTTATTTATGGATTATTTAAATAGCTTATGGGATATTATTCGCAACATAAAAGAATACCGTTGTTTAACGAAAAGTTTGATTTTCTACTTTTTGTGCAGATTTTAAAAAAATCCTTATGGATTTTCCCAATGGTAATAGCTTTAGCTTCAATAATTATATTTTTTTATTTAAGATACACGCAACCTGAATATACTTCAAAATCAATTGTTCAAATAAATAATCAGAATGAAACTGATAGAATTCTTAAAATAGAAAGCGTACATGAGAACTCTGACTTAGCTCAGATAGTAGATCTTTTTAGATCAAAAGAATTCCTTAAACGAACAATTAATAAGTTACCACTAAAAATAAGTCACTATGTAAAAGGAACAATCCTTAACAACAATATATACAGATTTGCGCCTTTTAAAGTTGAAACAAATGTAAAAAATGAAGAAATATATGGGATACCAATTTATGTTAGTTTTAATCCTGATAACTCATTTAATTTACAATATACAATAGGAAAAGAATCATTTAACCTTAGGCATACTTATGGTAGTTGGGGTGATTTTAATTTAGCAGATATTAAAATTAAATTATTAACGAGTGTTACAGATGAGGAAAGAGATTATTTTTTTATTATTAATAATCCAGATGAAATATTAAAACAACACGAAAAGAACCTGCAAATTAATATATTAAACTCAGCATCACAATCTATAGAAATATCATATACAGGTCATAATGCAGCAATGACAGCTGAAATAGTAAATACAATTGCTAGTGAATTTTTATTGTATGATATAGAAAAGAAAAAGGCCAGCGCAAGAAATATAATCTCATTTATAGATAAGCAGTATGCTATGGTCTATAAAGAGTTAGGGCAAACAGAAAGAAGATTGCAAAACTTCAAGAAAGTAAATAAGATATATGATAAAGAACAAATAGGATTTGGACATCTTCAAATATTTTCGACAAAAATGAACGAATATGAGGAACAAGTTTTAAATATTGATGTTAAATTAATTACACTTAAAACAATTAACGATAAGATTGTTAACATCGACAATGTTAATATTTACGAACTCATTGCACTTGTTTCTGAAACAAATCAAGCAAAAGTAATATCAAATATTATTACAGATTTACAAGAATTAATTAATAAAAGAGAAGTTATCTTAAATGATGTAACAACAAGCAATCATCAAATACAAGTAATAGATAAACAAATAAATAATCAAAAAATTATTTTATCAGAAATTATTAAAATAACTGTAATAAACCTTAAAGAGAGAAAAAATAATCTTAACGAAAAAATAATCGAATATGAAAAAGAACTTCTTGAAACAAATAATTACGATGAAATTGAGCTTGCAAGATTAGAGAGACTTTACAATATAAACGAAGAGTTTTACAACAAATTAATAGAAAAAAAGGCAGAGTATTTAATTTCACAGGCTGGATATGTTTCTAAGAATGTAATTTTAGAAATAGCAGAGGCTCAAGATCCTGTTGCGCCAATAAAAGGAAAAGTTTTATTTGTAGCCGTTATTGCAAGTTTATTTTTAATAGTAATTACTCTATTGTTTAGATACATTTTATACAATGATATTACTTCATTTAAAGATATTCAAAATTACACATCTATTCCTATTATTGGAAGTGTACCAGTTTACAAAGAGAAGATGTCGATTTCACAGCTTTTAGTGCACAAAAAACCAAATTCAATGTTTACGGAATCATTTAGAACAATTCGCTCTAATTTAGATTTTATTAATTCGGAGAAAAAAGCAAAAGTTATTGCAATATCTTCAACGGTATCTGGAGAGGGGAAAACCTTTATTGCATTAAATTTAGCTGGAGTGCTTTCCCTTTCAAAAAAGAAAGTTGTAGTATTAGACATGGATTTACGTAAGCCTCGTATTCATTTAGGTTTTAATGTTGACAATAAAATAGGAATGAGCACATTACTTACAGGTAAAAATGTAATTGATGATTGTATAAGAAAATCAGATCTAGATTTAATGGATTATATCACTGCGGGACCAATACCACCAAATCCGTCAGAACTTGCAATTAGCAAAAAGCTGGGAGCAGTAATCGACGAGTTAAAAACTAAATACGATTACGTTGTTATTGATACACCACCAATTGGATTAGTTACAGATGCATTGGCGAATTTTAAAAAAGCAGACTTCCCAATTTATGTAACTAAAGCAAATTATTCTAAAAGAAGTTATTTATATAATATTAATCATTTGTATTATGATAAAGAACTCAAAAATTTATCAATAATATTAAATGGTGTAGAATTCTCAAAGTCTAAATATGGTCAAGGTTATGGTTACGGTTACGGCTATGGTTACGGCTATGGATATTATGAGGAAGATAAAGAAAAGAAAGAAAACTTTTTAAAAAGAATCTTTTCGAAAAATAAGAAAGCATAATGATAAGAAAAACTAACAATATTCCTACAAGAGTTGGTTTTGGCGAAGGATTAAAAGAATTAGGAAAGAAAAACAAAAACATTATAGCTCTTGGTGCAGATATTACAGCATCGGTAAATATGAATTTATTTGCCGAGGAATTTCCTGAGAGGTTCTATTCACTTGGTATTGCCGAACAAAATATTGTTGGAGTAGCAGCGGGTTTTGCTTTAGATAATAAGATTCCATTTTTTTCTACATACGCAGTATTTTCAGCATTACGTACAACCGATCAAATACGAGTTTCTGTTTGCTACAATAATTTGCCAGTAAAGATCGGAGGAGCACATGCTGGAATTTCTGTAGGAGCAGATGGAGCAACTCATCAGGCCTTAGAAGATATTGCAATAATGCGAGTTTTGCCTAATATGACAGTTATTTCACCTTGCGACGCTACTCAAACAAAATTAGCAACTATTGCATCTGTAGAACAGGTTAAAGGCCCAGCGTATATCCGTTACGGACGCGATGCGGTACCAAACTTTACATCAGAAAATCAAGAATTTATTATAGGAAAAGGACAAGAACTTGTAAAAGGTAATGATATTACTATAATTGCTACAGGACATATGGTGTGGGAAGCAATTAAAGCAGCTGAAGAGTTAGGAAAGAATAAAATATTAGCACGAGTTATAAATATACACACAATAAAACCAATAGACAAAGAAATAATTATTAAAGCAGCAAAAGAAACAGGTGCAATTGTAACCGCAGAAGAACATCAAATTATGGGTGGCTTTGGAAGCGCTGTTGCCGAAGTTGTTGTTGCAAATAACCCCGTGCCTATGGAGTTTATTGGAATGAATAATCAATTCGGAGAGTCAGGCGAACCAGAAAAACTGTTAGTAAAATATAAGATGAAATCTAAAAATATTATAGATGCAGTTAAACGTGTTTTACAAAGAAAAAAATAACTTTGTAAAATATTTAAAAACTATATATTTAAATCTATTATGAGCGATCAAATTAAACACGAATGTGGTATTGCATTAATAAGGCTACGTAAACCATTAGAATATTATCAAGCTAAGTATGGAACGTGGATGTACGGAATACAAAAGCTCTACTTATTAATGGAAAAACAACATAATAGAGGTCAAGATGGAGCAGGATTGGTTAGCCTTAAAATAAATCATACTACAGGTAAAAAATACATAAAACGTATTCGCTCTAATGCAAGCTCACCAATAAAAGATGTATTTAATAATCTTCATAGTACAATAGACAAGCTTAAAGAAAAAAATTCAGATTTATTAAAAGACGTAAGTTGGGTAAAAGATAATTTAGATATAGCAGGTGAGTTGTATTTGGGTCATTTACGTTATGGCACTTTCGGAAATAATAGTATAGATTATGTACATCCTGTAATGCGAGAGAATAACTGGAAATCTCGTAATTTAGTACTTGCAGGGAACTTCAATTTAACAAATGTAGACGAACTTTATACTTCATTATTAGATTTAGGCCAGCACCCAAAAGATTATTCAGATACGGTTACAATACTAGAAAATGTTGGGCATTTTTTAGACGAAGAAAACCAAGAATTATATAGAAAATATAGAGGTCAAGGAATAGAAAACAGAGAAATATCTAAACTTATTGCTACAAATCTTGATGTTAGGAAAATCCTTGTAGAAAGCAGTAAGCATTGGGACGGAGGATATGCAATTGGAGGACTACTTGGTCATGGCGATGCGTTTGTAACCCGAGATCCTTGGGGCATTCGTCCAGCATATTATTATGTTGACGATGAAATAGTTGTTGTAGCATCAGAACGACCAGTTATTCAAACTGTAATGAATGTAGATTACGATAAAGTTTCAGAAATTAAGCCAGGTCATGCATTAATAGTTAAGCGAGACGGGTTTATAAGTGAAGAGGAGATTATTAAACCAAAAGAACGCAAATCGTGTTCCTTCGAAAGAATATATTTCTCTCGCGGTAGTGATAAAGATATTTATAAAGAGCGAAAAAAATTAGGTGAGTTATTAATTCCTTCTATTTTAGAATCTGTAGATAAAGATCTTAGAAATACAGTTTTTTCATTTATTCCAAATACTGCAGAGACAGCATTTTATGGAATGGTAAAAGGAGCAGAAAAATATCTAAACAATGTAAAAAAATGTAAGATAATTGAAAAAGGTAAAAATATTACCGAAAAAGAATTAGAACAAATTATATCTATACAACCAAGGGTAGAGAAAATTGCCATAAAAGACGCGAAATTACGAACATTTATTGCCGATGATTCTAGTCGTAATGATTTGGTAGGGCACGTATACGATGTTACTTATGGTGTTGTTAAAGACGGTAAAGATAACTTAGTTATTATTGACGACAGCATTGTTAGGGGTACAACTCTAAAAGAAAGCATTATCAGAATATTAGATAGACTAAATCCAAAAAAAATAATAGTAGTATCGTCGGCTCCGCAAATAAGGTATCCAGATTGCTATGGCATAGATATGGCAAAATTAGGAGATTTTATTGCTTTTAGAGCAGCAATACAATTACTAAAAGATACTAATAAAGAAAATATTATAAACGAAGTTTATAAGAAATGTAAAGAGCAACAGCATTTGCCAAAAGAAGAAATTGTGAACTTTGTTAAGCTAATTTATAAACCATTTACAGCTGAAGATATTTCTGATAAAATTTCTAGAATGCTTAAAACATCAGAGATTTCAGCTGAAGTAAAAATTATATATCAATCAATAGAAAACCTACATATAGCAGTGCCAAACGATAAAGGCGATTGGTATTTTACAGGTGATTATCCTACACCTGGAGGTAATAAAGTTGTAAATACTTCATTTATAAATTATATAGAGGGAAATAATAAAAGAGCGTATTAAGTTTAAAGTTTATAAAGTTCCAAAACTTGAAAGATTATAAACCCGAAGAATTCCTCTTGGAGAAGAGGGTTAGGGAGATTGAATTTTTAAATGGTACCCATTCCAACGTAGGTGGGAAACCAGGTAAAAAATAATATAAATTGGATACCCGACTACTAGTGTATGATAAAATAAATGTTTATAAAAAACAAACTAGCACAAACCAAAATCCATATATAAATGAGATGGGTTGGGGCAAGGCTTTTTAAAACCAACAGACATGAAAACTATAACAATAATTATATCAATATTATTACTATCAAATATTGCATTCTCGCAAAAACAATATGTAAATAGAAATTACAAATCTGGCGAAAAACAGTGCGAAGGCAATTTAGAAGGTGGAGCCGAAGAGGGTAGATGGAAATACTACAATAAAAAAGGAACTCTTATTCAAGAAACAGATTATCGTAGAGGAATGATAAATGGCAAATTAATTTACTATTTCGAAAACGGCAATAAGAAAAACGAAGGAACATTTTTCTTAAATCAGCAACACGGATTATACACAGAATGGTATTCAAATCAGGTTATTAAAGAAATCGGAATTTATTCGTATGGAGAAAAAGATAGTATTTGGAATAATTATTTTGATGATAACAGTGTTAGTAAGGTTATAGATTTCTCTAATAAAGATGAGAAAATTATTGAATACTTCGGTGTTGCAGGGTCTCAGGATGTAAAAAATGGTAATGGTTATATCAAAATAAATTATGAATCTGGCGAGATTAAGGAAGAAGGACCAATAAAAAATGGTAAGGAATTTGGGAAATGGAAACTATATTACGAAAATAATAAATTGCTTTCTATAGGAAATTTTGAAAATGGAGAAAGAGTAGGGAATTGGACATCGTGGTACAAAGATGGAAAAAAACAAAGTGAACTAAATTATACAAATGGAGATAATACAATTTGGTTTAGGAACGAACAAAAACAGATGACAGGGAAGTTATCTGAAGG
>DAOVTE010000063.1 GCA_030627705.1 Bacteroidales bacterium
ATAAGATGTTTTTAGACTAAATCTTTAGTATTTTATTTCTGTATTATGTTTATAAAACAATCTTTTACTATAACTTTTTTATATAGAGCGTTTTATGAGATTTTATATTTTAAAGCAATATAAAATTTCTATAATTAGCTTGTCTTTTCAACCGTTTATCTTTGTCATTTCGACCGTAGTGGAGAAATCTATTCAGGAGGGCGCTCCGTTGCTTGAGATGTCTCGGCTAGGCTCGACATGACAGGGTTGGTCGCTTTGCAAAACCACAGGAAGATTGTGCGGTAGCAGTGAGGTTTTTCTGAAGATTATTATAAATTATTTTTAGCAGAAATTTCCAACATTCTATTAATTGAACCTGCTGCTTTTTCAATTATTTCTTGTTCCAAAACAACTTCTGGTAATTCATATTTTAAAGCAATATAAATTTTCTTTAAATTATTAAGTTTCATAAATTCGCAATCGTTGCAAGCACAAGTAGAATCATTTGGTGGTGCAGGAATATAAGTTTTATGTGGGTTTTCCTTATTCATTTGATGAATAATTCCACTTTCTGTAGCTACAATAAATTTATTGTATTTTTTGTCTTTTGTAAAATTTAATAACGATGATGTAGATCCAATATGATCTGCAATTAATAAAACTGGTTTTTCGCATTCTGGATGTGCTAAAATCATTGCATCAGGATTTTCTTTCTTTAGTGCTAAAATTCTTTCTAAAGAAAATTCTTTATGAACGTGACAAGCACCATCCCACAAAATCATATTTCTACCAGTAATAGAATTTAAATAATTGCCTAAATTTTTATCTGGAGCAAAAATAATTCCTTTATCTTCAGGTATAGAATCTATTATATATTTTGCATTTGTTGATGTGCAAACAATATCTGTTAATGTTTTTATTTCTGCAGTAGTATTTACATATGATACAACAATATGATTTGGATATTGTTCCTTAAACTTTTTAAAGTCTTTGTATGGTGCAGAATCTGCAAGACTACAACCAGCTTCTAAATCAGGTAAAAGCACTTTTTTATCTGGAGAAAGTATTTTAGCCGTTTCTGCCATAAAATGCACTCCAGCAAACATAATCATATCTGCATTGGTTTTAGCAGCTTCCTGAGCTAATTTAAGGCTATCACCAACGTAATCTGCTATATCTTGTATATCGCCAGTTTGATAATAATGTGCAAGTATAACTGCATTCTTTTCTTCCTTAAGCTTTTTAATTTCAGATACTAAATCTTTAGTATTATCAATATTAATATCTAAATAACCTTTTTCTTTTAAATCTTCTATTTTATAATCCATATCGTAAGAATTTATACAAAGGTAATTCTTTTATAATTTATTTGAAAATTCTACTTATTAACAACTATATTATAATTATTAAATATTTTAAAATTTATAAAAAAAACATAATAATAATAATAGGCTGTTGAAAGCGTTAAAAAAAAATATTAATTTTTCTTGTTTTTATTATTAATTAATACTTTAGAACATAATATTAACAGTATAATTTAACATAATTACTTGATATTTAATTCTATAAATTTATTTATTCACAACTGTTAAAAACATATTTTTTAATAAATATACTATCTATAAGCATAAGATATACGTTTAAAACTATGTTCATTAATGTGGATAAATAATAAAAAATATTATTTGCTTTTTTTAATAATTATATTAAGCATTTTAAAAAATGCTATGTCAATACTTAATCGTAAATATTAATAAAAAATAATGAACAAAATTATATCCAATTTTTAATAAAATGTTAATTATAAATGAATAATAAAACGTGTTTTTTCTTGTAAAATCTTAAGTTCTTATAATCAATTATTTAAGCTGTTTATAAGTTTTATTTACAATAAAAACTACTATTATATAGTATTGATTTTTATTTAAAGTGTATTCTTTATTTTATTATATTTTTATAATCTTCAACTGTGTTAATATTTGCAAAAAGAAGATTATTATAGAACATTTCATCTTTATTAATTTCTAAAAATTTAGTGTTAAGTTTTTCAAGTAAATTAATAAGCTTATAATTTTTATTTTTTATTGATTGCTCAATTATTTTTAAACAATTTTTAGAATATATTGCAGTTGTGGGATATGTTTTATTATTAAATATAGGAACAATTGCATCAAAATCTCCAATATTACTTATTAGATAATTTAAAAAATCTATATTCAAATTTGGAGTGTCACATGAAATTATTAAAGAAAAAAGATTTTCTGCTTTTTTTAAACTTGAATAAATTCCTGATATAGGACCACAGTTATGAAACTCATCTTTAACTATGCTATAATTTAAAAAATTATATTTATTGGTGTTGTTTGCACTTATTAATATTTGATTGCAAACTTTAGATAAGATATCTGTTTGAATTTCTACAAAAGTTTTATTATGCAATTTTAGCAAACATTTATCAGTACCCATTCTAGAGCTTTTTCCACCAGACAATACAATACCAGTAATTTCCATATTTTATTCAATAATAATACGACGTTTTTTAGAAACTCTAGACGAAATATTAATGCTAATTTCGTATAAACCTATTAAAGGTAACGAAACTAAAAATTGAGAAAAAATATCGGGGGGAGTAATTATTCCAGATAAAATAAAAAATATTACAATGGCATGTTTTCTGTGTTTTTTCATAATTTTTGGAGTAAGAATACCTATTTTAGATAAAAAATATACTAAAATAGGAAGTTCAAAAATTAATCCTGTAGAAAGCGATATTGTAGATATTATTGACATATAGGAGCTAAAACTAATTTGATTTGTAATTTCGGTACTAACTTGATATGTGCTTAAAAAATTTATTGTTAATGGCACAATTAAAAAATAACCAAAGCTAACACCAATAGAAAACAAAACAGAAACAGCAAATAATAAAAATCTAGATTTTTTTATTTCTTTTATTTCTAACGCTGGTTTTACAAAGCTCCATAATTGTGCAACTAAGTAAGGAAAAGCTATCATCACACCAACAATAAACGAAATAAGTAAATGAGCTTTAAATTGCCCAGCCATTTGTATATTAATAATATTAAAATCGTCTTGATTAATACAAATAGCAGGTAAATTTAAAAAAAGAGAAAGCTTACATAATGATCTATTAGTAATAAAATCATAATTCTTGGGAGAAAAAATAATATCATCGAAAATTAAATCCTTAAAAAAGAACGCTATTATAGCAAAAATTAATACAGCAATAATACTTCTAAAAAGATATTTACGCAGCTCGTTAAGATGCTCAACAAACGACATATCTTTTTTTTTGTCGGGTTTTTTATTGCTTACTTTTACTACTTCTGTCATGTTTAGGGGGAGCACAATAAAAATGCTATACTAAGTATTTAGGGAAAGACTAATTGATTTTTATATTTGTATAATAAAAAGATATATTTTTAGGTAAAGTATTATTTTTTATTATCAGTATTATCTGTATTAACAGAGTCGTTTATTTCGTCTGCTACACCTTTGGTTCCATCTTTAAACTCTTTAACGCCACGACCTAAACCACGCATTAACTCAGGAATTTTTCTGCCACCAAAAAGTAATAAAATAACTATTGCAATAATAATAATTTCTTGTCCGCCTAATATACCTACTAATATATAGTTCATCATAATTGTATGTTTTAAGTATTACAGTAAGCAAAGGTAGAAAAGGAATGGTAATAATCAAAATAAGTTTAGCTTAAACAAAACAAATACAGATAAAAAAGTATTAATTTATATAAATCAAAGCAATTTTAAGGTCAATTTTAAAATAGATACACAAAAAAGGGAAAATTTTTTTCCATACTTTTCAACAAAGACAGAAATTGACATTTATAATATCTACTTTTATATTTATAGATTGACAGAAAAATTAGCAATAACAAGAAACTACTAACATAAATGTATTTAATATTTGATACCGAAACAACAGGGTTACCAAAAAATTGGAATGCTCCTATTACTGATGTAGATAATTGGCCAAGAATGGTACAAATATCGTGGCAAATACACGATATTAATGGTGATTTAATAGAGGTAAAAAATTACATAATAAAACCAGAAGGTTACGATATACCGTATGCAGTTATTAAGATACACGGAATAACCACAGAAAGAGCAAATAAAACAGGGGTAGATTTAATCTTTGTTCTTAACGAGTTTAATGCCGCATTAGAAAAAACAAAATTTGTAGTTGGGCATAATATTGGTTTCGATAATAATATTATAGGTGCAGAATTCATAAGAAAAAATATAAGTACAAGTTTATCTACATTTGATACAATTGATACAAAAAACGAATCAACAGATTATTGTGAACTTCCTGGCGGAAGAAATGGAAAATATAAATGGCCAAAATTAGAAGAACTACACGAAAAGCTATTTGGTAAAAAATTCGATTCTGCACATAATTCAGCAGCAGATGTAGAAGCAACAACAAGGTGTTTTTTCGAACTTATTAGATTGAAAATAATTTCGGCAAGTAAATTAAAAATTAGCCAAACAGAAATAGAAGCGTTTTACGAAAATAATAAAACTCAAGTACAAGCAATTGGTTTAGATACACAACCTTATAATTCAAACGATTTGTCAGAATTAGAAGATCTAAAAGAACCAGAAGAAAAAAGTGAAGAAAACGAGCAAATAACCCAAGAATTAACTAACGACTTAATACCATTTTCCCATTTACACCTACATACACAATATTCTATTCTAGATGGTGCGGCAGATATTAATGATATTGCTGCTAAAGCAAAATCTGATAACATGAAAGCTGTTGCTATTACAGATCATGGTAATATGTTTGGTGTAAAATTATTTCATAAAACATTAACAAAAGCAGGAATAAAACCTATTTTGGGTTGCGAATTCTACGTTGCAAAACGTGGTATGCACAAAAAAGAAACTTTAGAAGATAAATCAGGACATCATTTAATATTACTTGCAAAAAACGAAAAAGGTTATAAGAACCTTACCAAGTTAACGTCTTATTCGTGGCTAGAAGGCTTTTATTATAAACCCAGAATAGATAAAGAATTACTACAAAAACATTCCGAAGGATTAATAGCTTTAAGCGCATGTTTAGGAGGCGAACTACCACAAAAAATTATGAACTCAGGAACAGAAGCAGCCGAAAAAGCTCTTTTGTGGTATAAACAACTATTTGGCAACGATTATTATTTAGAACTACAACGTCATAAATCTCTAGATCCAGAGATAAATAAAAAAGTTTACAACGATCAAGTTTTTGTAAATAAAGAAATAATAAAGCTTGCAAAAATACATAGTTTAAAAATAATAGCAACCAACGATGTTCATTATGTAGAAGAAAAAGATTCTGAAGTGCAGGATAGACTTTTGTGCGTAAACTCAGGTAAATATTTATCTGATGAAAAAAGAATGAAATACACAGGTCAGGAGTGGATGAAAACACAATCTGAAATGAATAAGCTTTTTTCTGATATACCAGAAGCATTAATCAATAATAAAGAAATTGTTGATAAAATAGAAAGTTTCGGTTTAGATAAAAATGCTATAATGCCAGAGTTCGAAATACCAACTGAATTTGGCAACGAAGAAGATTATAAAAATAAATATAGCGAAGCAGAATTAATAGAAGAATTTAAGGAAAAGCGCTTTCACGATTTAGGGGGCTACGATAAAGTATTAAGAATAAAGCTTGAATCAGATTATTTAGCACAAATTACATACGAAGGAGCTAATTTTAGATGGAATAATAATATTAATACAGAACAAAAAGAAAGATTAGATTTTGAGCTAAATGTAATTAAGGAAATGGGTTTTCCGGGATATTTTTTAATAGTTTGGGATTTTTTAAAAGCAGCACGAAAAATGGGAGTAGTTGTTGGACCTGGTCGTGGTTCGGCAGCTGGTTCGGCGGTAGCTTATAGTTTAAGAATTACCGAAATAGATCCAATAGAATACAATTTACTTTTCGAGCGTTTTTTAAATCCTGATAGAGTATCAATGCCAGATATTGATATAGATTTTGACGACGATGGAAGAGCAAAAATATTAAAATGGGTAGTAAATAAATATGGCGAAAAGCGTGTAGCTCATATTATTACATTTGGTACTATGGCTGCGAAATCGGCAATTAGAGATGTTGGTAGAGTTCAAGAATACCCCTTACAGGATACTATGGCTTTACAGAAACTAGTACCAGAAAGACCAGGAATAACCCTAAAAGATGCTTTTAAAGAAGTACACGAACTTGCCGATATAAAAAAAGGAAACTCCGAAGCTTCAGATGTTCTTAAATATGCTGTACAACTAGAAGGTTCTGTACGAAATATGGGGACACATGCTTGTGGAATTATTATAGGAAAAGACGATTTAGAGAATTATGTACCTATAAGTATTGCTAAAGAATCGGAGTTAACTTACGTAACTCAGTACGATGGAAAACATGTAGAGGATATTGGCTTGTTAAAAATGGATTTTTTGGGGCTAAAAACTCTATCAATAATTAAAGATGCAGTTGAAAACGTTAAGCTTTCTAAAGATATAGACATTGATATAGAAAATGTAGATTTAACCGACGAAAAAACATATCAACTTTATGCTCGTGGAGAAACTACAGGATTATTTCAGTTTGAATCCGACGGGATGAAGAAACACCTAAAGGATTTAAAACCAACAAGATTCGGAGATTTAATAGCAATGAATGCTCTTTATAGACCGGGTCCTATGGAATATATACCGAGTTTTGTAAAACGAAAAAACGGTAAAGAAAAAATAGAATATGATCTTCCTATGATGGACGAATATCTTGAGGAAACTTATGGTATAACAGTTTATCAGGAACAAGTGATGTTGCTGTCAAGAAAGTTGGCAGGTTTTAGTCGTGGCGAGTCGGATTCTTTGCGTAAAGCCATGGGTAAAAAAATTATTGCAATGATGAACGAGCTTAAAGTTAAGTTTGTAGAAGGATGTAATAATAATAAAAAATTTATTGATGAGTGTGAACAAGGCAAAAAGAAACCAGAAATTGTAATAGAAAAAATATGGGGCGATTGGGAAGCTTTTGCAAAATATGCATTTAATAAATCTCATGCAACGTGTTATTCTTATGTTTCTTTTCAAACAGCATATTTAAAAGCGCATTATCCTGCTGAATTTATGTCTGCAGTTTTAAGCCGAAATCAAAGCGATATAGATAAAGTTACTTTCTTTATGGGCGAATGCAAGCGCATTGGTTTAAATGTTTTTGGCCCAGACGTAAACGAGAGTTATAAAAGATTTACAGTAAATAAAAAAGGTGATATTAGGTTTGGATTAGAAGCTATAAAAGGAGATGGAGGAGCAGCAGTAGAAAGCATAATAGAGGAACGCAAAAATGGAGAGTTTAAAGGTATATTCGATTTTATAGAGAGAATAAAACTTACATCAGTAAATAAAAAAACTATGGAATCTTTAGCATTTGCTGGTGCGTTCGATAATTTTACCGATTTAAAACGACATCAATATTTCGACGATGAAGCTATAGCATCAGAGGGTAGCTTTTTGATGAATTTAATATCTTATGGAAACAAATTTCAGTCTGATAAAAATTCAGGACCAACATTGTTTGGAGACGATTTCGATAATCAAATAACAAGACCAACAATCACCACAAACGAGGAGTGGAGTGTGTTACACAAGCTTAAATTAGAGAAAGAAGTAATAGGAGTATACTTATCAGCACATCCATTAGATCCGTTTAAAATAGAAATTGATGCTTTAGGAGTAAACCAATTAAGCGATCTAGAAGATTTAGCAAAATTAGAAGGAAAAAACTTAAAACTTGTAGGGTTTATTACAGAGGCAACAGAGCGAATGACAAAAACAAACAAACCTTATGGGAAAGTGCTGTTTGAAGACTTTACAGGATCGTATGAACATATGTTTTTTTCAACGCAATGGGCGCAGCTATCAGGGTTTTTAAAAATAGGCTACCCAGTAATTATTTATGGTACAGTAAAAAAGAATAAATGGCGCAACGATGAACTGCAGTTCGAAGCTTCTAAAGTAGAGCTTTTATCTGATGCTAAGAATAAGGTAATTACAGGAATTACGTTAAAAATAGAAATAGAGAATATAAACGATGAGTTAATATTAGAACTAAAGAACAAAATCAAATCTAATAAGGGCCCAGCAAAATTAAAAATTCTAGTTTATGAAAGTAGTAGTAAAACTTGGGTAAGTTTATACTCAAAAAGTATGAATATTGATATAAATGAAGAATTTTTACAATTTTTAAGAAACCAACCTGCTGTAGAATTTAAAATTAATTCTTAAGTTTGCAATAATATTAATATAGAAAAATAAAAATTATGGCAATAGAAGTAACAGACGCAAATTTCGAAGAAATAGTTTTAAAAGCAGATAAACCTGTAGTAGTAGATTTATGGGCAGAATGGTGTGGACCTTGTAGATTAATAGGACCGCTTATCGAAGAAATGGCAACAGAATACGAAGGTAGAGCATATTTAACAAAATTAGATGTAGATAGCAATCCTGTTACATCAAAAAATTTAGGTATAAGAAATATTCCAACAGTATTATTCTTTAAAAATGGCGAACTTGTAGACAAACAAGTTGGTGCAGTACCTAAAAAAGTGTTAGCAGAAAAATTAGATAACTTATTGTAATAACAATACTTTAAGAATATTTTATTAATTAGCCTTCGATTTTTGTCGAAGGCTAATGTTGTAATGTGGCAGAACAAATGCTATTTTTTAGTTAATAATAAATTTTAAGTCTATGGAAACAATAAAATTTTTAAAAACAGTAGAATTATTTAACGGATTAAATAATTTAGAATTAGAATTAGTTAGCAAAAGTCTTATAAGAAATATAATTAGCAAAAATGAATTTCTTTTTAAAGAGGGCTCGCCAAGAGATAAAATATTTATTATTAAAAAAGGTGCTGTTACATTAACACAGAAAGATAATTATGGTTCAGAACGAAGACTAGTAAATTTTAACAAATCAGATTTTTTTGGCGAAGGTGCATTAGCAGAAGATACTATACATGCATCAAGTGCAATGGCAATTGAAGATTGTGAGATTTATTGTTTAGAACGCACGTTTCTAAAAGAAAATGGGGAAGTGTCTTTTAAGATATTTTCTAATATCACCACTATTATTTCGCGCAGAATGAAGCATGCTAATGCGAAAATTACACATTCTGCAGGGCAATATTTTACAGGCGAAACAAGAGAAGAGCACGATTTATTGGGTTATAGAGATGTGCCTAGCGATAGTTATTATGGTGTACAAACTCTTAGAGCAGTAGAAAATTTTAACATTTCTGGTGTAACTTTAAATTTTTATCCTTTAATTATTGATGCATTAGCAATGGTAAAAAAAGGTGCGGCATTAGCAAATCATGAATTAGGATTATTAGATACAGATATTAACAATGCTATAGTACAGGCTTGCGACGAAATAACAAATAGTAAATACCATTTTCATTTTGTTGTTGATATGATACAGGGAGGAGCAGGAACCTCAACAAATATGAACGCCAACGAGGTTATTGCTAATCGTGCTTTAGAAATACTAGGAAAAAAGAAAGGCGAATACGAGTTTTGCCACCCTAATAACCATGTAAATTTATCTCAATCCACTAATGATGCTTATCCTACAGCAGTTAAAATAGCATTAATTAATAGTAGTAAAAAGATTGTTCCTGTTTTAAAAGATTTAATTAAATCTTTTGAAAATAAAGCCGAAGAATTTGTACACGTTATAAAAATGGGACGTACACAATTGCAAGATGCTGTTCCAATGACATTAGGACAAGAATTTGAAGCTTGGGCAGCTAATTTAAAAGAAGAAATACAAAGAATAGAACAGAATGCCAAGTTGTTTTTAGAAATTAATATGGGAGCAACAGCTATTGGCACTGGGATTAATGCAGATCCTAGATATAGTAAAATTGTAGTAGATCATTTAAAAGAAATAACAGGATTAGATTTAGTTTTGGCAAGTAATTTAATAGAAGCTACTCAAGATACAGGAGCATTTATTATGTTTTCGTCGGCAATAAAACGCCTTGCAATAAAGCTGTCTAAAATATCTAACGATTTACGTCTTTTATCTTCTGGTCCACGAGCGGGTTTTAACGAAATAAACTTGCCACCAATGCAACCAGGTTCATCAATAATGCCAGGTAAAGTAAACCCAGTAATACCAGAGGTTGTAAACCAAATAGCGTTTAAAGTTATTGGTAACGATTTAACAGTAAGTCTTGCATCGGAAGCTGGTCAGTTGGAACTTAACGTTATGGAGCCAGTAATAATTCAAAGTTTATTCGAAAACATTGATATGCTTATAAACGGAATGAAAACTCTAAATTATAAATGCATACAAGGAATTACTGCAAACGAAGAAATATGTAAAGGGTATGTTTCTAATAGTATAGGAATTGTAACGGCTTTAAACCCTGTGTTAGGTTACGAGATATGCTCTAATTTGGCAAAAGTAGCTTTAAAAGATAATAGATCTGTTTACGAATTAGTCTTAGAGCAAAAGCTTTTATCTAAAGAAGAACTAGAGGAATTATTAAAACCAGAGAATATGCTTAAATCGCATATCTAATCTTTATTTTCTTGAAAACAGGGGCTTATTATAGTTAGTAGCTCATTAAGTATCATTGCGGTGGCACCCCAAATTTCTTTGTTGATTATATCAAAGTAGGGAACAATAATTTCAGTATTATTAATATTATAGGGTTTGATTTTTTTGCTTTCGGGCATTAAAAGATCTTTAATTTTAACTTTAATAATTTCGTCTACTTCTGTTTTATCTATAACAAATTTTGGAGGCTTTTCTAGAAAAGCAACATAGGGCTTAACACAAAAGTTACTTACAGGAATATGTAAGTCTGATAATTCACCAATAATATTTTCTTTGCGAACGTTTACTCCAACCTCCTCTAAACATTCTCTAATTGCTGTTTCTTGTAAATTATTATCTGCTTCTGCTTCGTATTTACCGCCAGGGAAACTTATTTGTCCGCCGTGTGGTCCATTGTATTGCGGACGCTGAATAAAGGCAGTATAAAGCTCTCCTTTTTCCTCGAACAAAAGAATCATAACCGCACTCTCAATAGTTTTTTTATCAGCTGTTTTCTTAAATCTATCTTCCCTGTCGGAAGGAGCCATTTGGTATTGGACTTCTCTTCCTGGTAGTGGTTTTGATAAGTTTTTTATTAGTGAGTTTAGCATTAATTAACGATAAATGAATTATTAAATATTTTAATTAAATAGGTTTGTATATTCTTTAAATAAATACATTTTCCCTCTTTTAGCTCCTGTTATTTCTTTTAAGATTTTAAAATTTTCTAGGTCATCAATCAATTTATATACAGAAGGTAATGATAGATTTGTTATTTCTTTCACTTTTGTAGCGTTTAAAATTGGTCGTTGGAATAAATAATTAATAATTATCTGAGCTTTGTTGGAACGACTACCTAAAGTTTGAATTTTAGTTTCAACATCTTTTTGTAATTTTAAAATACTATCAAAAGTGCTTATACTATTTTTGGCCGTTTCTGTTACGCCAACTAAAAAGAATTTAAACCATTGGGTTAAATCATTTTTCTCTCTTACCCTTGTTAAGTTATCGTAGTATAAGGTTCTGTTTTTCTCAAAAAAATCAGAAAGGTATAAGATAGGTTTTTTCAAAATTCCTTTTTCAACTAAATATAAAGTAATCATTAAGCGGCCTATTCTTCCGTTTCCATCTAAAAAGGGGTGGATTGTTTCAAATTGATAATGGATTAATGCTATTTTTAATATATCAGGAAAAAAGGAATCTGTATTATGAGCAAATTTTTCTAAATCTCCCATATATTCTTGTATACTAGAATGAATAGGGGGTATAAAAGTAGCGTCATTTATGCTTGCTCCTCCTATCCAGTTTTGACTAATTCTAAATTCCCCAGGTAGCTTATATTTACCACGAACTCCTTGTAATAATATTCTATGAGTTTCTTTTATCAAGCGTGATGAAAATGGTAATTTTTCAATATTAGTTATAGCAGAATTTAATGCTTCTATGTAATTTTGCACTTCTTCCCAATCGTCTCTTTTTTCATCGTTAACATCCTCTTTATGTAGTAAAGCGTCTTCAATATTTGTTTTAGTACCTTCAATTTTATTCGATTGAGTAGCTTCTTTTAGAACGTGCATACTTATAAATAAATCAATATTTGGAATATATTCAGAATACATATCAAGTCTTCCAATTTGCCTGTCTGCTTGACTTAAAAGGTTTAACAATTCCATATTCTCAATCTTCCATTCTTGGTTTATCTTGTTTGGCTGGAAGCTTTTGTATGTATCTTGATTTATGTAATTTCCTGCTTTGAAATTTTTCATTAGAATTTTTAAAAAAACTTTATCAAAGATAATCTTTATTTAAGAAAAAACCAAAAAACTTTATTAAATCATTTTGTTTTTAAGAATTAAGGAGAAAACTTAATTAAGGCTTGCTGTTTTTAATCAAAAAGAATTTTTCGAGTAGAATTGCTACAAAAAGTCGAATGAAAAGGATAAGCAGTAACTATTCTCATAAAAATCTTTTATATAGAATCACTAATTTGGGTACTAATTTTGATTTAGTTGTTATTTTGAGCAAAGTCGATAAATTTCTCAAATTAGCAAAAGATATATCGATTTTGCTCGACATGACATTAATTTCTAACAAACTTCTTTATCAAAACACTATTATTAGTTTTTATTCGTAATAAATAAATTCCTTTTGGTAAATCTTCGATTTCTATTGTTAAATTGTTAGATCGGGTAATTGTTAATTGCTTTAATACTTTACCAAAAATATCATAAATTTCAATACTTTCTATTTTTAACTTTTTACTTTCTACTTGCACGTAAGTGCTTGCCGGATTAGGATAAACCAAAACATCTGTATCTGTTAGTTGTATTTTTTCTATATTAACGCCTGTGCAACCACAACTATCTACTTTTACTACCCAAATTGCTTGTGGTTTATTATCGTCGTAGGCTACGCCTGACATTACAAAACCTTTGTCAGGGGTTTCTTTTAATGCCAATAAAGCATTTTGATAATTAAAATCAAACGGGTAATAATATTTTTTCCATATACTATCGCCATTTGCTGTTAGCCTAAATAAACCTGTTATACTATTATCTCCTACGGTTACTACTAAATCGCCATTTGATGCCTCAATTATAGAGCCTACTCCTGTATGCTCTGCTAAAACACCATATTGTTTATCCCAAAGCTGAGTAT
>DAOVTE010000218.1 GCA_030627705.1 Bacteroidales bacterium
AGTTAGAAAGTTCGTTATTACTTTCTTGTGTAGTAACAGCTATTCTGTCTAATTCTTGTTGTAATCTAATGTGTTCTTGTACTTTAGCAATTGAGTCTTGTTTATGACGCAATGCTTGTATCTCCTGGTCGCTAGGACTAGACCAAAGCGAGTATCCTATAAGAATTACTCCTATTATTACTACTCCTATTATCGAATTTTTATCCATCTTAATTCTATTGTTCTATTATTAAATTGTTAAACTATTAAAGTGTGTTTTCTGTATTTATTCTTTTTTCCATATCACGTCTCCATTATATGTAGTTGTATCTGTTGTATTAACATAATTAGGCTTATAAACTCTTATCTCTGTTTTATTACCATTCTCATAAATTGTAATTGAATTTAACGAACCATCTTTATTCCAATATTTATCTTTACCATGCCATACACCATTAACTAAATCAAGTTCTTGCTGTTTTATTCCATTTTTGAAATACCAAATAAATTTTCCATTTCTTAATCCATTTGAATAATTATTTTCTCTGCATATAGAACCATTCTCGTAATATGAAATCCAATGACCTTCTTTTTTATTATTAATAATCTTCCCTTTATATTCAATGTTTCCAGAAACAAATGACTTCTGATAAATTGAATTATCAACTCTAACCAAAGTATCGTTATTAATAATAACTTTATTTTCAGAAAGTCTTAAAAAATCAATATTTTGACTTGATGTACATTGATAGCTAAGCATAGCTGCAACAATTATTACAATAATACTAAACTTCATATTCTATTATTTTTTTGCTACTTTTATAAAATCAATAAATATTGGATGCGGTGCTAAAACTGTACTCCTATATTCTGGATGAAATTGTACACCTACAAACCAATCGTTATTTGGTATTTCCATTATTTCTACAAGATTAGATTCAGAATTCATTCCCGTTGCAATCATTCCTGCTTTCTCGAAATCTTCTAAATATTCGTTATTAAACTCGTATCTGTGTCTATGACGCTCTTCTATATTTTCTTTTTGATAAGCTTCATATACCTTAGAATCTTTTTTAAGCTTACAAGCATATTTTCCTAAACGCATTGTTCCTCCTAAATCACTAATTTTCTTTTGTTCCTCCATTAAATCAATAACAGGATGCGGTGTATTTCTATTCATTTCTATAGAATGAGCATCTTTAAGATTTAATACATTTCTTGCGAACTCAATTACTGCGATTTGCATTCCTAAACAAATTCCTAAAAACGGCACATTATTTTCTCTAGCGTATTTTACTGCCAAAATCTTTCCTTCTATTCCTCTATGTCCGAAACCTGGAGCAACCAAAATTCCTTTTACTGTTGCAAAAGTTTCTTTTAAATTGCTTTCTGTAATTTTTTCGGAGTGAATCCAATTAATTTTTACCTTAACATTATTTACTGCACCTGCGTGTATAAACGATTCTACAATAGATTTGTATGCATCTGGTAACTCAACATATTTTCCTACTAAACCAATTTCTATTGTTTTCTCAGGATTCTTTAGTCTATCAACAAACTCTTTCCACTTAATAAGTTTTGGAGTATTATCATTTTTAAGTTTTAGTTTATTTAATACTGTTGTATCTAAACCTTCTTTTTGCATTAATAGCGGCACTTCGTAAATTGTAGAAACATCAATAGATTCAATAACTGACGTTAAGTCTACATTACAGAATCTTGCTACTTTACTTCTTATATCTCCTGTTAAAGTGTGTTCTGTTCGTAAAACTAAGATATCTGGTTGAATACCATTTTCTAACAACATCTTTACAGAATGTTGTGTAGGTTTAGTTTTTAGCTCGCCAGAAGCTGCTAAATATGGAACTAAAGTTAAATGAATAACTAGAGCATCTGTGCCTAACTCCCACTTTAATTGTCGTACAGATTCTATATATGGTAAAGATTCTATATCACCAACTGTACCACCAATCTCAGTAATTACAATATCAAATTTCCCTTTAGAGCCTAGTAATTTTATGCGACGTTTTATTTCGTCGGTAATATGAGGAATAATTTGAACGGTTTTACCTAAATAATCTCCTTTACGCTCTTTTTCTATTACAGATTGGTAAATTCTACCTGTGGTAACATTATTTGCTTGTGAAGTTTCGTGATTTAAGAATCTCTCGTAATGACCCAGATCCAAATCGGTTTCTGCACCATCGTGTGTAACGTAACATTCTCCATGTTCGTACGGATTAAGTGTTCCTGGATCTACATTTATGTATGGATCTAGTTTTTGAATAGTTACTGAATAGCCTCTTTCTTGCAATAATTTTGCAAGCGAAGCTGATACTATACCTTTTCCTAATGATGATGTTACTCCTCCTGTAACAAAAACGTACTTTGTGTTTGACATAACTCCTAAAATTTCATACTAATTCCTAAACTTGGCATAATTGGTAATTGATCTACTCTTTCGTAGGTTATTCTATCAAAATAGAAAATATTATTTCTATCATATATATTCGTAATCCCAAATGTTATTACCATTTTAGCATTATTTGTAAAATCAATTGTTCTTTTTACGGTAACATCTAATCTGTGATAGTATGGTAATCTCCCTTGATTTAACTCTGCATAATAAATTCCCATATTTCCATTTGATGATGTATAATCTTCACTAATTCCATCTGCAAATGGTAGTTCTTCGTAAAAACCTTTGGTTTGTGTAAATGGAAATCCAGAACCTAAATTCCACCTTGCTCCTGCTTCCCAGTTTAAATCTCCACCAAAAACGTACGATGCTACTAGATTTATGTTATGTCTTCTGTCGTAATGTGGCACGTAATGAAAAATCCCATCAAACCTATTTACATATCCTAAAGAATAAACCGCCCAAAAATACACTCTTTTATAATCATATTTTACCAAAAAATCTACTCCGTAAGCATCTCCAATCTCAACAATAAAATCTTTTTTAAGGATATCATCAATAGCTGAATTATCTGGGGTGTCGTCGTAAATTTTATTTCTGTTTATATTTGTGAGTTGTGTATTTTGTTTATAGTATCCTTCAACATTTAATATAATTCTTGATGTTATATCAACCTCGCCACCTAGAATTGCATGACGTGATTTTTGTAACGGATTTAAAACTTCTTCTCCATCGAACTCTGATTGAATATTTTCTGGTCCTGATAAAAATCCGTAAAATAAATTAACTACATCTCTATCGGAATTTGCAGCAATTAAATTCTGTGAATAAATACCACCAGAGAATTTAATTCTAAATCTATCAGAAACATTATATTTTAATCCAACTCGTGGTTCTGGCGATACTTTCGATAGTGATAAATACCATTGAACCCTCATTCCTGGTTCTATAAGTAATTTACCATAAGTCATTTTATATTTTAAAAAACCATTAAATTCTGTAGTATTTTGCGAATCGTTCATTTTTCTACCAACAGAATTATAGAAAATAAAATCTGTTTTATTCCCAACAACTTCCAAACCATAATCTAATTGATTTTTTCCAATAAAATATATAAATGATAATCCAAAATTAAATCCATCTATAGTACTATATCTAGGTAGACCATCAGATTCTTGTAAAGCAATTTCATATTTAGAATATGACATATTTGTTTTTAAAAGTACCGATGAACCTCTAGGCACAAGAATTACGTTAGAGCCAATTCCATATGATTTCCAATTTAAATCTTGAATTGCACGGTATTGTACATTATCAGAGAAATTATATCCAAATACATTTACTTTACTACCATTTGTTCCATTCAGTGATAATTTTCCATA
>DAOVTE010000214.1 GCA_030627705.1 Bacteroidales bacterium
AAGATAGATATGAGTAATTTTGCAAAAGGTGTTTATTATATTCGAATAAATACTGGTACGGATGTTATTACTAAGAAAATTGTTTTAGAATAATTTATTAAACAATAATATAATATTAAAACCTTGATGATTTATCATCAAGGTTTTTTTTGTTTTAAGAACTTTATTATGTTTTCAATTAATTTTAATAAGATAAATTTTATATTTATAAGCCTTGTAGACTATAATGCTGCTTAAAAACATTAAATGTATATCTGTAGAAGATAAAAGGGTTTGAAAGTCGTTATATATTGGTATAACAGAGTTTAGCAAAAAAATACAATAGTTTATATATGCAAATATATGTATGTATAAAAATGTAAAAAGTAATATATACAAAATGTTATGTAATTAGCTTTATAAAGCTAATATTTTGTTTTATTTGGGCAAAATATTAGTTATTTTTGTGCAAACTAAAATCTAAAAAATTTAATATATGACGAAAGTTGTAAAATTAAAAAAAGGGTTAAATATTAATATTAAAGGTAAAGCCATTAATGAATTGGTAGATAGCGGTAAATCTAAATTATACGCTGTAATGCCAACAGAATTTTTGGGGATAATACCTAAAATGCTTGTTAAACCCGACCACGTAGTAAAAGCAGGAACGCCTTTGTTTTATAATAAGTACAATCCTGAAGTGAAATTTACATCACCAGTTAGCGGAAAAGTTATTGCCGTAGAACGTGGGGCTAGAAGAAAAATCTTAAGAATTGTTGTAGAAGCTGATGCCGAAATGCAATACGAAGATTTTAAAAAAGGTGAACTATCTACTTTGAAAAAAGAAGATGTAATAGAAACTCTTTTAAATTCTGGAGTTTGGCCTTTTATTCGTCAACGTCCGTATGCAATAATTGCTAATACTAAAGCTACTCCTAAAGCAATATTTATTTCCGGATTTGATAATGCTCCTTTAGCTCCAGACTATAATTTCATATTGAAAGATCAATTAGATGAATTTCAAAATGGAGTTAACGTTTTAGCTAAACTTACCGAAGGTAAAATCCATTTAAACCTTGATGGTAAAGAAGAGAATATCTTCACATCAATAAATGGAGTAGAGGTAAATCAAATTTTCGGAAAACATCCATCTAGTACAATCGGAACACAAATTAATCACATAGACCCAATTAATAAAGGCGAAAGTGTTTGGTATGTAAATCCACAAGATGTAGTAATTATTGGTAGATTATTCTCTAAAGGAATTTTCGATGCAAAAAGAATTGTTGCATTAACAGGTTCTGAAGTAAAAGCTCCAAAATACTACAATACTATATTGGGTGCTAAATTAGATACGATTACTAATGGTAATCTTAGTGATGTAAACTCTAGATATATTTCGGGTAATGTTCTTACAGGAACGCAAACCGAAAAGGATTTATACTTGAGTTATTACGATTCGCATGTTTCAGTAATTCCAGAAGGTAATTATTATGAATTTTTTGGGTGGATTATGCCAAGGTTTAAAAAATTCTCTATGTCTAAAACATATTTCTCGTGGTTAATGCCTAAAAAAGAATATGCTCTAGATACAAACACCAATGGTGGAGAAAGAGCATTCGTTATGTCTGAACAGTACGAGCAAGTTGTTCCTATGGATATTTATCCTGTAGAATTACTTAAAGCTTGTATGGCAGAAGATATTGACAAAATGGAAAACTTAGGTATAAACGAAGTAGAAGAAGAAGATTCAACTTTATGCGATTACGTTTGTACAGCTAAAATTGAAGCTCAAGAGACAATTCGAAAAGGTATTGATTTAATGATTAAAGAATTAAGTTAAATATGAAAGCATTAAGAAAATTATTAGACAATATAAAACCTCACGTAGAAAAGGGAGGTAAATTCCATATTCTACATTCAGGTTTTGATGCTGTTGAGACCCTATTCTTTGTACCAAACACGGTTACAAAAACAGGAGCTCACATTAGAGATTCTATCGATTTAAAAAGAACAATGTTCGTTGTTGTAATTGCTCTTATTCCTGCACTATTGTACGGAATGTGGAATATTGGTTACAACCATTTTCTTTCAATCGGAACGGCTGCAGAAGGAACATTTATGGATTTCTTCCTTTTTGGCTTTATCAAAATGTTGCCACTTATTATTATTTCATACGGAGTAGGCTTAGGGCTAGAGATTATGTTTGCGCAATCTCGTGGTCACGAAGTTAACGAAGGATTCTTTGTTTCGGGTATGCTTATACCTCTAATTATACCAATAGATACTCCATTATGGATGGTCGCTATTGCAGTTGCATTTGCTGTTATTATTGGTAAAGAAGTATTTGGCGGTACAGGAATGAATATTTGGAATCCTGCTTTAATAGCAAGAGCATTTTTATTCTTTGCATACCCATCTAGTATGTCGGGCGACAAAATTTGGGTAGAAGGACTTAACGAACTAAGCGTAGTAGCAGACGGGTTTTCTGGAGCTACACCACTAGCAGTTATGGCAGCAGAAGCTGGCGATACAGTCGTTAATTTTGCACAAGGAATAGGAAATTGGTCAATAGCAGAATTAATTATTGGTTCTTATCCAGGTTCAATAGGCGAAACTTCAGTTATAGCAATAGGCATTGGAGCATTAATATTACTAGCTACAGGAGTAGGTTCTTGGAAAGTAATGTTCTCTACTTTTGCAGGTGGCTTAGCAATGGCATATTTATTTAATATCCTTGCACCAGAAGAACATATATTTATGAATATGCCTGCATATTTCCATTTAATCATTGGAGGTTTTGCTTTCGGTGCTGTATTTATGGCAACCGACCCTGTATCTGCTACACAAACTAGTAAAGGAAAATATATCTACGGATTCCTTATTGGTGTAATAGCTGTAATTATTAGAGTTTTCAACCCTGCATATCCAGAAGGTATGATGTTATCAATATTATTATTGAACACATTTGCTCCTTTAATCGACTATTATGTAGTTCAAGGAAACATCAAGAAACGTTTAAAAAGAATTAAAGTTAACGCTTAATATATATCGATATGAATAAAGATAGTAATATATATATATTTATCTACGCCTCGGCTATGGTTGTTTTCGTTGCTGCAATCTTATCTTTTACAGCAGAAACATTAAAACCACTTCAAAAAGAGAACATTAAAGTTGAGAAAATACAGAGTCTTTTGATTTCTGTAGGCATAGAAAGTACAAAGGAAAATGCACAGGAAGTATTTGATAAATACATTCCAGCAGAAAATAGAGTTGTAATTAACTCTAAAGGAGAATCTATTGAAGGTGTTGCTTTTGACATTAATATAAAAGCAGAAAACTATAAAGACCTAGAAAATAGAAGTCTACCAATGTTTATTGTAAATATGGACGATGGAACTAAAAAAACTATTATTCCATTATTAGGAGCTGGTTTATGGGGCCCTATATGGGGTTACTTAGCTTTTGAGCCAGACAATAATACTATTTATGGTGCTGTTTTCGATCATAAAGCAGAAACTCCAGGTTTAGGTGCAGATATTAATAAAGATTGGTTTGAACATCCTTTTAGAGGAAAAACAATTTTTGAAGGTGAAGAATTTGTTTCTATAACTACACATAAAGGTGGTAAAGGTGCAGCAGAACTTGCTGGAAATACTGAGCATGGTGTAGATGCAATTTCTGGTGGTACTATCACTAGTAAAGCATTAGAGAAAATGATATTCGATGGTTTAGATGGATATCAAGTATACTTAAAAAATAATAAATAAACAATTTTGTTATGAGTGAATTATTTTCTAAAAAGAATATACAACTGTTAACGAATCCTCTTAACGATGATAATCCGATAACGGTTCAGGTGCTTGGTATTTGTTCTGCATTAGCTGTAACAGTAAAAGTAGAGCCAGCCATAGTATTGTCAATCTCGGTAATGGCTGTGCTAGCTTTAGCAAATGTTATTATCTCTGTACTAAGGAATACAATACCTAGTAGAATT
>DAOVTE010000050.1 GCA_030627705.1 Bacteroidales bacterium
CGTTCTAGTGTTTCAAATTCAGACCAACAAGCACTATCGTATCTTGCAATTGGCGATATTTATTTTTCAAGACCAGATTACCAAAATGCCCAAGCTTACTACGATAGCTGTATAAGTTATCTTGATTCTAATCATCCAAAATATAAAAGAACTAGCACATTAGTAAATAACCTAACAAGTTTGGTAACTAACATTAATATTGTTCAAAACGAAGATAGCTTACAAATGATAGTAGGTTTATCAGAGAAACAGAGAGAAAAGCTTATTAATAAAATTATACAAAAAATAATAGACGAAGAACAAGCCAAAAAAGCCAAAGAACAAGAATTAGCACAAAACTCTATGCTTTTCGACCAAAACCAAAGACAACAAAGCCAGCAAAACACAGGTGGAAAATGGTATTTCTATAATCAAACAGCAATGGGTTTTGGTATGACTGAGTTTAAGAGCAAATGGGGAATGCGTAAACTTGAAGACGATTGGCGTCGAAAAAACAAATCGTTAATAATGGTTATTAATGACGATGATGAGTTTGATCAAGATGGAGATACAGGGAAAAAAGTGATAGACAATAAAAGTATAGAATTCTATCTAAGAGGTTTGCCACTTACAGATTCGTTAATTGCAATTTCTGATGAAAGAATAGAAGATGCAATGTTTAAAATCGGTGTAGACTATAAAGAAAAACTAGAAGATTTTACAAAATCTATAGAGGCTTTTGAATTATTAATAAAACGCTTTCCTAACACTAAATATTTATTACACTCATACTATAATTTATATCAGTTAAATAAATTAATGACTAATAATGTAAGAACTAAATATTATAAAGACTTAATTATTAATAATTATCCAGAAAGTAAATATGCAAAAGTTCTTTCTGATCCAAATTATTTAAAATTACTAGAGGCAGAAAACAACAAAAATAAAATTGTTTATGAGGGAGCATATCTGCATTTTGCAAACAGAATGTTTAACGCAAGTATATCTAGATTAGATGATATAGATACTACAATGTTAGATAATGAGTTAGCGCCTAAGGTTAGCTTACTTAAAGCCCTTTCGTATGGAGGAATTAAGGATGTTGTTAAATATAAATCAGAGCTTAAACGAGTAATTAATACTTTCCCAAAAACAGACGAAAGCAAGGCTGCAACAATTATTCTTGGGCATTTGAATGGTCCAGATTACAGTATTACGGATAGTTTATTAACCGTACAAACAGAAGATGTTGTTGTTAAAAACACAACTGTTGTAGATGTAGTAGAAAAAAGTATTTATAATTATGTAGAAGAAACAAAACACTTTTATATGATGATAATAGAAGATTCTGATATAGATTATAATAGGCTTAAATTTAATATCGTAAACTATAATATTGATAAATTTCCTATGTTTGATTTCTCTGTAAAAGTTAAGAAATTAAATAAAACTACACATTTAATATCTATACAAAGTTTAGATAATGCTAAACAAGCAGGCAAATATTTCAGGGCAATAAATCGCAAAAAAGAGCTATTTAAAGATATTAAAGAAAATAGTCTTAAGCAATTTACTATCTCAACACACAACTACAAAACTCTTATAAAAGACTTAAACATAAGTAAATACGAGAAGTTTTATATAGAAAATTATAGTAAATAGGTTTTTATTCGTAGATCAAACTTATATCCTTCTAATGCAAAGAAGCTTGCCTACATATTTAAATAAAAATCTTTAGTTAAATTTATATAATCTACAGTGTAATTATGACGTGTTATCTCTACAATTAACTCGCTAATAATTAATTTTGTTTCTATCATAGAAAACTGTAATAATATGCGTTTTGCTGGCTTATTAGGAGTAGGTTTTATATAGGTTTTTTTAATACAAAACAGATTATTATTTTTCGCAATATTACAAAATAGGATTTCTTTTTCCGAGGGAATTATTACTGAAAAAATACCGTCTTTATCTAACAGTTTTTTAGCATTAGTTACTAAATCGCTAAACGATAAGGTATCTGTATGACGTGCTTTTGTTCGTTTATCGTCTATAGATTTTAGCGAATTATCAAAATATGGAGGATTGCTAACAATTAAATCAAACTTAGTATTGCAAGTTTTCGCAAAGTCTTGTAGCGATATTTGTAAGGAGGTTAGTTTATCTGCCCAAGGCGAATTTCTATGGTTTTCTGTAGATTGCAAAAAGGAATCTCTATCAATATCAATTGCTGTAATATTTGCTTTATATCGCTGTGCAAGCATTAATGATATTAAACCTGTTCCTGTGCCAATATCAAGAATATTATTTGGATTATTTGCACTCGCCCAAGCGCCTAGCAAAACTCCATCTGTGCCAACTTTCATTGCGCATTTATCTTGAAAAACAATAAACTGCTTAAATTTAAAGTAATTGTTTGGCATTTATATTAAATATTTATTCGCTTAACTTTCTGAATAATAATTCCTGAAATTATGAAAACCAATCCAATAACTGTAGAAAAATTAATGCTTTCGTGTAAAATAAAATATATAAAGATTAAGGAAGTGAAAGGAGATATGTAAACCAATATGCTAATGCTATCGGTTCTATTTGTTAACTTTAGTGCAGTAATCCAGAAAGCAAATGTAATAGACATCTCAAATAATCCTATATATGCAAAGCTTAAAATGTTTTTAAAATCTGGCATACTTATTTCATCTAAAACTAATATATATATTCCAATATAAAGAACTCCAAATAAAAAATTTAGAAATAGCTTAACCATTTCGTCTAATATGCTTTTTACATTAAATAGCCAATATGATGCCCAAATAACAGAGCTACCTACAGCAAGCGAAACTCCAATTTTACTTACTTGAGCAAAATTTTCTAAGCTTCCTTGTAACGAAATAATTATTACTCCAACAAAGCTTATTATGATTGATATTAATCCTTTTGTTCCTATTTTTTGTTTTAAAATTGGTGCTGATAAAATAACCAACACAATTGGCCAAGTATAATTTAATGGCTGTGCAATTTGTGCAGGTAAAAGCGAATACGACTTGAATAGTATTAAATAATATAAGAAAGGATTTAAAAAACCTAAGCTCGCAGGAATAATTATGTCTTTTGCTTTTAGAGAAAACAATATCTTAATTTTCTTCTGTATAATTAATATTATAAATAATGCTAATAAAGAAAATATAGACGAAAAAAATAAAAGCTCTATAAATGTAGATGTAGATAATGCTATTTTAAAAGCAGTAGCAACTGTAGACCATAATAATATGGCAATAAGTGCAAAAATTATAGCTCGCTTTTGCATTAAGAGTTATTAATTACTAAATTTATTTATTTTTTATATTATAAAAAAAATTAATTTCCTTTGTCGAATTTAAAGAATTATATCTTTTTCTAGCATCAGAGATAAAAATACTACCTGTGTGCTTTAACATTAATTTCTTGTATGTTTCTACAGCTTTTTCTGGCAAATTTAGATTTTGTTCGTATATTTCTGCTAGCATAAACAAGGCATTGTCTGCAAGTATATCGTAAGAATATTTTTCTGATAAAACAATAAGTAATTCCTCGGCATTTTTATAATCTCGTCGTTTTATAGATATTTTTGCTTTTAAAAATAAAATCTCGTCGTTTAACGAGTGCGAAGGAAATTCATTTATAATAGAATCTAGTACTATTAACGCCAGTGTATCTTTGTTCTGATATAATAATAAATCTGCACGAGAATACATTTCTAATGCTGTTAGACTTGTGTCTAAGGCAGAGTTATCATTTATTAATTGCGATAGTTCGAACGCATTATTTGCAATTAATTTAGATGTGCTTGCTTTTAAAACATCTAGTTGTGCTTGTGCCCATTTAAAATCGCCAGTATAAAATGCGAGTTTTGCTTTTTTATATTTTGCTGTGTAACCTAAAGGATTATTTTTAAACGAACTTTCTACTTGTGCATAATATAGTGCCGAATCCCAGAAATTACCAAGCAATAAATAGATATCACCCAAATTTGTTTTGGTTTCTGCTACTTGTCGTGGCGTTAAATTGGGGGTTTTAAGAACTTGTGTAAAATCATTTAACCCTTGATTTATTTCTCCTAGGTAAAACGCTTTTAGTTTTGCTAAATCTGTAATAAGAGTGAATGTTTCTAATGACTTACCCAATTTATTTACAGACGCTATGTATTCTATTTTTAAGTCTAATAAATCTTGATCTGTATAATTATCTGATAATATTTTTTTAAACTTTGTTTGTAATATTTTATTATTAGATAAGATATAATAATGGTTCTCTTCACCTTTATTTATTAAATATGAATATGCATTAATTGCTGTTGAATAATCATTATTAGATAAAGCTAATTCACCCAAATTAAATACTCTTTTACCATTTTCTTTTAGCCTTTTATCTAGTGATTTAACTTGAGTTAATGCGTTCTTAAAATCTTTATCTTGCAAGAATAACCATATTAACAATTCATTAAAGACTATACCGCTATTGCGCTGCTGAATTTTTATTAATAAACTTCTTTTTAGCAAATCTTTTACTGTGCCATCGTCATTTTTATATACGGTGTACTGCATTCTATTTTGTACGCTTTTTAAAAAACTTGGCTTATCCTCTAGTACTGCTAAATACTGATCTATCATTAATTGAGGTTCGTTTTTTAGTTGATAAACAGTGGCTAACTCGAAATTAAATTTATAATTGTCTTTGGCTTTTTTTATTCCTATTTTGTAGGTTTGCTCGGCATAATCATATTTCCTAAGTCTAATAAACTCATTTGCTAGAAGAATTATTTGTTGCCTATTATACTTTATTTTTTTTATGGAATTCTGGTAAATTGATTCTGCTTTTGCTGTCTTACCTTGTATTTCGTAGATATTTCCTAATTGCACTTTATATGAATAATCTCCTGAATTTCTTCTTATTTGTGCATTAATTGCCTTTTCAGCAGTTTTAAAATCTTTAAGTTCTACTAAACAATTTATATAATACTTAAAATAATATCTAGATTTTGTTTGTTCAAATAACTGCTGATATATAGAAACGGCCTTATCAAATTCTTTATTACCATAATATTGTAATGCTAAGTTATTTGCATTTTGCTTTTGTGCAAAACCAAAACTTGCAATTAATAAGAATAATATTACGATTGATTTTTTCATTTCTACTTAACGCTGTCTTGTAGGTTAATAATTACCTTATTTAACGAATCAAACAATAATAAATTATTCTCGGCAAGATTGCTCATTCGTACAGTTTCGGCAAATAATATATTGGCAATTTGTATTTCTTTTTTGTAGTACTTTTCTATTTCTTCTGGTGATAGTTCATTATTTATTATATCTATTTTTAACGTTTCTATTTGATTTTTAGATAAAACTAATTCAGTGTATAGAGATTTATGTTTAGAGCCCGTTTTCTTAAAATATTTACTTAGGCTTGCATACTCACCAATATCATATAGAATTACTTTAAGTTGCGAACTATCATTAATGGCTTTATTATAATTTTTAATATTCTTGTCCATTTCAATATAAACATCATAAAACCCTTTATCATTATACTTCTCCATTATAGATATAGAAGAATCTATTTTAGTCTTACACAAATCAATATCAGATAATAACTCTCTGTGATTATCGCTCTGGCATGAAATAATAAAAAACGTGACAAGAATTAATATTAAAGAAAAGTTATTCATCATCTAAAAGGTTAGTAGGATTACTAATAATTGGTGGTTTAAAGTTTTTTAACGCAGGAAAAATTATCGTAGATATTTTAGAAACAGGATAGTAAAGTATCGATTCAGATTTTATTTCTTGCGGAATAACTTCTATTTCGCTATCAAACTTATCGAAAATAATAATAATAATGCTTAAAATAAAGCCAAATTTAAGAGCTCCAAATCCCGCTCCAACAATTTTATTAATAAAACTTAGCGAAACTGCTTCTACAAGTTTAGTAATTAATTTTGCAACAAAATGAACCGCAATAACTATTGCAATAAATGTTAATGCAAACGAAATTATAGGCAAATACTTATCAGAAAAGTTAAGAGTATTTATTAAAAAATCAGATGTAAATCCAGAAAACTTAATAGAACCCCAAATTCCTAGTAATAAAGCAACAAGAGTAGATACTTCTACAATTAACCCTTTAGTAAAACCTTTGTATGCACCCCAAACTAGAGGAATAATTATTAATATATCTATAAAATTCATATTTAAAGTTTATGATAAACAAAATTATTAGAAAATAATTAATATGTAAATATTGGTTTAATTATTTAATGAAATTAAGGTAATTTATTTTTTAACCAATATTACCCTTGTATTTTTCAACAAACTCTATATACAGCTGCTCGACTTTCTCTCTTGCCCAGGGTGTTTTTCTTAGGAACTTAAGGCATGATTTAATCGAAGGGTCGTATTTAAAGCAACGAATATCTATTAATAAACTAAGTCCCTCCCACTCATATTCATCTACTAATACCTCTAAAATACTAGCTAATTTCATTCCATGCAAAGGATTGTTTATTTGATGATTATTGCTTATATCATTCACAATATTATCTTAACAATTAGAATATTTATTAAAATGAAGTAAAAAAAATTTCTAAAAAAAAGCCTGCCAAATAAACTGACAGGCTAATGCTTTTAGTAAAAGTTAATAGTAATTATTCTACTATCTTAACGTCTACTGCGTTTAAACCTTTTTTTCCTTCTTCAACTTCATAACTAACTTTATCACCTTCGTTAATTTCATCAGTTAACCCGTTTGCATGTACAAAGATATCTTTGCTACCATCTTCAGGAATAATAAACCCAAATCCCTTTGAATTGTTAAAAAATTTTACTGTTCCAGTACTCATAATTCATTAATTTATTTATATATAAGCTGCAAACTTAGCATTAAATTCTTTTTTCTCGCAACTTTATAGTAAATTTTATTTTATTATTATACATAACAACCTAAAAAAGGCTATTTGAGTACCAAGTAAAAACATTTATTACTATATTTTGTAAGTTATGCGTGTTGTATATGATGCTTAGATTAAGCTATTTGGCTAATTACTTTGCTTGAAATTCGCGCCACATAAAAGCTCCTCCTGTTATCCCGTTAGACTTTGCTATTCTGTTAATAATCAAAATTGATTCACTTAACTCGCTTATTGAATATTTACCATCGTAAATTAATACATCTAAGTCAGTAATAATAAGTTCTTCTTTACCAACAAAATTAACCGAAAAGCTATAGCCTGCAGTATCAACAGTAATACTGTCTCCTGAAATAGTTTGAGTAAGTACTCCACTATCATAAAATGTCCATACAATTTCTTTACCTACATATGCTTCAGATAACGGAATCATCTCCCACTCTCCTAAAAGTCTCTGTTCTTGCTTTTTTTCACACCCAAAAGCTACAAACAATATGAAAAGTAAACTGATATATTTTCTCATAGTTTTACAAATTTATAAATATTTTAATTTAAACATCTGTTTTTTTAAAAAATCCTTTAATAAACCATTAATTACTTATAAAATATGTAATTTTATGATTCAATAAAATGATAAAAAATCAAAATTAGATGTCAAGAATACTCGTTATAGATGATGATAAAAGTATAAGAAATACTCTGAAAGATATATTAGAGTACGAAAATTACAAAGTCGATATTGCCGAAGATGGCGTAATAGGCTTAGAATTAATCAATAAAAAGAATTATAATATTATTTTTTGCGATATTAAAATGCCAAAATTAGATGGTATTGAAGTTCTAGAAAAAGTTCAAGAACTTAATATAGACACACCAATAATTATGGTTTCTGGTCATGGAAATATAGATACAGCTGTAGAATCAATAAAAAAAGGAGCGTTCGATTTTATTGAAAAACCTCTTGATTTAAATCGTATTCTTATCACAATAAAGAATGCTACAGAAAAAACGGAATTAATTACAGAAACAAAAGTTCTTAAAAAGAAAGTAAGTAAAAAATACGAAATGGTTGGCGAATCGCCTGCAATTTCTCAGATTATAAATATGATTGAGAAAGTTGCGCCATCTAATGCAAGAGTTTTAATAACAGGAGAAAATGGCACAGGAAAAGAAGTTGTTGCTCATTGGATTCACGAAAAAAGTGAAAGAGCAAAAGCTCCATTTATTGAAGTAAATTGTGCTGCAATTCCATCAGAGCTAATAGAAAGTGAACTTTTTGGTCACGAGAAAGGAGCTTTTACATCTGCACACAAACAACGTTCTGGTAAATTCGAACAAGCAAATGGAGGAACGCTATTTTTGGACGAAATTGGAGATATGAGCTTATCTGCTCAAGCAAAAGTTTTGCGTGCATTGCAAGAGAATAAAATCTCTAGAGTAGGTAGCGATAAAGATATTAAAGTTGATGTAAGAATTATCGCAGCTACAAATAAAAATCTCAAAGAAGAAATTAAAAATAAGAATTTTAGAGAAGATTTATTCCACAGATTAAGTGTTATTGTTATTGATGTACCTTCGCTAAACGATCGAAAAGGAGATATTAAATTACTTGCCGACCATTTTATAAATCAAATTTGCAAAGAAAACGGTATGCCTAAAACAGAAATTACCGATAAAGCAATTAAAGAATTAGAAAAAATTAACTGGACAGGAAATATTCGTGAATTTAGGAATGTTATTGAGCGAATGATTATTCTTTGTTCTAATAAAATTACAGATAAAGACGTGAAAACTTACGTTAATAAATAAATTGTATGCGAACAGAATCAGATTTTATTGGTAAGCTAGAAATTGATAGCAATGCCCTTTATGGAATAAATTCCGTTAGAGCTAAAAATAATTTTCCTAACTCATCTAAATTTAATTTAGAATGGTACAAAGCTGTGGGTTTAGTTAAAAAGGCTTGCTACTTAACTTATTCTGATTTTAAAGCCGCAGTAAATTCAAAACATAATAATTTACCAATTAATTTTATTGATGATAAAATTCTAGAATCACTAATAGAAAGTAGCTCAGAAATTTCGGAAGGAAAATATTTTGAAAATTTTATTGTGCCAGCAATACAGGGAGGAGCAGGCACAAGCATAAACTTAAATATAAACGAAATTATTGCAAACCTATCGTTAAAAAAAGTTGGTAAAAACTATGGCGAATACAATGCTATTCATCCTATAGAACACGCAAATATATATCAATCTACCAACGATGTAATTCCTACGGCACTTAAATTAGCAATTATCAAATTATTGCAAAAGTTAGAGGAGGAGATTAACAATAGCAGGCTTTTACTAGAGCAATTAGAAAATAAGTACCGAAATACACTCAGAACAGGATATACACAAATGAACGCTGCAGTTCCATCGTCGTATGGGTTACTATTTAGCTCTTACAACGAAGCTTTATCGCGAGATTGGTGGAGAGTTTCTAAATGCTTCGAGCGAATAAAAACTGTGAATTTAGGCGGTAGTGCAATTGGAACAGGAATTACAGTTCCGCAGTATTTTATTATGAATGTAGTTAGTAATTTGCAGAAACTTACAAATTTACCAATAACTAGAAGCGATAATTTATCTGACACAACCAGCAATTTAGATTCGTTTGTAGAGGTTCATGCAATTTTAAAATCGCACGCAGTAAATCTAGAAAAAATAGTCTCTGATATGCGATTACTTTCATCAGATATTGCTACGTCAAAGGAATTTTCTATTCCGCAAAAACAAGTAGGAAGTTCTATAATGCCAAATAAGGTAAATCCTGTAATTCCTGAATTTATAATAAGTATTGCACATAAAATTTATGCAAACGACTCATTGGTTTCTAGTTTAAGTGCACAAGGAGTTTTAGAATTAAATCCATACCTGCCAATAATTGGAGATTCTATTTTAAATAGTCTAGAATTATTAATTTCGGCAAACAAAACTTTAAAAGATAATTTATTTGCCGGAATAGAAATTAATAAAGATTTATCAGATAATGATATTTATAAAAGTTCCGTAATTACTACAGCATTAATTCCATTAATTGGCTACAACAAAGCAAATATCTTGGCAATAGAGATGAAAGAAAATAATGTTGATATTTTTGTAGCTAATAATAATCTACAAATTATTGACAAAAATAAAATTAATAATCTTTTAAGCACTCAAAACTTATTAAAACTAGGCTTCAATATAAAAGATATATTATAGAGGGATATTAAACAAACAAATAGCTTTTTGGAAATGTTTTTATTTTTTAGGTTTTCTCATTTTCATAATCAACCAACCAACAGCAAATAAGAAATGCCCTATTACAACTGTAAGAATAATATAGAGTATAGTTTTATACTCCATCGTTAATGTCTATTTTATTTATTGCTTGTTTAGAGGCATCTTGTTCAGCTTGTTTTTTAGACGAGCCCTTACCTTTGCCTACAACCTTATTGTTAATAAGCACACTTGAAGTAAAATAATTTTCGTTAGAAACAGAATTTGTGTTGTAAGCAATTTCTTTTTTGTTCTTTTGACTCCAATTAATTATCCTGCTTTTATAATCGTTATCTTCAGTAATTAATGTTTTGATATCTAAATGTTGCTTTACAAAAGTATCTATAACAATTTCAAATGTTTTCTCATAACCTTTGTCAAGGAATAGTGCTCCAACAAAAGCTTCAAAAGCATCTCCAAGAATATTTGTATTTCTTAAATTCTCTACGTTGGTTTTAATTATTTTATCAAGACCAATATTTTTTGAAAGAATATTAAGAGTTTCTCTCTTAACAATTTTAGATCTAAGTTGAGTTAAAAAACCTTCATCTTTTGCAGGGAATATTTGATATAAATAATCTGCTACAATAGCTCCCAATATAGCATCACCTAAGAACTCTAAACGTTCGTTACTTATCTCAATATCATTAAATTTCTCATGTAATGATTTGTGAGTTAACGCTAATTTGTAATAATTTATTTTTTTTGGATACTCAGAAATAATATTCTTAATAGCATTGCAAAATATTTTATCATCAGATGTGCTACCAAGACATTTTCTAAATATTAGCACTTATTTTAGGGCTTTAAATATTAAACAAGCATTATGTCCACCAAATCCAAATGTATTACTTAAAACTGCGTTAATTTCGCGTTTTTGAGCTTTATTTAATGTAAGATTTAGCTTTTGATCTATTTTCTCGTCTGCCTCTTTAAAATTTATTGTTGGAGGAACTAGATTGTTCCTAATTGCTAATATTGCAGCAATAGATTCTACTGCTCCAGCAGCACCTAAAAGATGACCTGTCATAGATTTTGTAGAGCTAATGTTTAATTTATAAGCATGCTCTCCAAAAACATTTATAATTGCTTTTGGTTCTGCAATATCTCCAAGCGGAGTTGCTGTGCCATGAACATTAATATAATCAATATCCTCTGGTTTTAAACCAGCATCTTTTAAAGCAATTTTCATAACGTTTGATGCTCCCAATCCATCAGGATGAGGTGCTGTTAAATGGTGAGCGTCGGCTGTCATACCTGAACCTACAACTTCTGCGTAAATTTTAGCTCCCCTTGCAATTGCATGGTCATATTCTTCTAAAATTAATGCTCCACTTCCTTCTCCCATAACGAAACCATCTCTAGTTACATCGAAAGGTCTAGAAGCAGTTTTATACTCATCGTTATTAGTAGAAATTGCGTGCATTGCATTAAATCCGCCCATTCCTGCTTCGTTAATTGAAGCTTCTGAACCTCCTGTAATAAACACTTTTGCTCTGCCTAATCTAATAGAATCAAAAGCATTTGCTATTGCATGAGACGCCGAAGCGCAAGCCGATACTGTACTGTAATTTGGACCTCTAAAACCATATCTCATAGAAATATGACCCGCAGCTATGTCCGAAATCATTTTTGGAATAAAAAATGGATTGAAGCGGGGAGTGTATCCCCCCTCTACAAATCCTACAACCTCTGTCATAAAAGTTTCTATCCCGCCAATACCAGATCCCCATATAACTCCTGCTGTATCGCCATCAAGATTTTCAATATCTAATCCTGAGTCTTTAATTGCTTCCTCAGAGGCAATTAGCGCAAATTGAGCATATTTATCTAGTTTTCTGGCTTCTTTTCGGTCTAAATAGTCCGTTGCGTTGTAATCTTTTACTTCGCAAGCAAATTTGGTTTTAAACTTAGACGCATCAAAATTTGTAATCAAATCGCTACCGCTAACGCCATTAGCTAAGCTATTCCAATATTCTTCAATATTCTTTCCTATCGGAGTTATGGCACCCAGACCTGTAACTACTACTCTTTTAAATTCCATTTTAATCTAAGTTTAAAGATTTACCTTTTTATTTTGCGTTGCTTTCGATGTAAGTAACTGCATCACCTACTGTTCCAATTCCTTCTGCTTTATCATCAGGGATAGCAATGTTAAATTCTTTTTCGAATTCCATTATTAACTCTACAGTGTCTAATGAATCTGCTCCTAAATCGTTAGTGAAGCTAGCTTCGTTTTTTACTTCGTTTTCATCAACACCTAATTTATCAACGATAATTGCTTTTACTCTTGAACTAATGTCAGACATAATTTCAAATTTTAATTAATCTTTTTATTTAATTTTAGTTTACAAAGAAATAAATTTACTCCTTATAAATCAAAAAAAAACTTAATTTCTTTTAATAATTGTATAAAATTCTGTTTAGCTTTGGTGAAAATTAATAATAAACATGACTAAAATTGCTTTGTTTGCTTCTGGCTCAGGGACTAATGTAGAGAATATTATCAATTATTTTAATAAAAATAATAGTGAAAATATTTTTACTATTTTTACTAATAATAATAATGCTTTTGTGATAAAACGTGCCGAAAAATTGAATAATAAGGTTATTATTTTCAATAAAACCGAACTTAACGATGGTACTGTAAACAAAATATTGAAGAATTTACACATAGATTTTATTGTTTTAGCAGGTTTTTTATTATTAGTACCTAAAAACATAGTGTCTGATTTTAAACGTAAAATTATTAACGTGCATCCTGCTTTATTACCAAAATATGGAGGAAAAGGCATGTACGGTATGAATGTGCATAATGCCGTATTCAATAATAAAGAAAAAGAAACAGGAATTACTATACATTACGTAAACGAAGTTTATGACGATGGCGATGTTATTTTTCAGGCAAAATGTAAATTAACAAAAGATGATACCCCAAATACAATTGCTGAAAAAATACATGTTTTGGAACAAGAGTATTTTCCGCAAATTATAGAAAAAACAATTTCTATCTTATAGAGATATGATGTATAAAAGCAAGAAAATATAAAAGATTATGGAGCCGTATTAAATTATAAAATACACGAATGCATAATATATATAGCTTATAGCAATTAGTCTTATAATAAGCAACACATATTTATTAGCTTCGCTAAATCTACCAATTTGATTATTATAAAGGTGACAAATTTGTCTCATTGCATAATTTAAACTATATTGCTTCGAAATATGCTACAAAATCATATATGTGTTACTGTAGCCCTAACTCAATCAAAAACATTAATATCTTTATGAAATAAGACAATAATGAAAATGATGATTTACAATAAAATTACTCTAGCTTTTCCCGAAAAGGAGGAAAAACTCTTTCTAGAAAAATACTTTTCCGACTCTCTTCCTCAAATAAGATTTTCTTTCGTATTATCTGCATTCCTTTATGGTATATTCGGTCATCTTGATTTACTAATGTTTCCTGAGTATGCAAATATTTTTCATATAATTCGCTATGTCATTGTTGTTCCTCTACTGTTAACCGTATTTCTGTTATCCTTCACTAATATATTTCGTAAAATCTGGCAATCGTTGTTGTTTATAAGCACAATAATATCTGGGAGCGGCATTAGTATTATGATTTCTTTTGTGCCTGATAATTATCTCTATTATGCTGGGATGATGTTGATATTTTCGGCAAGCTATTTTTTTATTAAACTCCGCTTTTTATCTGCAACTATTGCAGGTTGGATTGTTTTACTTATTTATAATTTAGGAATGATATTTTATGCAGATATCTCCAATATTATAATTATCAATACTAATTTCATTTATATCAGTGCAAATTTAATAGGTATGTTTGCTGCTTACAATATAGAATATTATTCACGTCGCAACTTTTTTCTAAACCTTGAACTTGACAACGAAAAATTATATATTAAAGATATTAACAAAAACCTCGAAAAAACAGTAGAAGAACGTACCAAGGAACTGCAAATTGCCAAGGAACTTGCCGAAGAAAGTGATCGACTTAAATCGGCATTTTTGGCCAATATGAGTCATGAGATAAGAACCCCAATGAATGGTATTTTAGGCTTTGCCAATTTGTTAAAAGAGTCAAAACTATCAGTTAATAAACAAATAGAGTATTTAAAAATTATTGAAAAAAGTGGC
>DAOVTE010000098.1 GCA_030627705.1 Bacteroidales bacterium
CATTTGATCTGCATCTAAATCAATATCAAATACAAAAGCAATCCAAGTTTGGTGAGTATAAGTTCCAATAGTTGCTACTGCAGAACCTTGAGCTTCCATATCGATATTACCATTGTCTGTTAAGTAAAAATCATAAGCCCAATTGCTACCAAATGAATGTTCTATATTAAAATAACCAGCTTTACCTGTTCTTACTAAAACTTTAAACTCTGTTCTAAAAACGCCAGTTGTTTTATCATTACAGTAATAAAGCATATCGTTACCATCAACAATATTCATAGAATTCAAAGGAGTATTTGCAAAATCTGTAGAAACCATAGCTTCTTCACTTGCTCCACCTGACCAAGTTTCAAAATTTGTAGTTTGCGAAGAAACAGATTGCCCTGCTGTGTAAGGATCAAAATTGTCATCAGTTATAACTGTTGGAGGAGTTATATTTGAGAATTTAAAATCATCAATAAAAATATCTGAATTTGTAACACTTGCATTTCCACTTAATCCATAAAAGTTAAAACAATCTAATGTAATATCTGCACTTCCTGATGCCGAAGTACTAAATACAGTTGTAGAAACTGGTGTTCCATCTACAGAAACTACCATTTGATCTGCATCTAAATCAATATCAAATACAAAAGCAATCCAAGTTTGGTGAGTATAAGTTCCAATAGTTGCTACTGCAGAACCTTGAGCTTCCATATCGATATTACCATTATCTGTTAAGTAAAAATCATAAGCCCAATTACTACCAAATGAATGTTCTATATTAAAGTAACCAGCTTTACCTGTTCTTACTAAAACTTTAAACTCTGCTCTATAAATTCCTGATGTTTTATCATTACAGAAATAAAGCATGTCGTTACCATCAACAACATTCATAGAGTTTGCTAGAGAGTTTGCAAAATCTGTAGAAACCATTGCTTCTTCACTTGCTCCACCTGACCAAGTTTCAAAATTTGTAGTTTGTGATGAGACAGATTGTCCCGCTGTGTAGGAATCAAAATTGTCGTCTGTAATTACTGTTTGCGCAAATGTAAAACTTGCAAATGCAATAGCAGCAATAGAAAGTAATAATTTTTTCATTTTGTAAGTATTTAAGTTAGTACATAAATTATCTGAACTATAAAGATAATATTTTTTTTGATATAAAAAATCCAACACTTCCTATAAATATTCCAACTGTTATTCCTCCAATGATATCTGCAGGGTAATGCACACCTAAATATATTCTGCTATATGAGATTATTAGTCCTAAAAAAACTGCTACTATTGTTGTGTTTCTGTTTTTGAATATTAACGAGACAAAGCTAACTATAACAAAAACATTAGTTGCATGTGAGGAAACAAAGCCATATGTCCCTCCACATTTATTATTAACAATATGTACTATGTTATATATGTCTAAATTATGACAGGGTCTATACCTCAAAAAGATATTCTTAAATAAATAAACTGATGTTAAATCGGCAATTCCAACTAAAATAATTAATGCTAAAACAATAAATATTGCTTTCTTTTTATATTTTTTAAAAAATAAATATATAACAAATAGATAAACAGGAAACCATAAGGTTTTGCTACTAATCCAATACATTATTGTATCCCAAAATGGAGAGTTACAAGAATTTAGGATTAAAAATATATCTGTATCTATCTGCTTTATTGTTTCTATCATTTTATTTTAAATTTTCCACAATAACAGTATGGCTCTATCGGTGAACTTCTTTCAAGAAACAAATATAATGAATAAGATGCAAAGCACAAATATTTCTGAATAGTCAGCACAATTAATCTGTATAATAAATCTTAGAACTAATAATAGTACATAAATAATATCTTAACCGATATCAATATTAATACAATTCCTGCTATTATATTTAAGTTAAATTTAAACATCTTCTTAATTCTAATTCCCAAAAACATTCCAAAAAAAGCCATTATTGTGGTTACAATTCCAATAATAACTGCCGAAATAATATAATTTATTTCGAAACTATTTAAAGAAAACCCAACAACAATTGCATCTACAGATGTAGCAAAACCTAAAACTAAAAGTACTTTTGCATTTTCGAATGGAGAAATTTTTTTTGAATCTATTTTCTCGAATAAGAATTTTATTCCTATTGCAAATAGTGCCAGAAATGGAATCCAAGGATTAAAAAGAGGTAACGATTTTATTAAAAGACTTCCTGCAAATGAGCCAATAATTGGCATTAACATATGAAATATCCCTAATACAATTGGCAAATGTATAAGGCTTTTTATTCTTACATACTTTACACTCATACTACTTGTAGCAGAGAGTATAAAAGCATCAACTGACAACCCTAATGCTATAAAAAATATTGTAATTAAATCGTTAAACATTAAACCTAAAGTGCATTATATCTCCATCTTGTACAACGTACTCTTTACCTTCTATAGAAATCTTTCCTGCTTCTTTACAGGCTAATTCGGAGCCTAGATTTACATAATCGTTGTATTTTATAACTTGAGCTTTAATAAATCCTTTTTCAAAATCGGTATGAATTACTCCTGCTGCTTGTGGCGCTAGCGAACCTTTTTTATATGTCCATGCTCGTGATTCATCTTCTCCTGTAGTAAAATATGTTTCTAAATCTAGTAAGTTATATGCGTCTTTTATAAGTCTAGATACGCCAGATTCAGAAATACCAACATCTTCTAAAAACATTTGACGCTCTTCTGCATCGTCTAGTTCTGCAATATCTGCCTCTACGGCTGCTGCAATAACAAGAATTCTTGCATTCTCATTTTTTACATTATCTTTTACTGCATCTACATATGCATTACCCGAGGCTATAGCTTGCTCATCTACATTACAAACATATAAGACTGGCTTTCCTGTCAATAAGTAAAATTCCTTTACAAGTTTTTTTTCTTCCGTAGTAATATCTAATTCTCTAGCATTTTTACCTTGTAAAATAAGTTCTTTATATCGTTTTAAAAGCCCTACTTTTTTTAACGCTTCTACATCTTTTCCTGCAATTGCTTGTTTCTCTGTTTTTTGAATTCGGCTTTCTATTCCTTCTAAATCTTTAAGCTGTAGCTCTGTGTCAATAATTTCTTTATCTCTAACAGGATTTATACTTTCATCAACATGAGTTATATTTTCATCGTCGAAACATCGTAAAACATGTATAATAGCATCTGTTTCTCTAATATTAGCTAAAAATTTATTTCCTAAACCTTCGCCTTTACTTGCTCCTTTTACTAGACCTGCAATATCAACAATTTCTATAGTCGTAGGAATTGTTTTAGTTGGTTTGTCAATTTCCGAAAGCTTTACTAACCTTTCGTCTGGCACCGTAATAACACCAATATTAGGTTCGATTGTGCAGAAAGGGAAATTTGCCGATTGTGCTTTTGCATTAGATAAAGAGTTAAAAAGTGTTGATTTACCTACATTTGGTAATCCAACTATTCCACATTGTAAAGCCATAATTTGAATTTTAAAATAGAGTGCAAAAGAAATATATTTTATGTGAAAAATAAAATATATTGAACTATTTGTAGAGATAACTTTATATAAAATTTCATAATAGATTGTGATAAATAATTAAATTTAGTAATATTTATTCTACTTTTGCATAAACTATAATAAAGAAATGGCCAAAAAGAAACAGACATATCAGCAAGCTATAGATGAGATAGAAAACATTCTTTTGCAAATAGAAAATGATGAACTAAATGTTGATGCAATTTCTATTAAGGTAAAACGTGTATCTGAATTATTACGTTTTTGTAAATCGCAATTAAAATCTACCGAAGATGAGGTTGATAATATTCTCGAAGAGTTAGAAGGAAATTAAGATTTCTGTTTTTTTATTGAATATAACTAGATTAATTCTAAATATATAATTGCTACTGAATAGTGTTCCTTACTAATTGGCTAAGTTTGATTAACAAAGCATTTAACAAATATTATAACAAACTAAAAAAGGATAATAAACTTGCAATTTTCAAATAGTTTTGGTATACTTGCATCGATTTTATGTGAGATGAATTAGTAAGGGGACAAAAAGTCCCCTATTTTATTATTATATGATTAGCGAAAAGAATATAAAACAATTAGTAGAAGAGGTAATTAACGACGATATTTATATTGTAGATATAAACATAAGTTTATCAAACGAAATAAACGTTTATATTGACAGCAATAGCGGAGTTAAAATAGCCGATTGCATTACTGTGAGCAGAAATATCGATAATAATCTAGATAGAGATACAGAAGACTTTGAACTTTACGTATCCTCGCCTGGTTTACACTTGCCATTTAAAGTACCCGAACAATACGTAAAATATTTAAATAAAGATGTTGAGGTAATACTTAAAACAGGAATTAAAATTATTGGCAAATTAACAAATTACGAAAATGAAAGTATCATCCTAGAAGAGACTAAAAAAGAACGAATAGAAGGGCATAAAAAGAAGCAAACAGTAATAACAAATCATAAACTTAAACTAAGCGATATTAAATCAACGAAAGTTATAGTATCATTTAAATAATTTAATAACGAGATGAACAATATAAACCTATTTGACACTTTTTCGGAGTTTAAAGAGTTAAAAAGCATTGATAGAGCAACTATGATGAGCATTATGGAAGATGTTTTTAGAAATGTACTCATTAGACAATATGGCACCGACGAAAACTTTGATATAATTGTAAATATAGACAAAGGTGATTTTGAAATTTGGAGAAACAGAGAGGTTGTAGAAGATGGCAAACTAGAAGATAAATCTAGCCAGATTACATTAACAGATGCATTATTAATTGATAACGACTACGAAATTGGAGAAGAAGTTACAGATGAAGTAAAATTCTCATCGTTTGGTAGAAGAGCAATTCTATCTCTCAGACAAAACCTAACTTCACGTATTTTAGAATTAGAAAAAGATAATGTTTACGCAAAATATAAAGACAGAATAGGCGAAATAATTACTGGCGAAGTATATCAAGTTTGGAAGAAAGAAATTCTTATTTTAGATGACGATGGTAATGAGCTTATTTTACCTAAGAGTGAGCAAATACCTTCTGATTATTTTCATAAAGGAGACAATTTAAAAGCTATTGTTTACAAAGTAGAGATGCGAAATAACAATCCTCTTATAATACTTTCTAGAACATCACCAATATTTTTAGAACGATTATTCGAACTTGAAGTACCAGAAATATTTGATGGATTAATTACAATAAAAAACATAGTACGTGTACCTGGTGAAAGAGCAAAAGTTGCCGTAGAATCTTACGATGATAGAGTAGATCCTGTTGGTGCTTGCGTTGGAATGAAAGGCGCCAGAATTCATGGGATTGTTAGGGAGCTAAGAAACGAAAATATCGATGTGATAAACTATAGTAATAATTTACAGTTATTTATTGCACGAGCGTTAAGTCCAGCAAAAGTAACATCTATATCGATAAATGATGAAACTAATAAAGCAGACGTATATTTACTACCAGATCAAGTTTCAATGGCAATTGGTAAAGGCGGACTAAACATAAAATTAGCAGGACAACTTGTTGGGTATGATATTGATGTATATAGAGAGTCTGACGAAGCAGATGATGACGATGTAAACTTAGATGATTTTACAGACGAAATAGAAGGTTGGATAATAGACGAACTTAAAGCAATAGGTTGCGATACAGCAAAAAGTGTGTTAGATCTAAAAGCCGAAGAATTAGAGAAAAGAACAGATCTAGAAAAAGAAACTATTGTTGATGTTCTAAACATTTTAAGAGCAGAGTTCGAATAAATAAGTATAACACAAAATAATAATTGATACTGTCTGAATATGACAAACAAGCAAGCACGATTAAGTAAAGTAGCAAAGGAATTTAATGTTGGGATATCTACAATTACAGATTTTCTAACAGGAAAAGGTATAGAAATAGAATCTAAGCCTAATACTAAAATTACTTCAGATATCTATGATTTACTTACAACTGAATACAGTTCCGATGTGAATGTTAAGAAAAAATCAGAAGAAATAAGCCTGAAAAAAAGTTTAGATAGAAAAGAAAGCATCTCTGTAAATGATATAACATCTGAGCCAAAAGAAGAGCCTGTAGTTACAGACGAAGACAGTGTAATTATTAAGAGCACAAGTAGTGCTGCAGCTAACATTGTTGTTCCTAAAGAAGAAAAACCTAAAACAAAAATTAAAGTTATAGGGAAAATAGATTTAGAGAAAAAAACTCCTAAAAAAGTAGATACTAAAGTTACTACTCCAGTTCCTGTTGAAGAAAAATCTGTTGAAGAAAAACCTTTAAAAGAGCCTGTAACTGAGGAGAAAAAAGAAATTGCAAAAGAAAAACCTGCAAAGGAAAAGCCTGCAAAGGAAAAGCCTGCAAAAAAAGAAAAACCAGTAAAAGATTCCGAAGAAGAAGTAAAAATAGTGGGTAAAATAGACTTAAGTTCTATAAACCAGAAAACTAGGCCTACAAAAAAGTCAAAAAAAGAAAAGGAAAAAGAAAAGGCAGAAAGAATTGCTAAAAGGGATACCGAAAAAGAACCTGCAAAAGAAACAGTTGTTAAAGAAGAAACCATTAAAGAGGAATCATCTCCTGTAGTTGTAGAAAAAATAACTGTAGCAAAACCAGACGAAAATTTTGTAGAAACAAAAATAGAGAAACTAACAGGGCCAAAAGTTCTTGGAAAAATTGTAATACCAGAAAAACCGAAAAAGAAAAAGCCTGTTGCTTCGTCTAACGATAATACATCTGGAGCTAGAAAGAAACGAAAAAGAATTAAAAAGGATGGTCCTGCAAGACCAGTAGGTACAGATAATAAAGGTGGCGCTAGAAAGCCTTTCGAGAAAAAGGGAGGAAAGCCATTTAACAAAAAGAAAAAATTTGCAAGACCAGAAGTAAAAGAGGAAGACGTACAAAAACAAATACGCGAAACCCTTGCAAGACTTACTGGTAAAGGTAAAAACAAAGGTGTTAAGCATCGTAAAGATAAACGTCTAGCCGATAGAGAAAAAGTTGAAGCGCAAGCAGAACAGATTGCTCAAGAAAAACAAACTCTAAAAGTAACTGAATTTGTAACGGCAAACGAACTTTCTGCTATGATGGACGTTACAGTTACAGAAGTTATCTCAACTTGTATGAGTTTAGGGTTGTTTGTGTCAATTAACCAAAGGTTAGATGCAGAAACAATTACAATTGTAGCAGAAGAATTTAACTATAAAGTAGACTTTATTTCTGTTGAGGTTCAAGAAGCAATAAAAGTTGAAGAAGATAAAGAAGAAGATTTACTACCAAGGGCCCCAATTGTAACCGTAATGGGACACGTAGATCATGGTAAAAAAAATTTACTTGATTATATACGTAAAGCAAACGTAGTAGCTGGCGAGGCTGGTGGTATTACACAGCACATTGGAGCATACAGTGTAGAAGTTGCAGATGGTAAAAAGATTACATTTTTAGATACTCCTGGTCACGAAGCGTTTACCGCAATGCGTGCAAGGGGAGCACAAATTACCGATGTTGTAATAATTGTAGTAGCAGCAGATGATGGAATAATGCCTCAAACAGTAGAGGCAATAAATCACGCATCAGCTGCGGGAGTTCCTATAGTTTTTGCTATCAACAAAATTGATAAATCAACATCTAACCCAGAAAAGATTAAAGAAGAACTTGCAAATATGAACTACCTTGTAGAAGATTGGGGTGGTAAATATCAATCGCAAGAAATATCAGCTTTAAAAGGGGAAAACATTCAAGAATTACTTGAAAAAGTTCTTTTAGAATCAGAAATGTTAGATCTAAAAGCTAATCCAAATAAAGCTGCACATGGAGTTGTTCTAGAATCTACACTTGATAAAGGAAGAGGATATCTAACAACAATTCTTGTAGAAGCTGGTACTCTTAGGATTGGCGATATTATGCTTGCAGGAAGTTTCTATGGAAATACAAAAGCTATGTATAACGAAAACAATGTTAAGATAGACGAAGTTGGACCAGCAACCCCAGTAGTAATACTTGGGTTAAACGGAGCATCGCAAGCAGGTGACGAGTTTAATATTATGGATAATATTAAGAAAGTTAAAGAAATTTCGAGCAAACGTTTACAGTTACAGCGTGAGCAAAATTTACGAACACAAAAACACTTAACATTAGACGAAATTGGTAGACGTATCGCGATTGGTAACTTCCAAGAACTTAATATTATTGTAAAAGGTGATGTTGATGGATCTATAGAGGCATTAACCGATTCACTACAAAAAATATCAACAGAAGAAATTCAAGTAAATATTTTACACAAAGCAGTTGGTCAGATTTCAGAATCTGATGTTTTATTAGCCGATGCATCTGATGCAATTATTGTTGGTTTCCAAGTAAGAGCCTCGTTAGGAGCTAGAAAAATGGCAGAGAAACTTGGAGTAGAGATTAGAGTTAATTCTATTATTTACGATATTATTGACGAAGTTAAAGCCGCACTTAAAGGAATGCTTAAACCACTTATTAAAGAAAAAATTACAGGAACTCTCGAAATTAGAGAAGCCTTTAAAGTTTCTAAAGTTGGAACAATTGCAGGGTGTATGGTTAAAGAAGGAAAAATTAATCGTAATTCTAAAATCAGAATTATTAGAGAAGGTATTGTAATTTACACAGGAATATTAGGTTCGCTTAAACGCTTTAAAGACGACGTAAAAGAAGTTACACACGGATATGAGTGTGGACTTAATATAGATAAATACAACGATATTAAGGTATTAGATATAGTTGAATCTTATGAAGAATACGAAGAAGCAAGAGAACTTTAGAATACTTACCAAAATAATATTATAAGCAGCCTTTGATGGCTGCTTTTTTTTGGCTTAGATAAAACCTATTTTCTTCCAAAATCAGCAGGAATTTCGCCCCACTTTTTTGTATCCCATTTTAATATTTCAGTTGTAAATGTGTTAGTTTGCAGCCAAATTTCAGCGCGTTTTATTACATCAAACAATCTCTTATTATTTTTATTTATGGGCAATTTTGTTCTGCATTTTTTTGCACGTATCCACGACATTGCCGTTTTAGAATCTGTATAAACAGGATATTTAATATTGTTCTTTTTTAGATACGATAAGCCATGTACTAACGCAATAAATTCACCAATATTATTTGTTCCTTCTTCTGCTTTAAAATGAAATAATTGAGTTCCTGTATCTGTTAAAACACCCTGATATTCCATTACACCAGGATTTCCGGCACATGCAGCATCTACAGAGATAGAGATTAAATTTGGCTGTTCATTTTCTGGTAATAGTTTGTATGGAGTTCTTTTGGTCTCTTTATCGAAAAATATATCTGGATTTGTATCGTACGCATCTTTAGCTTCTATTTCGTGTTTAAACGATTTATAAACAGCTCCTTTAAATCCTTCAATCTGCTTTTTGCAATCTGCCCACGAAGCATATATTCCTGGTGTATTTCCTCTCCAAACAACGTAATATTTTTGCTTTGCCATTTATGTAAAAGTAACCTATTTTCTTTGTTTTAAGAAATACTCGTAAACATTTTTTGCTTTAGATAATCCAATAATATTTGCTATCTCATTAAGAGTTTTAAGCCTAATATTTTTTACGCTTTTAAATTCTGTAAGAAGCATTTCTATTGTTTTTGGCCCAATTCCTTTAATTTGATCAAGTTCTGTTTTTATAAGTTCCTTAGATCGTAAATCTCTATGAAAGTTTATTCCAAACCTATGCGATTCGTTTCGGATATGCTGAATTACTTTTAGTGTAGACGAATTTTTATCTAAATATAAAGGTATATTATCTCCAGGAAAGAAAATTTCTTCTAGTCGTTTTGCAATTCCAATAATTGGTATTTTTCCAAATAGATTTAATCTTTTTAGACTTTTTACGGCAGAACTTAGCTGCCCTTTTCCTCCATCTACAACTATTAAATTTGGTAGGCTTTTATCCTCATCTAGCATACGCTTATATCTTCTCTAAATTATTTCTTCCATGGAGGCAAAATCGTTAGGCCCCTCAACGGTTTTAATTTTAAAATGTCTATAATCTCTTTTGCTA
>DAOVTE010000204.1 GCA_030627705.1 Bacteroidales bacterium
ACAAATATTAAAGCAATACTATATGAAAATGCAACATATTTAGTTCTTAATGCTACTGCTAGAATCACTAAAACAATTCCAAGAATATACATAATGCCTTTAATTTTTCTTTTCATAAATATACCTTAATTGTGTTTCAAGCTAAAACCCCTCTCGTCCTCGTTTGCAACGAGGATGTTTTCGGTTTTTGAGTTTATAACTCTATTTTTTTATTCTGTTTCATTCATTTATATCCTTTCATATTTTACTTATACTTTATATCCGCATTACAAATGCTTTTGCCTTTTACTCCTCGATGCAAACGAGCACTAGAGGGGGCCAATACTTTTAAATATTAACTGCTCTTTTTATTATGTTTTGTCTGTTAATTTGAAAAATAATATTAATAATGCAACTATTACACCGCCTATTCCTGCTGCCCAACCTCTTAAATTATTTGAGGTTATTTCTTTTTCTTTAATAGAAACTCTAATAAAATAGATTCCAAATAGAAAAGAGAACAATGCTCCCCAATAACTTTGAACCATTAAATAAAGTATTTCAACTAAATATGTTAAAATATCATCAATCATTTTTTTTATTTGTTTTTTCTGTCCGTGTAAAGGTAGGAGTTCCAAATTATATTCCAATACTTTAAAAGAACATTTTATTTTTTCAAATTCATCAATTTGTATAGGCTTCTTATATTCCTTTATTTATATGTAATGCACGAAGATTCGTGCTCTTTATCCTTTATTCATTTGTGTGCTGGAAATCAAAAAAAAATGACAGGCAAAAACCTGTCATTTTAAATAATACAAAATAAAACTTAACTTAGTAAATCTCTACATCATAAGGTAAACGTGTTTGTATGCCATTAATTTTTGTGGCATTTTGTATGTTTTTGTATATTTTATATTCGTTGCCCAAAATACTTTTAACAATAGCCATTCTTGTTTCGCCAGTAAATTCTTTAAGTAATTGTTTTATTGGATCTTCTTGTTTTGGTAATTCTAAAATTGCATAATCTTCTAGATTTGCTTTTTCTATTGCTATTTCTATAGCTCTTTCTAAGCCACCAAACTCATCAACTAAATTTATTTCTTTTGCGTTTTCTCCACTCCAAACTCTACCTTGTCCAATACTATCTATTAATGCTGGTGTTGTATTTCTTCCTTCGGCAACATGACCAATAAATACATCATAAATATCTTCTACACCGTGTTGAATAACTGCTCTTTCTTCGGCTGTTAATGGTCTGTATAGGCTTCCTAAACTAGCATTTTTGTTTGTTTGTACTCCGTCTACAGTTAAACCTAATTTATTATTTAATAATTTTTCTGCATTCCAAAGAACCCCAAATACACCTATAGAACCTGTAATTGTAACTTCTGAAGCTAGAATTACATCGGCAGGACAAGCAATATAATAACCACCAGATGCAGCTACATCGCCCATAGAAACAACTACTGGTTTTTCTGCTTTAAGTAAAACCATTTCTCTCCAAATAACCTCTGATGCTAAAGCGCTTCCTCCAGGAGAGTTTACTCTTAATACAACTGATTTAACTGTTGTGTCTAATCTTGCTTCTCTAATTGCAGCAGATAATCCGTCTGAGCCAATTTTATCTGAACTCCCTGCACCCATATCTATCTGGCCTGTAGCATAAATAATTGCAACCTTATCTTTAGTAATGTTTTTAAGTTCTTCTAATTTATTAACTTTCTTACTTTTAGAATATTTTGCTAATGTAATTATGTTTAACTTATCTTCTTCTTTTGTTTCGGTAAGCCTTTCTAGTTCTGCAATAATTTGATCTTTATACATTACAGAATCAATCATATTGTATTTTACTGCAGCTTTAGCGTCTCTAATTAAAAGATCATCTGCATATATATTAAGATTATCAATAGTAATATTTCTTTGATTAGATATACCTTTTAGTATATGATTCCAAATTGATCCAACGTAAGTAATTGTTTGCTCTTTGTTTGCATCGCTCATCTTGTCTAATAAAAATGGCTCAACAGCAGATTTAAATTTACCATGGCGAATAACTTGTGGTTCTATTCCCATTTTTTCTAATGCACCTTTATAAAACATAACCTCAGAACGTAAACCTTTAAAATCTATTTCTCCTTGTGGATTAAGATATACTTTATCGGCAACACTAGCTAAATAATATGTTTTTAACGAAAAGAAATCGCTAAAACTAATAATAAATTTATTTGATTCTTTAAACTTTATTAATGCATCTCTTATTTCTTCTACCGATGCAATTCCTGCAGGTATAGATTTTCCGTCTATGTAAATACCTTTAATGTTATCGTCGGTTGCAGCATTTTTTATGCTTTTAAGAATATCGTTTAATCCAAGTTTTGGGCTAGACTCAAATGTATTAAAATCAAAATTATTTAACGGATTTGTTTCTGTTCTTTCAGAAAATCCAGCCGAAAGATTTATCTTTAGTACTGATTTTGGTTTAACTTTAACTTCCTTGTCTCCTGCCGAAATTATAGATCCAATAACAATAAAGAAGAATATTATTCCTATTATCGATGTAAATATTATACCTACAACTGTTGCAAATGTATACTTAAAAAAACTTTTCATATTTTTAATATTTAATTATTTGTATATTTCTCAGACGTAATGATAGTAAAAAAAGTTACAGTTAGTAACATTAAAAGATAAAAAATATCTTTTTTTTGTAAGTATTTGTTAATTTTTAATCGCAGGGCGATAGCCCAATGGGTTTAATTCCCCTACGCTTGCATCTAATAAAAAAATAATTCCTATTTGATACCTCGTACCCTTAAAGTCGAGGTAGTTCATTTGCGCAAAATATTAGTGTTTGTAAATTAATAACTTATACAAGTTAAAGATTCTAATTATCCTCAACAATCAATTTGTTAATTTCTTTAGTTCCATCTGTAAATTGCACCTCAACAAAATAAAAGCCAGCTTCTAAGCCTAGTAAATTAATATTATATATAAAATTATTTATATTTTGGGTACTATATACTTCCTTTGCTTCAATTGTTAGTATGCGTATTCTATTAATAGTATTTCCAGCTATAGCTATAATATTTACTCTATGTCTAGCTGGGTTTGGATAAAGTTTTATGCTATTATCATACCTATTTACATTAACTACGGATATCACATCTATATAATCTTGAATGCTAATACTATCCTGGCCAAAGCAATTGCTAACTTTTAATGAAATAGTGTATGTGCCTGTAAGAAAATCGTGTTGTGGATTCCTGAGGTTTGAGGTGCTTCCATCTCCAAAATCCCAATACCACTGCTTAATATCTGACCTAGAAGTATCATAAAACTGGATTTTATCTACAAACCCGCTGCTTACTAATTGAGATTTAAAACCCGCAATGGGATTCAATTGATAGGAAATATCTTTAACAGCGACATTTGACTTTATAGTATCTATAAGACCCAAACCTGGGATATTAATAGCATTAGTTAGAGCAATGCCAATTTGATACTCATTGCAGCTAGAATCAATAAAACTACTGTTTATATTATAGCTTATTATATTGCTTGGTACCGAGTCAATTGCAATAAATTTATCACACAAAGTATCTGTACGATAAATAATATATTGCGAAAAATTTGAATTATTAAATGCAGACCAATTTAGTGTATAATTATTGTTTATATTAGTAATACTTGCATAAATAGAATTAATAGAATCGCTTTTGCCCCACTCAATTTGTGCAGAGTCTACAGCTGATATTTGGTAATATTGTGTTTCTAAAATTAAGTTACTATCACTATGGATAAAATATGGTGGCGAGTTAACATCTACAAAACCAATACTATCGCACAAACCATTACTGTTAACTCTGTAAATTTTATCGTAAGCTAAATGGGTAAAGCTATCTCGTTGATAAGTTAATATATTTCCGCATTGATTGGCATCGTAATTCACTAATATTGGATTGTGTATATAGCTGTTTTCTTGCCCAGTATAAATGCCTTGTTCTGCTGTTAGATTATAGGCATAATCTTTAATTGTTAACTCTTGTGCATTAATTGGGACATCCATTCTTACCCATCCATAATGCCATTGGTTATTAATTTTTATTCTGATTCCTAAATATCCATTTATAACACCATTTATCCATTCACCAAGATGATACGGAACGTTATAAAAAAACATATACATTACTCTTACTGCATCATTAGGACCCAATTTTACTATCCAAGATTTATTATCAGCATTAATGTCAACTAATATATTTGAATCTAATTTGTAAGCATAAAAATGTGTAGGATCATAAGGTGGCGGATTCCCAACAAATTCTATATCATAATGTAGTAATGTAACGCCAACACCA
>DAOVTE010000039.1 GCA_030627705.1 Bacteroidales bacterium
AGCTCCGTGAGATAATTTAGTACCTTTTACATTCCCATTAAACAAATATATTTTAGGAAAACTACTTTTAATATATTTTCTTAAACCTTTTAATATATACTCACTTAGTATAACGTATTAATCTCGCATCAATATAACTTTACTTTTTATCACCCATCCCTAACTAATAACGTATAAAATCAGAAGGCAGTTAAAGAACTATCGCTTCGATGTTAATAGCAATAAAGAACAAAAATAATATAATAATGAATAATAAAGATTCATTAATTTTATTTACTTTTAACGATGGTTCTATTAAGTATTCAAACCATTAAATAAAGGTTAATTATGAAGAATAAAATATTCGTTCTACTATCGTTAATTCTATTAAGTTGTAATGTAAATGCACAATTATACCCTCAAAAAGATTTTGGAGGTATTTTAGAAGAAGAACTAACAGACGTAATAAAAACCAAGAATGGCAATTATTTTGTTACGGGTTACTCCAGCTCTTCGAATACTGGTAATAAAACTGATACAACTAGAGGTTATACTGATAACTGGTTACTAATGCTAGACTCAAATCTAAATATTATTTGGCAAAAAACTATAGGTGGTAGTAGTGGAGATTATATTAAATCTACAGTAGAAGTTAACAATTCTAATTTTTTATGCTTTGGATATTCATCATCTACAATATCTGGAGAAAAAACAGAAGATACAATAGGCGTAAATGATTATTGGCTTTATAAATTAGATGGACAAGGAAATATATTGTGGCAAAAGGTTTATGGTGGTAATGATTGGGACGAAGCAAAACAAATAGTTAAAATAAACGATAATAAGTTTATTCTAGCTGGAACGTCTTTATCTGGATTATCGGGTAATAAAACAGATACTTCTAGAGGTTTTAATGATTACTGGATTGTGTGTATAGATAGTATTGGTAATATTTTGTGGGATAAAACTATTGGTGGTTCCGATAATGATAACTTAGAAAGTATATCTGTTGATAAATATGGTAATATTATTTTATCAGGAAATTCATTTTCTCCAGCATCAGGCGAGAAATCAGAAGAAAATTATGGAATTAATGATGTATGGATAGTAAAACTAGACAGTTTAGGCAACATAATTTGGGATAAAGTAATTGGTGGTAATAGTAACGATGCTGGTAGCACTATCTATTGCACAAATAATAAATATTATATATTATCAACTTCAAACTCTGATATTTCAGGAACAAAAACAGAAAATAGTATTGGGAGTTCAGATTTTTGGATTACTGTAATGAATTACAACGGAGATATACTTTGGGATAAAACTATAGGAGGTAGCTCTATTGATATAAGTTCTTCTATATTAGTTACAAACGATAATAAACTATTACTTTCAGGCACTTCAAATTCTAACATATCAGGCTATAAGTCAGAAAATAGACGTGGTGCTTACGCTGACTATTGGGTAATTTGTATAGATACCTTAGGGAACTATCTTTGGGATAAAACAATTGGTGGCGACGACACAGATTATTCAATAAAATCTATTGATATGAATAACAATAATTTTCTATTATGCGGAACTTCATATTCAAACACAAGTTTTGATAAAACTCAAGATGTGTTCGGATATAATGACTACTGGCTTGTAGAATTAGATATGTCAACCGTAGGTAATCATACAAGTACGTATAAAGACGAAATTATAGTTTATCCTAATCCAACAAATAATTTTGTTTGGATAAAAAGTTCGAATAATAAAATAATTAATATTGAAGTTCTAGATATTTACGGCAGACAAGTTTTAAACAGAATAAATACAAGTAAAGTTGATATGTTGTCATTAAAAAAAGGAATATATATATTTAAAATCCAAACAGAAAATAATACAATTATTAAGAAAATAATTTATAATTAGCATAAAACTCTTTTACATATTATATCCTGTATTACTAATAAGTTTTACAGGATATTTTTTTCAAAAACTATATCAAAAAGAATTAAACAATTGCCCTATTCTTTATCTGCCAAGTTAATAATCAACAATAAACTAAAAAACCTTGCTGTATAATATGTAAATATACTTGTTTATATACAGGTAAATATATAATTTTACACATAGATTTTTTGAGATAAATAACACCTTAAATATAAATAGTTTGTGAGATTACTTTAAATCATCAAACATTAAAAAGACAAACATGACAGAACAAACATCAAAAATTATTTGGACAGAGATTGACGAAGCACCTGCTTTAGCAACTTATTCATTATTACCAATTGTAAATGCTTTTACAAACGCTGCTGGTGTAGTAGTTGAAACAAGAGATATTTCTTTATCAGGAAGAATTATTGCAACTTTCCCAGATTTTTTAACAGACGACCAAAAACAAGCTGATGAGTTAGCTTATTTAGGTGAATTGGTAGAAACAAAAGAAGCAAATATTATTAAACTACCTAACGTAAGCGCTTCTATTCCTCAGTTAAAAGCTGCTATTAAAGAGTTACAAGAAAAAGGTTATAAATTACCAGAATATCCAGAAGATCCAAAAACCGCAGAAGAAAAAGAACTTAATGCACGTTATGCAAACTGTTTAGGTTCTGCTGTAAATCCTGTTTTACGTCAAGGAAACTCTGACCGTCGTGTAGCACCATCTGTAAAAGCTGATGCAATGCGTAATCCTAAAAGATTAGGCGAATGGTCGAAAGATTCTAAATCTCATGTAGCTTGGATGCAAGAAGGCGATTTCTTCGGAAACGAGAAATCTGTTGTAATGGATAAAGAGCAAGATTTAAAATTTGAGTTTGTTGATGCAAACGGAAAAGTATCAGTTCTTAAAGATACATTACATATGCTTAAAGATGAAGTATTAGATGCTACATTTATGAGTGTTAAATCTTTACGCAGTTTTATTGAAGAAGGAATTCAAGATGCAAAAGCAAAAAATATTCTTTATTCAATTCACTTAAAAGCAACAATGATGAAGGTTTCTGACCCTATTATTTTTGGTCACTTTGTTACTGTTTACTTTAAAGATGTTTTTGCAAAGCATGCTGATACATTTAAAGAAATTGAAGTTAATCCAGACTTAGGTTTAGGCGATTTATATCTTAAAATAGAAAAATTACCTGCTGATAAGAAAGCTGAAATTGAAGCTGATATTAAAGCAGTTTACGATACACGTCCTGCATTAGCAATGGTTGATTCTGACAAAGGAATAACAAACTTACATGCAAGTAACGATATTATTATTGATGCTTCTATGCCTAATGTTGTTCGCGATTCAGGTAAAATGTGGAACCCTGCTGGCGAATTACAAGATACAAAAGCAGTTATTCCAGACAGATGTTATTCTCGTTGGTATCAAGAATCTATTGATTTCTGTAAAATACACGGAGCATTCGATCCTACTACAATGGGTAATGTTGCAAACGTTGGCTTAATGGCTCAAAAAGCAGAAGAGTATGGTTCGCACGATAAAACTTTTAAAGCACAAGCTAACGGAACTATTCGTATTATTGATGCTAACGGAAATGTAGTATTATCTCATAATGTTGAAGAAGGTGATATTTACCGTGCTTGTCAAGCAAAAGATTTACCAATTCGCGACTGGGTTAAATTAGCTGTAAGCCGTGCAAAAGCAACAGGTAATCCAGCAATTTTCTGGTTAGATGCAGAAAGAGCTCACGATGCTATTTTAATTGAAAAAGTTAAAACATATTTAAAAGACCACGATACAAACGGTTTAGATATTCAAATAATGAATCCAGTTGAAGCTATGAAGTTTACACTTCCACGTGTAAAAGCTGGTAAAGATACTATTTCGGTAACAGGTAACGCATTAAGAGATTATTTAACAGACCTTTTCCCAATTTTAGAATTAGGAACATCTGCTAAAATGCTTTCTATTGTTCCTTTATTACAAGGTGGTGGTTTATTCGAAACTGGTGCTGGTGGATCTGCTCCAAAACACGTTCAGCAATTTGTTAAAGAAGGTCACTTACGTTGGGATTCTTTAGGTGAGTTTTTAGCATTAACTGTTTCTTTAGAGCATTTAGCTAACGCTACAAATAATGATACTGCTGCTCTTTTAGGCAAAACTCTTGACGAAGGTGTTTCTCAATACTTAGTTAACAGAAAAAAACCATCGCGTAAAGCAGGTGAACTTGATAACCGTGGTACTCACTTCTTTTTAGGTATGTATTGGGCTGATGCTCTTGCTGCACAAAATGAAGATGCTAAATTAAAAGAGGTATTTACAAAAGTAGCTAACGATTTAAAAGCAAACGAAAGCAAAATTCTTTCTGAAATAGCTGCTGCTGAAGGTAAAGCAACTGAAATTGGTGGTTATTATAAGCCAAATCCAGAATTAGTAGAAAAAGCTATGCGTCCAAGTAATACATTAAATGCAATTATTGATGCTATTTAATAATTATTAAAATTAAAAAAAAGGCTTAGATTAACTTCTAAGCCTTTTTTTTTATTCTAAAGAGCCAACTATAGCCTCTAACTGCCTTATATAGTTTCGTTTATTTTTTTTTGGCGAATACACGTACGCATCTACAGTAATAATTCTACTATTCTTTTCATCTACAACTGAAGTGTTTACGAATGGACCACCCATAAAATCACCTTTTACATTCCATAAACCACGAATTTCTGCTGTATACCTTTCATCTTTATAAAACTCTTTAAATTCTAAATAATAATCTCTGTCGGTGTTCATGTATGAGTTTTTTGACGGACCGGGTACGTTATTTATTAATATTGAATCTCTTTTATTTAGAAGGTTATCTAACTTAAAGCTATTTGTGTCAGTATAATCGTAATAATATATTAATAAACCTTGACTTATTAAAGGTGTTTCGTGCGATATCCAAATAAAATTATTTGTATCTACATCTAACTTATATCCTTTTGGAACAGTTAGTTTTATATCATGATTTTTCTTTAATTGATTATAAATTTCGTTATTTCTGAGTCTAGAATAATTTTTTGCTAATCTATCTAATTCTGTGTTTTCTATTAAATCTGTAATTTCTATTATATTACTTTTTAATAATTCTTTAAGCTCTTTTTTAGATTTTGCCTTAATGGTAATTACTAATTGAGGTGATGCATAAACATCATATTTGTATGTAATAATGCTTTTCTTAACTTTTCCTGAAACTTCGGTAAAAATAATATTTCTATGATTCTTAAAAATGTTATTAAATGCAACATGTGGGATATTAGTTACACTAAATCTAGGTTCTGATTGTGGTAAACCTGGGAAGTCAACATTTAGGTTTTTTCTAAGTATTGAACCCGATTCGCCTTTCCATATATTCTTTTGCACTACCACTAAGACTTCCCCAGACTTACCTGTTGAGGCTTTCATTAATGACGATTCTATTTCTTCGCATCCAAAAAAAATAAAAACAATAAATAAAGGTAAAAAAATCTTTTTCATAGCTGTATTCTTAAAATTGATAATTATTGTTTTACCGATATCAATAACTGTGCTAAAGTAAAAAAGCTACCAATAATTGATAACTTTTTTACTTAAAATTTATAATTCAGCAATAAGTTTATGAATTTTAGTCCACCTTTCGTCTGACATTTTAGCACCTATAACCTCTATTACATTACCAGAAATTATTGCTCCAATCTTACCACATTTATCTAAAGAATAGTTTTGCGTTAATCCATAAATAAATCCTGAAGCATACATATCCCCTGCCCCGGTTGTATCTATACTTTTTGCTTCTATTACTCCAACTCTAAAGCTTTTGTCTCCTGTTTTTATTAAAGAGCCATTTTTACCAATTTTTACAATAGCAATTTCGCAACTATCGGCAATCTTATTTAGTGACTCCTCTGGGTCTAAGCCAGTAAATGCTTTAGATTCTTCTTCGTTTGCAAATACTATATCTACATATTTTTCTATAATTGATTTTAAGAAATCTAGATTATCCTCAACAACATTATAGCTAGCTAAATCTAAAGAAACTTTTAAGCCATTTTGTTTAGCAACCCTTACTGCCTTTTCAATTAGTTCGTGATTTTGAACTAAGTATCCTTCGATATGAAAGATATCATATCCCTCAAAAATTGCATCAGTAATATCTTCTGGCACAAGCTCTACAGCAGCTCCTAAAGAAACCAAAAATGTTCTTTCAGAATCTGGACTTACCAATGCTACAGCAACTCCCGAACCTGTTTTACTAATAGATAATTTAGGCTCTATTTTACTACTTACTAGATCTTCACTAAAAAAATTACCATGAGAATCATTTCCTACTTTACCAATAAAACCGGCTGGCAACCCCAATCTTGCCACTCCGTGTATTGTATTTGCAGCAGAACCTCCTGAAGTAAGTTTATTTTCAAACTTACTAGTATACTCAATCAATTTAGACACACTTTCATTATCTGATAATTGCATACTACCTTTTGGCAAATTAAACTCACTTAATGTTTTCTCATTAGGTAACACTGTCATTATATCGACTAAAGCGTTGCCCATTCCTAATATTTTTTTCATATGATTATTTCTAATTAATTTTTTTTAAATATTTTGTACAAATATATTGTTTAATTAAAAAATACATACTATTTTTGCCACACATTTTTAAGGAAATGTATAACCTTCCTCTTTAGCTCAGTTGGTTAGAGCACCTGACTGTTAATCAGGGTGTCCCAGGTTCAAGTCCTGGAAGAGGAGCCACTGATATCAAGCCTTTCGAGTTTTCGAAAGGCTTTTTTGTTTGTACGGTGTAAACATTTTAATATATATGACATTAGTTTTACAAACTAATTTATCTAATTCTGTTAGCAAGAACAGTAAAATTGCTATTGTTTAAAACTAAACAAGACTATCAATTTTTCCCCACTAAGGCAGATTGTATCTACACTTTTTTATTAATTAGCATTTGTAATACGTGCAAAATTTCTAATCAAGAAAATATTTTGGTATCTTTGTGGATAATAATACGGCTTAGTTACAAACTTAGTAGAAGTAATATATAGAATAAAAATATGAGTTTTTTAAAAATATATATTTTAATATTATTGGTATTTATTGTTAATATTACTTTTTCTCAGGTGATAAAAAAAACAACTATTTTAGATACGATAAATGTTAGTTCTATAGCATTTAAAGAAGATACTATTTATCATATTAAGCGTTTAAATATTAGCTCTTATTACTGGGAAATATATAAAGACAATTCCAAAAAAGAATTGTTAAGTTCAAATGTTATTAAGGACAATTTAATCTTTTTAAATATATACTACAATAATAAAATTAGGACAAAATACGTTTCTAATTTAAAAGAAGATTTGTTGTTAAGGGAAGATTGGTATGAAAATGAGCAATTTAAAATGAAATGTGATTATAGTAGTAGTTATTATAAGGACACTGCTTATTATAGTAATGGTAAAATATGGTTTATTTGTGTATATAAATATGGGATCTTGTATGATAATTATTTAGAGTATTATAAAAATGGAGATATTAAAGAAAGAGGTAATTATAATTTTTGTAAAGTTGGTATTTGGGAGTATTTTTCAAAGTCTGGTAATCTTAAGAAAAAAGAAATATTTGATGATAATTGCAAAATAATTAAATCTGAAATATATAATGATATTGAGTCACAATAGCCCCACTATGCGTAGAATAACAAAATAAAACCAAAACTAAGTGTAGATTGTATCTACGCTTTTTTATTAATTAGTATTTGTAATACGTACAAACTTTCTAAATCAAAAAAATATTTTGATATCTTTGTTGATAATAATACGGCGTAGTTACAAACTACGCCAAGAGTGGGATATTTTAAAAATGCAGAAGCGAAAAAAACTAAAAAAAATGATGAATAAAATAATTTCTTTTATTTTTGCTTTTGCTTACCATTACCCAGTATTATATTTTAGTATTAATACTAAAGAAAATTCATTTACGTTCCTATTAGAAACAATTAAATTGGATTGGTATGTATATACCATTATGCCTATTTATTTGATTTCAGAATTCATCAGCTGTAATCTTATTTATCTTGTTTTATTGTCAGTGCTTTTTTACACATTAATGTTTTACCTTTTATTTAAGATGATAATAATGATCATTCCATTTAAGTCCCCAACTAAGCATAGAATAAAAGAACAAAACTAAGTGTAGATTGTATCTACGCTTTTTTATTAATTAATATTTGTAATACGTACAAAATTTCTAAGTCAAGAAAATATTTTGATATCTTTGTTGATAATAATACGGCGTAGTTACAAAATACGCCGAAAGTGGGGTTCCGAATATTCGCTACGACTATTCCAACTTTAGGAATGTAGAAATAATAAAGACATACCTTAAAAATTAGGTCTTTGTTAGTTTTGGGTTAAAAATCCACAAACAATATTGTAAATATTTTTGCAATTAGACACTCCAATAAGTTAAATATCTACCTTATTGCATTTGTTAAATTTTATAAAATCCCTTATAAAAGATTAGAAAGTCTTTTATTATCAAAATTTTATTTATATGTTTGCTTCATAAATAAAAAAATAAAAAATTATAATTATGAAAAATATTCTAACTCTTAGCGTTCTATTTGCATTGTTTATTGGTTTCTCTTTAAATTCTAGCGCAATAACTATAACTGATGATAATAGCACAGTTATTATGTCTGACGATTATACATCTAATGATGTTTTAGATAATGATAAAGACAAGGATAAAGATAAAAAAGGCAAAAAATCTTCGAAAGAAAATACTCAAGAAGTAAAAGAAGTTAAGTCTGAAACAAAAACTGCACCAACTAGTGTAAAGCATCATCCAAAGAAATCTTGTGGTGGTTGTAAAAAGAAAGCAGCTTGTAATGGTGGTGGACACTAAAAATATTAAAAAATAATCCTAATAAAACAATTCTATTTTTAACCGGCGAAAGCCGGTTTTTTTTGCTATTTACTCGCAATAAAAAAGCAACATATCTAAAACAGCTTTTTTACAAACAGGGCAAAACTCATCTGTATTATTAGAACGCATCTTACAATCGTGTGTTGGTCTGTATATTTTTGTTTTTACGTAGCCAGCACCCTCAAAAGCTCCAACCTTACTCTTGTTTTCATCAATGTCTGGAGTCGGAATCTGAGTTCTATCATTAACTAGATTTTTCCATTTACTATCGAAATTTGCAAGAGATGTAATATTTACTTGCCAAGGCTCTATATTTAAATTATAATGATTCTCTGCATTTTCGTAACCATACTGGTATTCATCTGCAAGAGCAACAAATGCATGACCAAATTCGTGTGTAAAAACTTTGCCCGATACTGGATGATCACTTGTACATAAATTATAGTAATTATAAATTCCACCTCCGCCATATTTTGCTGAATTTACAAGTATATAAATCTGATCGTAAGGAACGTACGATGCTAAATCTCTAATTTGTTTTACATCACTAGTTGTTAAATACCTTTCGCTATCGAATGTGTAAAAATGTGTATTTAGCACTGTGTTTTTCCAAATATTATCGCCAGGAATGTCAGTTCCTGTTTCTGCAGAATAAGAATTTACTGCCCTAAAATTTACTTTGTCTTTATTCTCTTTAAAAGGCGAAACCTCGAAAAAATATCCAACAAATCTGTTTGCGTCTTTCTTAAACTTTTCTAATTCGTCTTTTGTATAACCTTCAGCAAGAATTACTATATCTAATTTTTTTGATGCATCACCAGAATAGTGTAATTTTTCTGTTGTATACTTACTAGAGTTAGATTTCTCAATTTGGTAATTAAGCGGATTTACAGTAAGTTCGAAAACAGTATTAAATTTATTATTAAAATCTCTATCCTGAATTTTTACTTGAATTGTGTTTTTAGGAAATGGAATAGTAATAGATTCGTAATACGAACGCGAAATTGTTTTTGCCTCTTGGGTTTCTATCCATTCTCTAAAAAGTGATGAGAACCCTCTAGAATACAAAAGTTTCTCGCCCAACGAATCGTAAACTAAAACTCTATAATCTCCATAGTTAAACGTATCTACAAGGTTTTTTTGTGAACCTCCCCAGAACTGTTCTTGCATATATTTTTCGAAATACACGTATGTTTTTTCTGAGTTTCCTGCTCTTGTATAATCTATTCTGAGTGTTTTAGTAATAAAAAAATCATCAAAATTTACTTGAGCGGATAAATTCGCTGTTATTAATAATGTTATCGCTAGTTTTAATATCTTCATCACATATAATTTTAATAATATTACATATCTTATATCGTAAAGATATTGATTTTAATAATATTTACTTTATGCAGTAAGAAAATATTTTTTATCTTTAAGAAAAAATAAATCAATAAACATAAAGATATGAGTACCAAAAAAGTTGCAGTTGTTTTATCTGGAAGTGGAGTTTTTGATGGAACAGAAATTCACGAAGCTACATTTACGTTATACGCTATTATGAAAAATGGAGGTGAATACGAAATATTTGCTCCTGATGTAGACCAGCATCACGTAATAAATCATATTACAGGCGAAGAAATGAACGAAAAACGAAACGTTCTTATAGAATCGGCACGAATAGCACGAGGAGCAATAAAACCATTATCCGATTTCGAAGCAGGAAACTTCGATGCAATAATTTTTCCTGGCGGATTTGGTGCTGCCAAAAATTTGTCGTCTTTTGCTTTCGATGGAGCAGATTTTGTTATCAACAAAGAAGTAGAAGTAGCTATTTTAGGAATGGTGCAAACAGGAAAACCTATTGGAGCATTGTGCATCTCACCTGTGATTATTGCTAAAGTTTTGGGTGGTGTAGAACTTACTATCGGACAAGACGAAGAAACCGCAAAAGCAATAGAAGAAATGGGCTCTGTGCATAAAAATACAAATCACGGCGAAGTAATAGTAGACGAAGCATATAAAGTGGCAACTACTCCTTGCTATATGTTAGATGCAAGTATTATGGATATTGCTGATGGAGCAAATAATGTTGTAGCTGATGTTTTTAAGATGATGGAATAAAACTTTGTCATTTTTAGCGTAATCGAAAAATCTATTTTAACTAATACTTTTACATTAGATTTCTCCTTATTGTCGAAATGACAATATCCTAGATTATAAAATAGTGTTTTACAGCTTATCAATACTTTTGAGAAAAACACAAACATTATTAACTTTGTGATTAGAAAAATAATCAAATAAATATTATAATATGAAAAATATAGCAGTAATAGGTTCTGGTACAATGGGCAACGGAATTTGCCACGTATTTGCACAAAAAGGCTACAATGTAGCAATGATAGATATTAATCAAGATGCACTAGATAGAGCAATTAAAACTATCGGTAAAAATCTTGATAGAATGGTAAAAAAAGAAAAAATCACAGAAGACAATAAGAATGCAACTTTAGCAAAAATTACACCTTTTACAACTATAGAAGAAGGTGTTAAAAATGCAGATTTAGTAGTTGAAGCTGCAACAGAAAATTTAGATTTAAAACTAAAAATATTTAAGCAATTAGATAAAATTTGCGACGAGAAAACTATTCTTGCTACAAATACATCATCAATTTCAATAACTAAAATCGCTGGCGTTACAAATCGTCCTGAAAAAGTTATTGGTATGCACTTTATGAATCCAGTGCCTGTAATGAAACTTATCGAAATCATTAGTGGATACAAAACATCTCCAGAAGTTTTAGAAGCAATTCTTGAAGTATCTAAAGCATTAGGTAAAATTCCTGTGCCTGTAAACGATTACGCAGGTTTTGTTGCAAACAGAATATTAATGCCAATGATAAACGAAGCAATTATTACATTACACGAAGGCGTTGCTGGTGTAGAGGAAATTGATTCTGTAATGAAATTAGGAATGGCTCATCCAATGGGACCATTACAATTAGCAGACTTCATTGGTTTAGATGTTTGTTTATGGATAATGAATGTGCTTTACACAGAACTGGGTAAAGATAAATATGCTCCAGATCCATTATTAGTAAATATGGTAAATGCTGGTAATTTAGGCGTTAAATCTGGCGAAGGATTCTACTCGTGGACTCACGGAACTAGAGATTTAATTGTTTCTGATTCTTTTAAGAAATAAAAACTCAAAAAAAAACCCCTATCCAGAATGTATAGGGGCTTTTTTTTGGTTTTATTTAAACATTAACGTTTAATATTACTAACTACAAAGGCTACCATAATTGGTAGCCTTTGTAAAAATTAATTTAAAGATTCTATTTTTTTGAGGAATCAAAAAACTTAGGAGTAACTACTAATGTTGTATAAACAAAATAGCTTTCTCCAGAAACATAATTACCATCAACATCAATCATACCTCTCATTTGTAATAAGTCGTCAGTTGGCATACCATAAGAAACACCAAATATTAATTTTACATCTTTATTCATTTTACGAATGTATGTTAAATCAATATTGTTAGTTAATGCTTTTCCATAATAAACATCATCTCCATTAGTATCTACTTCTTTAAAAACATTTGTTGCTAAATTTACGTTAGATACACCTAGTAATAGAATATCTTTTTTAGTTAATTTATATTGTACATTAAAGTTAATAGTCATTAAACCACCATTTTTTGTGCTTTTAGGAATCGCAAACCAGTCTATAGCTCCACCATAGTACGGGTGACGACCACCATTTAATAAATTAAAATTATGGTCTTCATCAGCATAAGCTTGTGTTGTATCAGAAGCATCGGTACCAGATATCATTTCTACACCTGCAGAAATTTCTAATTTCTTATCCATAGTTCTGTAACCTAAATTTGCTGTAATCATATTTGCATTTACAACTTTGCCTGCAGCACTATGTCCGTTTTGTACAAATAAATTAATTTTCGCAAATGGTCCATCAGTACCTTTTTTAGAAGCATTATAGTTAATATGTATACCTTCTGTTCCTGTTATATATATTGTGCTTGCTGTACCAGCCTTTTGCCATCCTGAAGCAATTGCAGTTCCAGAAATATACATTTTATCTCCTACTTTTTTCTTAATATATAAGAAGTTTTGAGTAATCATTGGATTTACTGTTCCAAAATAACCAGAGCTTAAATAATCATTTCCTACTAATGTACCTGATGATAAACTATTATAAGAAACACTTAGATCCCAAGATAAACCTGCATCTTTGTTTACACAAGAGAAAGTTGCAGCATCGTATGTCATACCTCTATCCCACCAGTTTCTCCAAGATATTAATCTTTGATCGTCGTACTTTAATTCTTGACGACCAATTTTTAATGATCTTTTATCGTCGAACTTAAGTTTAAACCAAGCTTCGTAAATATCAAATGTTCCATAAGATTTACCTAAAACGCCTGTTGCGTTTACAATATCAGCATCACCCCATGTACGAACATCTTGTAAAGATAATTTTGTTTCGTATTTTTCTGCTTTATAATTTAAATTTAGACGTGTACGTTGTCCAACATGAAAAGCAGCATCTGCATCCACTTTAGCTGGAGTTTTATATCCATGCAAAGCTTGTGCTCTTACTCTGTACTGAGCATCAATAGTAAATTGTGCATTGGCCGAAAATATAAACGCAACCATTAAAGCACTTAAAAATAGTAGTCTTGTTCTCATAATATATGTATTTAATTAATAATTATTATTATTTTAAGATAACCCGCATAATAAATATGCGGGTTATAGTTTACAATTAACTCAAATCAATATAAACTATTAGCTGCATCCGCCGCCATCTCCTTCTTCTTCTACTTCTTCTTCAACATCTTCTACTACAAATTCGAAATCGTGAACTGCAGCTTCTGAAAATGCATGCCATCCGTCTCCATTTTCTTTCATAGTACTATTCATAAAGCTATTTGCTCCATAAGCTAAAGAATAAGCATCGTAACCCATAATTTTTAAATAAGCTGTAACGAAACCTGCGTGCTGTCCTGTAAAACAATAAGTAACTACTTTTTTGTCTACTGGTAAAGTGCTTAATTGTGTTGCTGTTCCTAAAGATTTTTTAGGTTGGTATCTAATAGCACCAGGAATATGTCCTTCGTTATATTTACCTTCTGGCCAGTAATTATTAATATAGTAAGCAGATCCGTTTTCGAATAATTCAGGAGCTTTCACTAATAATGATTTATAACTTAAACCTAAAACTTCTTTAGCTCTTAACCTTAAAATATCTTTAGCTTCTGTTTTACCAGTGCTAATTGTTGGATATGCACCTGCAGCAGCTTGAGCATTAGATGTAGTTTCAACTTTATCCGAAAAGTCGTTAGATATATGTTTCATCCATACGCCTTCTGCAAATTGTTTGTTCCAAGAGCTCATACCAAATTTCATTGCATATACATTATTATATCCTAATAATCTCATAACTCCAGTTGCAAAACTAGCTGATTGTCCAGAGTAACAAATAAAAACTATTTTGTCATAATCTGTAGATATAATATCATTTTCGAAATACTGTAATAAATCTTTTGCTACAATATTATCAGCACCTTCGATATGACCTTTATTAAAAGCATTTCCTTTTCTAAGGTCAACAAATAAATATTTATCGTTACCAATGTTTTCGTGTACTTCTTTAGACTTAATCATTGCAGGAACAGATTTACTGTTAATAAAGTCCCCATTTTCTTCTAAATACTTAACAAGTATATCAAACTCGTTTGACTGTACTTGTTCTATTGCAGTTGAATCGTTCGCTTCAACATTTTCTGTTGTTCCACCACAACTACTAAATAATATAGTAGACGAGATAATAAACGCTAATAAGTAAAATGATAATTTTTTCATAATTCTATTTTTTAAATTTAACATATTTATAAATTGATATTTTTAACTATGCGAATTTATATCTGTAATCATTATTATTATATGATAAATATCATATCAAAGTACTTATATCTGTTTATTTGAATAATAAAACAACATTTATGATAAATAACACTTACTATATAAGTAATATATATTAACACAAATATGACATAATGCACATATACAATTAATCAAATGTTTTATAGCACTAAATTAATCTAAAATAAGAATTGTAGTTTAAAGTAATAATAATTTTATTGATTTTCAATGGAATATTTATATATAAAAAAAAATCTTCCTATTTGTTTACAACAAAGTTTGACAAATACCAATTAGATTTAGGCACTGGTTCTAGAAATGTTAAATTGCAATAATAACCAATCAAATGCGTATAGATACTGCATTTACTGATGTAAATATTATGGTTTTAACTAAATTATTATGGTCTTTGCTATTAATAGTGTAGTTTTGAAATTATTTTTTAATAAAAAAACATTAAAATGAAGGATATCATTATTGCTATAGATGGATTTTCGTCATGTGGGAAAAGTACTTTGGCAAAAGAATTAGCCAAAAATCTTAACTATACATATTTAGATACAGGGGCAATGTATAGGGCTGTTACTTTATTTTGTTTAAGAAATAAAATAATAAACAATGGTGATATTAATATAATTAAATTAAAATCTTTACTAGATTCTATAAATATAAACTTTAAATTAAATATTGATAAAAGTGAAATTTATCTCAATGGAGAAAATATTGAAAATCAAATTAGAAGTTTAGAGGTTTCTAACAGTGTTAGCTTAATTAGCAGTATTAAGGAAGTTAGAGAACAATTAGTTAAACACCAACAAATAATTAGCAAGAATAAAAGAATTGTTATAGACGGTAGAGACATTGGGACTGTGGTTTTTCCAAATGCTGAATTAAAATTATTTATGACTGCCGATGTAAATGTTCGTGCAAAAAGGAGACACCAAGAATATATAGATAAGGGTGATACTGTATCATTATCCGATATAATAAAAAATATATCCGAAAGGGATTATTTAGACCAAAATAGAAAAGAAAGTCCTTTGAAGCAGGCTAAAGATGCTATTGTACTTGACAATAGCAATATTAATCAAAAAGAACAATTACAATTTGTGATGAATCTAATTATTGAAAAATTTGGTGAAATACCTAAAAATAAATAGAAAATAGTGAAAGTAGAAATTGACAATAAATCTGGGTTTTGTTTTGGTGTTGTTTACGCTATTCAAGTAGCCGAAACAGAACTAAATAACAGCAATAAATTATATTGCCTTGGAGATATTGTGCACAATAGTGTTGAGGTAGAAAGATTAGAAAGAAAAGGACTAGTAACTATAGATAACAACGAACTAAAAAATTTATCTAACTGTAAAGTTCTAATTAGAGCACATGGTGAACCACCAGAAACATACAGGATTGCTTTAGAAAATAATATTGAGCTTATAGATGCATCATGTCCTGTTGTATTGAAATTACAAAACAAAATAAAAGATGGATTTGACGATGCAATAAGTAACGATGGACAAATTGTAATTTATGGCAAAATTGGTCATGCCGAAGTAAATGGGTTAGTTGGCCAGACACAAGGAAGAGCTATTGTAGTTGAAGGAGA
>DAOVTE010000026.1 GCA_030627705.1 Bacteroidales bacterium
ATATTTGGGTCGCTAATTGGCGAACTAAGAAGCATTTTCATATCAAAAGGATTTCCTCCCATTTCTACGTGAAAGTTTTTAAGATTAATTTTTGTATGGTCTTCTACTCCATCGGGGTTAGATATTTTTAAATCGATTGCAATATTTTAAGCAGATTGTGGTAAATCTGGATATTTAAACATTGCATTTTTTACTAATAAAAATAAATCGAAGGCCGGAAGTTGTGTTTCGTTGTAAGTTCCTTTTACAAAACCTTCTAATTTTACAGACCCTGATGTTTTTACATCATTAAAATCGGTTAAATAAACAGCAGGAATTAACGAAAGAATATGTTTAAACTCGGTTTGTTTTAATCCGTAAGTTATATCCATTTCTATATCCTCGTCGTTTGGCAAAGCTGTATAACCATCGAAACTTAATTCTAATTCGTTTATTTTAAGTGTATTTTCATTAAAAGTGTATTTATCGTTTGCCAAATCTGCATTTATATCAGCAATAAAATCAATTTTAGATTTCTTTAGATATTTAATTCCTTCGTAATCTACAGTGAATTCTTCTATAGTTGTTTTAATATCTAGCTTAGATAGATCTTCGGCTAAATCGCCGCTTAGTTCAAAATTAAAATTCTTAATTATTGTATTGATATTTCCAGGAACATCGTCGTAAACAATTGTTGCATTATGGATAGCAAACTGGTTTAATGCAAGTTTATATGAACCTGATTCTTCTGTGCTTTCTTCGACAACGGTTGTATCTTCTACAGAAATATAAATATCCCAGTTTGCTGTGCTATCTGCTAATACTCTTGCAAGAATCTGTGGCGACTCAATATTTATTGTTTTTATCTTAATATTATCACCCATTACAGACATAATATCTACGTCTAAATTAAATTGTTCTATGTACGCAAGCGTGTCGCCTTCGAATTTGTCTACACCAACTACATTTACATTATTTATTTGAAATGCTAGATTTGGGAAACTCTTAAAAACTGATAAATCGAACTCGCCAAAGTCTACTTTTGCATTTAATGTAGAATTTATTTCTTCTTTAACAATCTCTACTAATTTATCTTTAAAAATAAACGGGATTGATATTAATAGTGCTAGAACTAAGACAATAAAAATTGTAAAAAACTTTAAAAATTTTTTCATAATAATAAGATAAATTATACATTAAAAATAAACCTATAAAGTTAAAACATATTGTAGAATTTATTGCTTTTTTTGAATGGTTTTTTTGATTTTAATCACCTTTACTTAACTTAATATTAGCCTTTATATTTTTACTTTTAAAACTTTTAAATATTCTTTTTGACAATAAATTTGTTGTTCACAATATTTAGCAATATATTTGTTGTCAAATACATTTAGCAATAAAAACATTGTCATATGAAAAATGAATGGATAGGTCCGAAAATTATAATTGGTAATAAGGCTACAGGAGAATACTACTATCCACGTACTGTAATAGAAGATGAAATAATAGAGGAACTCTATAAATCAAATAATATACTTATTGCTGCTCCACGACGAGTAGGCAAAACATCAGTTGTGGTAAACCTTGCCAGCAATTGCCCACCAGAGATGAAGTGCATTTTTGAAAACGTACAAGGTATAAATACTGAAAATGGTTTTTATAAACGGTTTTACGAACTTATTTTATCGGCACTAAATAAAGATAAGCAGATATGGAATAAATTCAGCAATTTTGTAAACGAAATACATTTAACAGAAATATCTACAAGTGGAGGCATTAAATTTAACGATAAGAAGCAATTAAATTATTTGCAAGAAATTGATAAAATAGCAGAACAATTAAATAAAGAAGAAATAAAAGTCGTACTTTTTATTGATGAATTACCCGAAGTCCTTCACAATTTATACAAAAAAAATAAAATAGAAGAAGCTAAAATGCTTCTAGAAAACCTTAGGCGCTGGAGGCAAAAACAATTTAAGTATATAAACATTGTATTAACAGGCTCAATAGGAATACATCACGTAGTTAAGAGAATAGAGGGAAGGGTAACCGATTTAAATGATATAAAATCAATAACTTACGAGCCTTTCACTAAATCTCAAGCAAAAGAATATATTGAACACGTTACTAGAGATGCTACTATTAAATATAGTGATGTGTTGAACAAATATTTAGTAAACAAAATATCTTATCGCATTCCTTATTTCATTAATCTGTTACTTGACGAAGTAAATAAAGAAGGCAAAAGATGCAACAATAGTAATGTTGAGAAAATAGATATCGATAACGCTTTTAATAAGGTTGTAAAAGAAAGCACACATTTTAGCGATTGGAAAGATAGGTTATTCGAGTATTTCACAGAGAATCAAGCTGTGTTTATGAACGAAGTGCTTAAACTCATAGCTCATAAAGACAAAATTACCAAGAAAGAATTATACAATTTAGCTCATAATCATAAAATGACTATTAATTATATGGATTTAATTAATGATTTAGATAGAGATGGATACATTTTAGAAGAAGACAATTATTACACTTTTGTTTCTCCGTTCTTAAAAGCATTTTGGAAAAGAAATCAACCTATTTTCGATTAATAATACAAAGATAAAACTAATGGACAATACAATAATTGACAAATTAAATTTCTACCAATCGGCAAATAGTGATTCTGAATCAATAAAGAAAAATTTTATTGTAAGAATACACGAGTTTGAACTAATTACTGAAGCTCTAAAATCTAAAAAAGGAGAAGACCCATTACAACACGAACTCATTCTTGGTAGAAGAGGTAGCGGAAAATCCACCTTACTTAAACGATTAGAAATAGAAATAAACGAAAACTCAAAATTAAGAAAAAAATATATTCCTGTAAATCTTGCCGAAGAACAAGCAAGCATATATAGACTTTCCGATTTATGGTGGGAAAGTTTACAAGAATTACAATTAAGATTCAAAATAAATATAGAGCTACGAGATTTTTCCGATTTTTCTAATAACGACGAATATACCCGTTATATTTACGAAGAAATTAAAAAATTACTAGAATCTAAAAACAAAAAACTTGTACTGCTTCTAGATAATTTTGATAGAATAATAGAAAATCTTAATGATGACGGTAATCTATTAAGAGAAATCCTTCTTAATAATAATAATGTGCAAATTATTGGAGGTAGCACACGTATGGACGAACATTTTTGGAAATACGACAAACCATTTTATGATTTTTTCAGATTACACAAACTTGCAGCCTTAAGTTTCTATGAAATTCACAAATTACTTAATCATTGGAGCAAAATTATGCCTTTGCCATTATTAAAAGATTATGCAATTAAAAATAGAGGCAAGATAGAATCTATAAGAATATTAACAGATGGCTTACCCAGAACTTTACTATTCTTTATTAGAATACTGCTAACCGATAATGATATTTACGGTTTTCAGTATATAACCAAAATAATGGATCAAGCAACCCCATTATATCAAGAAAGATTAAACAACCTTACCGCTCCACAAAGAAAAATTGTTTTAGAAATAGCATTTAATTGGGAAGCCGTATCTACCAAACAATTAGTAAATAAAAGCAGAATGGAAAGCAAACTTATTTCTGCATATTTAAAACAACTAATTTCTTTTGGGATAGTAACTAAATTAGATACAAACACAAAAAATAAATTATATAGAATTTCTGAAAGATTTTTTAATATGTGGCTAATTGTAACCCAAGGTAATCCTAACCAAAAACGAAAAGCAAAATACCTCACAATATTTTTAGAAAGTTGGTACGATACAGAGAAAATTACAGAATTAGCAATAACCCATTTAGAAAAACTAAAAACAAAAAGATTAAGTTACGACAAGGCAAGTGTAATTACAAAAAGCCTAAGTCAATCTAAATGTATTAGCACCACAATGCGTGATGAATTAATAGAAAAAACCAAGGATTTAGAACAAGTTAAGGAACCATCAGCTAATTATTTACCAGAAAAAAGCAATAGTATTCTAAAAGAGTTTGATAAATTACTAAATGAAGGAAAACACACACAAGCAATAAATAAAATAAATCAATTAGAGAATGAAGAAGATGGAATTAAATTTGGAGCTTTAGGTTTAGCTTATCATAATAAAGAAGAAAAAGGAGAAGCTGAAAAATATTATTTATTAGCTGTAGAAAAAGGCTATATAAAAGCAATGTTTAATTTAGCTATTTTGTATCAAGAACAAGAACAAGCAAAAGAAGCAGAAAAATATTATTTACTTGCAATCGAAAATGGGAATACCATAGCGCCAAATAACCTAGCAAGCATTTATGTGAAGCAAGGTAACCTAGACAAAGCAGAAGAGTATCTTTTAATTGCAATTGAAATGAAAGATATTAATGCTCTACATAATTTAGCACTTGTATATTTATTAAAAAATGAAAACGCGAACAAAACATTAAAATTAATGCAAGAAAATACTAAAACACAAAAAAATACGAGATCATCAATAATAATATTAATAATCCAAATATGGAATAATATATTTTTAGATATTGATAAAAAAATGAAGGCCATTTTAAATCATGGTGACAATGAAGATTTATCGACCCTTTTTCATTATTTATTAATCTTCGAACAAAAAAGTTTAGTTCTTTCTTATTTTGAGTCTGAGAAATATGGCAGAGAATTGAAAGATAAATATATTTTATATTATTACGCAACTCTTATTTTGAGCAACAATATGGATAACAAGAAATTAATAATGCCAACAGAAGTAATTCCAACCGTAAATGAGATAGTAAATTCAATTAAAAAAGGAGTTGAGTTTTATTCAGAAAGCTAAAGAAGCATAACGATTTACAAAAAGGGATTACCCCCGCCACTCCATAAATTTAATAAAGAAAGTGGTGCCTTTTTCTATTTCGGTATCAAACCAGATTTCGCCGTTTGCATTTTCTATAATGTTTTTTACCATTGCTAAACCCAAACCAGAACCGCTAGATTTTGTGGTGAAATTAGGAACAAAGAGTTTGTCTTTTATTTCTTCGGAAATGCCAATTCCGTTATCGGAGATTTTAATTGTAATTGTATTGTTTTTATTTTCTATATCAATAATAATATTACCCAATCGGCTTTCTGGAATTGCTTGAATAGAATTTTTTATAATATTATTAAAAACTCTTAAAAGCTGATTGTAGTCGGCAAAAACAAAATAATTTTCTTTGTATTGTTTTGCTAAACCAATTTTACAAGAAGGTGTTTTGCTAAATGTTTGTATAACAGTATCTAGTATTTCTTTAACGTTAATTCTTTCGTTATTTGCCATTGGCATAGCTGCAAAATCTGAAAAGGCTGTTGCAATTCCTGCAAGAGAGTTAATCTGTTCGATTAAAATTTTTGTGGTTTTGTTAATTTGTTCGTCGAAATTCTCAGAATTATTATCCCAAGAACGTTTTAAAAACTGCACACTTAATTTCATTGGTGTTAGTGGATTTTTAATTTCGTGAGCAATTTGCTTTGCCATTTCGCGCCAAGCACTATCTCGTTCTGATTTTGCTAATTGCTGAATATTTGCTTTTAACTCTTGAGCCATTTCATTATATTCTGCAACTAAATCGCCAATTTCGTCGTTGCTTTGATAATCTATAAGTTCGGTTTGCTCGTTTAGTTTTATAGCTTTTAATTTACTTTGTATTAAACGCAGAGGTTTTGTAATTTGGTTTGATATTAGAACAGCTATCAGCATCGCAATAACAAGAACTAAAACATACACATTTATTATTGCAACAATTATTGTAGAAACCTCTTTTTTTATTTGATTTTGCTTTGTAAAATATGGCAGGTTAAGATATGCTAAAATTTTGTTATTATTATTTTTAAAAGGTACATAAGATGATTGGTAAGACAGCTTACCAATTTGCTCTGTATGAACAAAAACAGAACGCATATTTACAGCCATTTCTCTATAAGCAACAGGATTCATACGATTAGCAATTAATCCTTTTTCTAAAATTTCGGGTCTTGAAGATTGAATAAGCTTACCATCTTTGGCATACAAATTTAAATCTGAGTAAAAAACATTAGAAAATTTAGTTAACAGATATAAAATATAATCGTGATTTTCTGAAGTTATTGCATCTATTTCGCCAAGCTTATGTTCTATTTCAATTAATACCGATTGGGTTTTTTCGCTTATAGTATCGTATTGTTTTTGCTTGTAAAAGTTTGTGTTATAATATACTGTTACTATTGTTATTATAACAAATAAAACTAAAAGAATTCCTATTATTGAAAGTAGGATTTTATTATTAAATCCTAACGAAATATTAGAAAAATTATATGGTAAGCCTGATATAAGCTGAAAGATAAGCAACGCAATAAAATTGAATACAAAAATATATGCAATAGACGTTTGTTTATCACTAAATTCAATATTTTTCTTGCTTAATACCGTATACTTTTGGTCTCCAGTTTTATAAATCAAGTGATTATAATTGTCTTTATTAACAAATGTAAATTCACTATTCACATTATCCATAATTGTATTTACAAGGCTGTATTTATAATCTCCGTTTTGTGCAATTAATTCGTTATCTAAATATTTTGCGTATGAATACTCCTTAATAGCATTTAGTTTCTGCTTATCGTCTAAAAGCAACTCTGGATAGCCAAGCTCTTCTGATATTAATTTAGAATCAATTTCTATATAGAAATTAAATTTTGTTGAATCTTGATCGGAAAAATCTGTGCACTTAGAAATATACGAAATTCGCCCGTTTGAATTTTCTACAAAGTAGAAATTTGATTTTGAAATTTTAATACCAATGTTAGAAATGTAATTATCAAAAAACAAATAACAGCCAAACGATTCGTTAGATGGCTCCATAATAAGGCTGTCTAGCGGATAACAAATAGTTGTTTGAAAATCGTATTTACTTAAGTAACCGTGAAAATAACTTTGCTGAATATACTTGTCTACTTCTTCTTTATTTTCGAACGGAAATTTAAAAAATTGCAAAAGGACTTCATCAGAAATTAATTGTTTTTCTACATTTTCAAACAATAACTCGCCTATTAAATCGCGCTGATTAGATAGGTTAAGAATTAAGACTTTTCTTTTTTCTTGTTCTTTTTCTTGTGATGTTTCAATTATTGTAAGGCTAGTATATATCGAGGTTAAAAAGGTAATTAGTATTAAAATTGCATATTTATTTTCGCTTTTTATCTGCAGATAGGTGAGCATTACTGCTATAATTGCAATAAAATAAATAGGAGCATAAAAGTCAAAAGGGCTAATAATAAAATAAAATAGCAAAAAAGTTACAAATGAAATTACAAAATAGAATACTGCTAATTCATTTATGGAAATTAAAGATTTTTGTATTCTTAATATCTTATTTAGAATTAACAAAAACGCAGCAAATATTATTGCAATAATAAAAAATGCAACAAAAGAGTATAAGTTTAAGGAGAATATATTATATGTTTCAAACGAAATGTTCGAGTCTAATAATATTATATTTAGCAAATAAAAAATTGATAAAAACAAGAGGTTAATTGCTAAAATTGAAACAGAAATGTATGTGGATAATTTTAGCTGTGATTTTAAATTATTGTTAAAGTTTACTATAAAATACTTGAAGAATAATATTGCAAAAAACAAGATAAACACTGCGTTAATAAAAAAATCGGCAAGAGATGAAAACCAAAATGAAGATGCAAAATTATGCGGTTTAAAAATATCAAACTCGTAAAAAATATTTGGAATTTTAAAATACAGCATTAAAAATCGCAGAAGTATTAAATCTACAAAAACAGCAAATAGTCCAATAATTGGATGCTTGTCTCTAAAGTATTTTTTAAATAAATATCTAGAAAACAGTAAATAAAAAATTATTGCAAGGGCATAAAAAAATACAGATAAGTATCCTGTCCCTTTATTAAAGAAGAATTGCTTTGAACTAAATAAGCTAAATACAAAATCCCCATCTTTATCAAAAAACTGAATATCATTATCAGATTGCAAAATAGAAATTTTATACCACGAAGGAATGTTAAACGCTTTTTGAAATCCCGACTTTAAGAATCTATTATTATAAAGATATGTTTGTTTAATATTTATTAAAACCACAAAGGTTTTATTATTCATGCTCTTTTTATAAACCTGAAATATATGGTTGTTCTTATAAATCGCTCTACTTTGTGCATTTAGAATATCTATATCGGCAGAAATAATATTATCAGACCAGAACCTTAACTCGTCACCCTCATATATTAATAACGACATTCCTTTTTCGTTATATAAATTATCTAGCTCTGTTTGTTTTGTAATTAATACATCCGAAAAGGATTTTTTTAACAATAATTCAGCATATTCATTAACTAATCTTTCGGCATAATTCTCCTTATAAATTAATACTTTCTGTATTTTTTCTGCATTAATAAAATCAACAGGATTTTTTTTGGTTAAATTCTCTAATATAAATCCTGCGCTAATAAAAATTAGCATTAAGATAAAAACTGTTAATATTTTTTTATTTGTTGGCAAGTAATTTTCTTTAATCTAAGAAACAAATATAATGATTTTTTATTTGTAATAATATTAAGCTAATTATGATGATAGGGTTCGCCTTTTAATATTGTGTAAGATCTATAAAGTTGCTCTACAAATATTAACCTAACCATTTGGTGCGAGAACGTCATTTTAGATAAGCTAAATTTTGTATTTGCTCTTTTGTAAACGCCTAGTGAGAAGCCATATGCTCCACCAATAACAAATACCAAATGTTTAGTGCTATTTACTTGATGTTTGTTAATAAACTTAGAGAAATCTACAGAAGTATACTCTTTGCCTTTATCGTCTAAAAGCACTACAAAATCTGGATTTGATAATTTATTTAGAATTAATTCTCCTTCTTTTTGATTTTGACTTTCTGTAGATAAATTTTTGGTATTCTTTAAATCTGGAATTGTAATTATCTCGAAATTAACGTAATGTTTTAACCTTTTGTGAAAAATATCTATTCCTGATTCTAAATACTTTTCGTTGGTTTTGCCTGTTAGCAGAAAGGTTATTTTCATTCTGAATATATTTAAGAATTACAATACGCCCTCAATTTCTTCTGGCGGAATTCCCCAAACAGCTTTGTTTTTTACCTCAACAATTGGTCGTTTTAGAAGTCTAGGATTTTCAATAATTATTTTAATCCATTCGTCTTCGTTAAAATTTTTGCCTTTAAAATCTGACTTGTAAAGAGCTTCTTGCGTACGAACCATTTCGCTTGCAGGCCTGTTTAGTTTCATTAGCAATCTAGCTAAATCTTTCTCGGATAGAGGTTCTTTTAAATATTCAATTATTTCTGGTTCTAAACCTTTATCTAATAAATATTTTAATCCTGCTCTAGATTTTGAGCACCTGTTATTATGATATATTTTTAGCATATCTAATATTTAAAATTACTTTGGCAAAGCATAAAACTTTGCCAAAGTACATTATTATTTAATTTATTTAATTACACCAAGTGCTTTACCAACCTTAGTGAAAGCAACAATTGCTTTGTCTAAGTGCTCTTGTTTGTGTGCTGCCGATAACTGAACTCTAATTCTAGCTTGTTCTTTAGGTACAACTGGATAATAGAATCCTATTACATAAATTCCTTCTTTTAGAAGCTCTGCTGCAAACTCTTGCGATAATTTTGCATCGTAAAGCATTACTGCGCAAATTGCCGATTTTGTTGGTTTAATATCGAAACCTGCAGTATTCATTTTCTCAACAAAATAATCTGTATTTGAGTGTAATTTATCTTGTAAATCGCTTGTAGAAGAAACCATATCAAACATCTTAATTCCTGCATTTGCTACCATTGGAGGTATAGAATTTGAGAATAAATATGGACGAGAACGTTGACGTAAAATATCAATAACTTCTTTTCTTCCTGTTGTGAAACCACCAATAGCACCGCCAAATGCTTTACCTAAGGTTCCTGTAATAATATCTACTTCGCCTCTAATATCATAAAGTTCGGTAACTCCTCTACCTGTTTTACCAACAACACCTGCAGAATGACATTCATCTACCATTATTAATGCATCATATTTTTTTGCAAGCTCGTTTATTTTATCCATTGGCGCGGTGTTTCCGTCCATAGAAAATACTCCGTCGGTTACAATAATTCTGAACCTTTGTGCTTGAGCAAGCTTTAGTTTTGCTTCTAAATCTTCCATATCAGCATTATTATATCTGTATCTAACTGATTTAGATAATCTAACTCCATCAATAATAGATGCGTGATTTAGCGAGTCTGAAATGATTGCATCTTCAGCACTAAATAATGGTTCGAAAACACCACCGTTTGCATCGAATGCTGCTGCGTAAAGAATTGTATCTTCTGTACCAAAGAAATCTGCAATTTTTGCTTCTAAAGTTTTGTGCAAATCTTGTGTTCCGCAAATAAATCGTACCGATGACATACCAAAACCTCTAGTATCCATAGCTTCTTTTGCAGCATCTATAAGTTCTTTATTATTTGATAATCCTAAATAATTATTCATACAGAAGTTTAGAACTTTTTGTCCGCCTTCAACTTCTATTTCTGCATTTTGAGCAGATACAATTACTCTTTCATTTTTATACAATCCCGCATCTGTAATTTCAGATAGCTCATTTTGTAAAAACTCTTTATATTTACCGTACATAATCCTAAATTTTATTTATTATTAATTAATTTTTCTTGATTTAATTTCCAGAAATCCTATTCCTCCAAGCATAAGCAACATAAGTATTGAACTTATTAATTCAATATTATTTCCTGTTGCATAAGACGAAGGTTCAAATTTAAACTCAATTATATTTTCGCCAGAAGGAACACGCATTGCTCTAAGCAAATAATTTACTCTAAAATGCGGTTTTAGTTCGCCATTAATGTAAGCGTTCCAACCTTTTGCGTAATAAACTTCTGAAAATACTGCTAATTTCTCCGATGATGCATTCGATTTATATTTTAAATAGTTTGGTTGATATTCTTCTAAAAGAATACTGCCGTTAGTATCTGTATTTTTAAATCCTTCTAGTTCTGATTTAAATCTTTCGTCTATAATTGCAGTTTGCGATGGATTAAAATCTGTAAGTGCAACAATTTCCTCATCGGCATTTTTCACCAATTTATAATCGGAAATAAACCATGCATTACCCAGTGCTTCTGGGTTTTGCTGAACAACCACACCTTGTTCTTTTGTAGGAACAATAAAATATTTTGTATTAAACATATTTAATACTGCCATATTTTGTTTAGAGATATGGAAATCTACAAGTTCCTGAAACCTACGTAATTTTGCTCCGTGATATCCTCCAATAGATTTATGATAATATGATGTGCTTGCATCGTTAAAAGTACTTACAGATGCGTTATAAACTCTGTAACTTAGAGATTTATCTTGCATAATTTGCATATCGGCAGATGTTGGACTAAATGGGGTTTCTGCCTTACGTTTAGATACAAAACTATCGTTATTTAAATAACGTTTTGCAACTGTCCAGCCATCGGCAATAAATAAAACTGTAAAACTAATATATAAAACTGTTTTGCTAATTTTTTTGTACATAAATGCCAGTAAAACAACTACTGAGATTAAAATAAATGCTAATGATCTAAAAGCATCTTTTTGTAATAGCGACTCTCTATCGTCACGGAGTGCATTTACAAAATCTACAGCTCCTTGAGCTAGATATTGCTCATCTGATTTTGCAGAAAAATCGAAAAACATAGATGGCATTAGTGCGAAAATTAATAAAAGTCCGCCAACTGCACCAAGAGATATTTTTAAGGCTTTTAAAAATTCTATTTTACTAATTTTTTCATCAATAATTTGTTTTATGGCAAGAATTGCTAGCAAAGGCATTGTAAATTCGGCAATTACTAATGTCATTGAAACTGCCCTAAATTTATTATATCCAGGGAAATAATCCAAGAAAAAGTCGGTAAGCCCCATAAAATTTCTACCCCAAGCCAACATTATCGATAATATTGTTGCTGCCAAAAGCCACCACTTAATATGTCCTTTTACAATTAATAGCCCAAGCACAAACAAGAAAAATATTATTGCGCCAATATATACCGGACCCGATGTCATTGGTTGTGTTCCCCAATAGGTAGGCATTTGTTTAATTGCTTGGTTAGCGTAGCTCACTCCTGATGTTTTTGTAATAAATTTATGTGTTGCCGATCCTTTTGGCAATTCGCCTCCAGATGCGCCACCCATAAAGTTTGGTACTAAAAGAGTAAATGTTTCTGCTTTTCCATAACTCCAAGCCGTAGCGTAATCTTTATCTAATCCTGATGTTTTATTTTCTGCATCTGAACTTAGTTCTGATTTTCCTCTAATAGAATCTTTACCGTAATCGTAAATATTCCACAGTTTACCCGCATTTGTTCCTATAGCAATTATCCCAACTGCAATTAACAATGCTGTTGTTTTAATAAATTTAGGAAGAGTCTTCTCTTTTATAGAATTATATAATTCAAAAATTCCATATATCAAGATTGTAAGTAGTGTATAATATGTTATTTGTAGATGATTAACAACTAACTGCAATGCAAAGAAGAATGCAAAAAGCAAAGCTCCTAAAAATAATTTACGTCTATAAGCCATTACAATACCCCCTATTAATGGTGCCATATATGCAATAGCTACTGTTTTTGTATTATGACCTGCTCCAATTATTATTAAAAAATAACTTGAGAAAGCAAAAGCAATAGCTCCTGCAATGCTTAGATAGGGATCTACTTTAAAAGCTAAAAGTGTAATATAAAATCCTAAAAGCAAAAGAAATAAGAAACTTGCAGGAGGCGGAAGTGAACCTAAATAGTAGTGTATTTTACTGAAAATATTGTATGGATATTTTACTGAAATTAAGTAAGCTGGCATACCCCCAAACATAGAATTTGTCCATAAAGCTTCTTCTCCATCGTTGTTTTCTCTAAAATCTTCTATTTCTTGTACAGAACCTTTAAATGTTAAAACATCGTGTTGCTGTAATTGCTTGTTTTGTATTACTGGCGAAAAGTATGTAAACGTTATCCCCAAGAATAATATAACCGCAACTATATGTGGCACATAAGATTTAAACTTATCCATTTTGTAGTTTTTATAATTTGGATAAAATTAATAAATAGTTTTAATAATGGATATTAAATTCTATAAAATAATATTAAGTTAATTTCTAAAAGTATAGCCCAAACTCCTCTTCTTAACCCTGTCAGAGTACTTTAATATCGTAATAAAACTCTGACAGGGTTGTAGCTTTGCACAAACTACACGAAAGATTCGTGAGGTATCGGTGAAAGTTTAATAATAATTTTGTCTCGTTTTTTCGACCGCAGCGGAAAAATCTGTTTGAGAGGACTTTGTTGCATGAGATATCTCGGTTACACTCGACACAACAAGAATCTTGTATAAAAGTCTTACCTTAAATTTTCACAAATAGTTCTTTGTCATTTCTGTATAAGCTCTGTAATAGGCTGTGTTACTAATTTACTTTTTCTACATATATAGATAAATAATTTTTGTTATCTTTACCCTCTTAAAATAATTATTATGGATAGATACGACAAATTAACTTTCTCAGAAATTATTCCTATTGTAGTTTCTAAATATGCAAATCTTAATGCGTTAGGCTTTGTAGATGAAAAATTTATGACTTATGCCGAAATGGGCAAAAAAATAGAGGCTTCAAAAGCATTTATAGAGGCTCTAGGTATTAACTCTGGCGATAAGGTTATTATTTATAGTCAGAATATGCCAAATTGGGGTGTAATTTACTTTGCTTTGCAATGTATGGGCATAGTGGTTGTGCCTGTTTTACCTGATTTTAATACTCACGAATTACAAAATGTATTAAATCATTCCGAAGCTAAATCTATATTTATTTCCGAAGGTCTAGAGTTTAAACTAACCGAAATCAAAAAAGATTTTATTAGTTCTGTTGTGCGAATAGACAACCTTGAGGTTATAGAAGGAAATTACAAAGATGTTATTTTTGATGAGAGTTTAAAATGCAAAAAAACATATAAATCTACAGAAGATGAGATGTCAGTATTACTATATACATCAGGCACAACAGGAGATTCTAAAGGAGTAATGTTATCGCAAAAAAATGTAATAATTAACTCTATACAAGCAGATAATATTCAAAAGATATTGGAAAATGATAGGTTTCTTTCTGTTTTACCATTGTCTCATACTTATGAAAATACACTTGGCTTAATTCTTCCTATATTAAATGGAGCAAACGTAAGTTATTTACGTAAGCCACCAACAGCAAGTGTACTAGTTCCTGCAATGAAATCGGTAAAGCCAGATTTAATGCTTACTGTACCTATGATTATAGAAAAGGTTTATAGAAATAAAATCTTACCCGAGATTCAAAAGAAAGCTATAACTAGAATAATGTATAAATTTAAACCTACACGCAAAATAATTAACAAAGCTGCTGGTAAAAAGCTATATCAAACATTTGGAGGGAACTTAAAATTCTTTGGAATTGGCGGAGCAAAATTGGATTCTAAAGTAGAAGAATTTTTAATAGAAGCTAAATTTCCTTATGCAATTGGATATGGTCTTACAGAAACTGCTCCTATTGTAGCAGGATCTAACGCAGATATGACAAAATATCAAGCAATTGGCCCAATGGTTAAAGAATGTACAGTGAAAATAAACAACCCAAACCCAAAAACAGGCGAAGGCGAGATATGGGCAAAAGGTCCAAATATTATGCTAGGATACTACAAAAATGAAGAAAAAACTCGTGAAGTTTTAACCGATGATGGTTGGTTTAAGACTGGCGATTTAGGTGTTTTTGATAATAATGGTTGGCTTAGTCATAAAGGCAGACTAAAAAATATGATTGTTGGCTCTAATGGCGAAAATATTTATCCAGAAGAAATAGAATCATTAATAAATAATTTTAGTCACGTAGTTGAATCAATTGTAATTGAACAAAAAGGGAAACTTGTTGCACTTGTTCATTTTAACAGAGAAGAACTAGAGCAAAAAATAAAAGAACTTAAAGCAGAAATATCACATAAAGTAGACGAAAAAATAGAAGAAGTTAAACAGAAAGTAGATAGCACAATTGAAGAATTAGCAGAGGAGCTAAAATTTTATATTAATAGTAGGGTAAATAAAGTTTCTCGTATTCAATTACTTGTTGTTCATAGCGAGCCGTTTAAGAAAACTGCAACACAAAAAATTAAAAGGTATTTATATTATTAAATATTTGTAATTATTTTTTGTTTAGCAGTCTGATTCGAAACAAGCATTCGTTTAAATGCTTGTTATTTCTAGCTTAAGTTAGCAAGCCAATCAAATCATCAACTTCAATAGCTGAGTCGTTATTGTATTCGCCAATTTTTGAGCGATGAAGTGTAATTAAATGCCCCCCTGACTTTAAATCCTCGGCAATATCTCTTGCTAAAGCGCGTATGTAAGTTCCTTTAGAGCAAACAATTCTAAGCTTAAGTTCTGGTAATGTAAAATCTAAGATTTCGAATTCGTCTATTACTAACGATTTTGCTTTAAGCTTTACTTCTTTGCCTTTTCGTGCTAGTTCGTACGCTCTTTTGCCATTAACTTTTACAGCAGAATGTATTGGTGGAGTTTGTAGGATTGAACCCGTAAATTTCTTTAAGGTTTCTTCTACCATTTCTTGAGTAATATGCTCGTATGGATATTCTTTATCTACCTCAGACTCTAAATCGAAAGTTGGTGTAGTTGATCCAAGTTTTATTGTGGTAATATATTCTTTAATTTGAGCTTGGTAACTTTCTATATTTTTTGTTTCTTTTCCTGTACAAACAATCATTAATCCTGTGGCAAGTGGATCTAAAGTTCCTGCGTGACCAACCTTAATCTTTTTTATTCCAAGATTATGCTTAAGTGCGTATTTAAGTTTTCTTACAATATCAAAAGACGACCAAGTATAAGGTTTATTAATTAAAATAACTTCCCCTTCTTGAAAATCACTAAAAGAAGTAGATTGTTTAGAAATCATATTTTTTAATAAGTTTAAGAGTTGATAGTTTAGAAGTTTATAAAAATAATTTTATTTAAAAAATCGCCTTTTGTTAATTATTTGGGCTAAAGCCCATTCTGTATATTCATTAGTCCAGCCATTAATGTATGGGCTATTTATTTTGTATATTCGGTTTTAGCCTAAAAATAAATCTAAATAATATTTAGTCCAACTGTAATTGCAATAATTCCAACAATTAAACAATAAACAGCAAAGTATGTAAGCTTGCTATTCTTTACAATTTTAATCATCCAAGTACAAGCTAGTAATCCCACAACAAACGCAGCAATAAAGCCAACCAATAAAGGCATAGCATTACCCATGTCTGTATTTATTTCGCCAGAAGAAATATCCTTAGCCATTTTACCTAATATTAAAGGAACTACCATTAAGAACGAGAACCTTGCAGATTTTGCTCTATCAATTCCTAATAAAACTGATGTTGATATTGTTGCTCCAGAGCGTGAAATTCCTGGTAAAATTGCTATTGCTTGCGATACTCCAATTATTATTGCAGACCAAAAACCTACACCTTTATCTGTAGTTTTAGCTTTATCGGCAAAGTAAAGTAGAATAGCTGTAACTATAAGCATTAGTCCAACCAAGAGAATTTGTTTATCGAAAAGCATTTCTAATTCTGATTCTAAAAGAACGCCAACTGCTGCTGCAGGAAACATAGAAAGAACAATTTTAAGCGAAAATTTGGTTTGCTCGTTCCACTTAAATTGGAATAGTCCTATAAAAATTTCTAGAATATCTTTTCTAAAAATTACAATTGTACTTAATGCAGTTGCTCCGTGTAAAACAACGGTCATAAGCATACTTGATTCTGGAGCTTTTTCGTTACCAAAAATAAATTTTGTTAATTCTAAATGCCCGCTGCTGCTTACTGGCAAAAATTCCGTTAAACCTTGTATTACTCCTAAAATTAGAGCTTCTAACCAATCCATTATTGTTTAGGCTTTTTCATTATTGCATAAATCTCGAAAATAAATCCAAATAGAACAAGAACTGGTGCGATTGTAATTCTCATTGTTGAAAAAATTTCTGGACTAAAAGCAGTTGGATCTTCAGAGCCTCCGCCAGCCATTAAAATAAATCCTAGAACTATAATTGCAAAACCAATTGCCAGTAAAATATAATTCTCTTTGCCTAATGCAAATCCTGTGTTTTCTTTATTTTCTTTTGCCATTTTTATAAATTTATTTATTAATTTTTATTGAGCCTCACCTCTGCCTCTCCAAAGGAGAGTAGCTGTTTCTGCTATTTTTTAAAGTTATTAATCATTAACTAATTTTCACATTTACAAATTAAAGATATAAATTATGTGATTTTATTTTTAAGTATTTATTTACCGAGAAAAATGTTGATATTAATGATATCAGTATTCCAATAATTATTACAATAATAAATAATGCCGATATTAATCTTAAATCGCTAAAGCTAACTATTTCGTATGCCTCCTGCTGTAAATAATAAATCACAATTATTAATAATCCTATTGCTAAAACTGCACTTATAAAGCCCTGCAAAATGCTTTTTCCTAAAAATGGTATTCTTATAAAGCTTCGTGTTGCACCAACAAGTTGCATTGTATTAATAATAAATCGTTTAGAATAAACCGATAATCTTATTGTGTTATTAATTAACGTTATTGATATTAAGAAAAGCAATCCACTAAATACAAGAAAGAAAAAGCTTATTTTTTTTACGTTTTCATTTACTAATTGAATTAACGATTTTTGATAAAAGACTTCTTTTACTTGCGAATTCTTTAATAATTGTTTTTCTATAACAGCTAAGCTATCAACATTTGCGTAATCTGCATAAACTTTAACATCAATTGATGATAATAACGGATTATAGCCTAAAAAATCTGTAAATTCTTCGCCAAGTTCTTCTTGTAATTCTTTGGCTGCTTCGTCTTTAGAAACATATTTTGTTGATTTTACAAACGATGATGCATCTAAATTTTTCTGTATGTATTTTACATCAACATCTTTAACGTTATCTTTTAACATTACTGTAACATTAATGTTTTCTTTTACATAATCGGATAATTGCTTAGATGTAAGTGCTAAAATACCAACTATACCTACCAAAAACAAAACTAGCGTTATACTAACAACTGTTGTAGCGTAAGAACTGCGCAGTCGACGTAATGCTATTTTATCGTTATTTTTTTTCATCTTAAAAGCCTCACCCCAACCCCTCTCTAATTAAGAGGGACTTTTTTGGTTATTTCTATTTTTTTGCACCCTAGTAGTCGGGTATACTTTTTAACTTTCTGCTTTATAAACTTTAAAACTATATTTAAAGTTGTTTTAATAAATTTGCTATATCAACTTTAGAAGAAACTATTTGTTCTAGCTCGTTAATGTTTACTCTTTCTTGTTTCATTGTATCACGATTACGAATTGTAACTGTATTATCTTCTAAAGATTGATGATCTATTGTAATACAGAATGGTGTTCCCAGAGCATCTTGTCGTCTGTAACGTTTACCTATAGAATCTTTTTCGTCGTAAGCGCAATTATATTTAAATTTTAATGTTTTTAGAATCTCTCTAGCCTTTTCTGGCAATCCATCTTTTTTAATAAGTGGCATTACTGCAATTTTAACTGGAGCTAATTCTGCAGGTATTTTTAAAACTACTCTGCTATCTTTAGAGCCATCTTCTTTTGTAATTGTTTCTTCGGTATACGAATTTGCTAAAATCATTAAAAATGTTCTATCTAATCCAACTGATGTTTCAACTACGTAAGGTACATAAGATTTGTTTTCTTCGTTATCGAAATACTGTATTTTTTTACCAGAAAATTTTTGATGTTGCGATAAATCAAAATCTGTACGTGAATGAATTCCTTCTAGTTCTTTAAATCCGAAAGGAAATTCGAACTCTATATCTGTTGCTGCATTTGCGTAATGCGCAAGTTTATCGTGATTGTGATAACGGAATTTATCTTTATCGAAACCAAGAGATAAATGCCAATTTAATCTAGTTTCTTTCCAATGCTCGAACCACTGCATTTCTTTTCCTGGCTGAACAAAAAATTGCATTTCCATTTGCTCGAATTCTCGCATACGAAAAATAAATTGTCTTGCTACAATCTCGTTTCTAAATGCTTTTCCTATTTGTGCAATACCAAACGGCAGACGTTGTCGGCTAGTTTTTTGTACATTTAAATAGTTTACAAATATTCCTTGTGCTGTTTCTGGGCGTAAATAAATTTTACCAGAATCGCCACTTACAGAACCTAATTGTGTATCAAACATTAAATTAAACTGTCTAACGTCTGTCCAATTTTTTGTTCCTGAAACAGGGTCAGAAATTTCGTAATCAACAATTATTTGTTTTAATTCTACTAAATCATTTGCTTCTAAAGCTTTTTGAAATCTCTCGGTAAGCACATTAATTTTTTCTTGATTTGCTAAAACTCTACCGTTAGTTTTTAAGAATTCTTCTTCGTTAAAAGCATCGCCAAAACGTTTAGCTGCTTTTTTAACTTCTTTATTTATTTTTTGCTGAAATTTTTCTCTTTGATCTTCAATTAATACATCTGCACGGTAACGTTTTTTAGAATCTTTATTATCTATTAATGGG
>DAOVTE010000184.1 GCA_030627705.1 Bacteroidales bacterium
AAGTTGTATCTCCAGAAAAAGCATAAGCTAAATTCTTTCATTAGTAAACATTTACAGTGTTTGAACTGGCTGCGCCAAGAGCCCAATCGTTAAATATCCCTACATAAATGCTATCTAATTGCAGCGAATTATTGTTTATTATATTGTATTCTAAAATTATGTAATCGTCGTTTACTGTGTCTAACCAAGCATAATTATTAAGTATAACAGTTAAGTTTATTGGACTAGCCGACTTAGAATCGTCAAAAGTTGTTTGTGCCTCGTAATCTGCAATAATTGAATTATTATTTTTAGTTGGTTTAGATACTATTTTATATTCATTATCTCCTCTAATACACGAAAAAGCTTTTTGCTGCGATGCACTTCCTATAATTATTCCACCTTCGTATAAATGGTTTTCGCTATTTTTATATTTAAAACCATTGCCAAAAGAAAAATCGTTTGTAAAACCAATATTGCCATTACCTGTGATTGTTGTTTTTATATTATTGGTATCAATATCTAAATATGTTCTATTTACAACAAAATTAATGTATTCGTTTGCCGAATAATTTGCATCTGATAAATTAATTCTAAGTATGATTTTTTCGTCGAAGCTAGCATTTGAGAGTATCTTAAACTTGAATCTTTGTTGCAAATTGTTTGTGTCTTGTAATGTGTTTAAAGAACCAATATTAAATTGACTTGATATGCTTGATACGCTTGAGTTTATAGATTGAGCATCTGCTACTAAATTAATTGATGGACTTAAATAGTTAGTGAATGTGCACGATACAAAAACTGTATCTCCAACAATAAACGAATTGTTATTTGAGCTAGTTATTTCAATATTAGAAATTCTAACAGAAGGCGGTAAGGTGTCAGTTAATGCTCTGTAGAGGTTTAGTCTACCCATTCCCATTTTTTCTGCATATTGTACATTTGTTCCAATAGTATCTATATTATCTGAGCTTATTCTTAGAATTTCGCCAACCTGCAAAGCAGTAAGGGTATCAAAATTATGTGATATTACCAAAGCAGCACCCCCAGCTACTATTGGTGATGCGTATGAAGTTCCCCAGCCATTAATATAACTATTTCCTGCTGTTGTAGTGTATACAGATTCTCCAGGTGCAATAATATCTACATGATAGCCAAAAGATGAATGGTCCCATTTTAAATCCTGTTGATTAGATGCAGCAACACACAAAACATTATCATATGCACAGGGATATAAAATATCATTTGATAAATGCCCAGTATTTCCTGCAGCGGCAACAACCAACGCATTTTTATTAAAAACGGCATAATTAATCACATCTTGACCAAATTGAGACTTTGCCCCACCGCCCCATGAACAATTTATTACCTTACAGCCATGTTCGGCAGCGTAAACAATTCCTTCGTACGACATTGTAAGCGAGCCATATGCATTAGAAATTTTTATAGGCATAACTTTAGATTTGTAGCCTACACCTGAAATTCCTGCCCCATTATTTGTTGATGCTGAAGACAATCCTGTACAATGTATTCCGTGAGGATTAGCACCAGGAATATTATTCTCATTATACTGGGCGTTATTATCGTTTTCGCCCAAATCCCATCCTCTAAAATTATCTATAAATCCATCATTGTCATCATCAATACCATTAATTGGATCGTTTAGATTATAATAAATATTATCTACTAAATCTTCGTGATAGTTCTCAATTCCAGTGTCTGTAATACCAATAATTACAGTACTGTCGCTTTTCGAGATATCCCAAGCATCGTATGCTCTAATATTTGTTAAATAATATTGATTTGGTAGATTATAAGGGTCGTTAGGTACTTCTAAAACTTCTGGAAGGTAGTGAGGTTCGCAGTATTCTACTTCGATAAATTTATTTATTGTATTAATTATTTTTAGAATATTAATTTCAGAATTATAAGTGAATTCGTAAATATTAGATAAATCAACATTGCGTTTGTTATCTCTTAATGTAGCAGTTAAATTAGGAAATTTCTTTTCTACACTTACTACATTAATTATTTTCAAGAATTTTGATAAGTCAGAACTTGAGTTCTTGTAATCAATGCTCAAATTTTTGCTATTTGGCTTTAATTTAATAATTAATCTGTCTTTAATGTGATTATTAATATCTTGAGATTTTGCAGTTGTAATATTTGCTAGCAAGACGAATAGAAGTCCTAGTTTAATAACAATGTTTATAATCTTCATAAAGCTAAATTTTTAATTTTTGTTTAATTAATAAAAATATATAATTTAAATTATTAAAACTAATTTATTTTTTTTATTTGGTAACATTTATGTTTTAACCTAAGTTTGAGAGCATAAATTTTTAAACAAATCGGTTGCCAGAGTGTTTACTTATGGTACTTTAATTCTCGCCCTAAAGTACGAGACTATTGATTTTATTAACATTTAAACAAACGTTTATATCGTACACAGGTTTTTAAATAAATGATAGATTAAATATATAAATTTGTTATAAAATTTGAAGGATATTATAATAAATTGTATTTTTGAATATTAATTAAGACTGTTTAATATGAATTGTATAATTATTGATGACGACAAGCTTTCGAGAAAAGTTATTGAAGAATTTATATTAAAAACGAAAACTTTAAGTCTGATAAATTCTTTTTCTAATGCTATTGATGCAGCTAATTCTATTATTGAAATAAAAGAAGATATTGATTTGATTTTTCTTGATGTAGAAATGCCACAAATGTCAGGTATAGAGTTTTTAAATAATTTTAAGGATCATCCGCAAATTATTATAATATCATCTAAAGAAAAATATGCTTTAAAATCTTTTGAGCTTGATGTTACAGATTATTTATTAAAACCACCTTCTTATGCAAGGTTTTTTAAAGCAATTACAAAAGCTGAAAAAATTAATGAAATAGTTTTAAATAGCATTAATGAAGGTAACAAGAATATTTCTGCTATGAAGAACGAAATTTTTATTAAGAAAAATTCGTCTTTGGTAAAAATATCTTATGACGATATTTCGTGTATTGAAGCAATGGAAAACTATATTGTTATAATCACTATGAATGAAAAATTCACGATTCACTTTACAATGAAGGCAATAATGGAGAAGTTGCCTGCAAATAAGTTTAAGCGAATACATAGGTCTTTTATTGTTAACGTAAATAAAATAAAAAGTATAGGTAGTAATTCATTGAGAGTTGAGAAGGATAAAGATAATGAAAGGACTCTTCCAATAGGTAAATCGTATAAAGATGATTTGCTAAATGATATAAATTTAATATCCAAATAGCTAATTACAAGTTAATCATAGTTTTTTTTGTAAAAAAATATAACGTTACTTAGTTTTATAAACTAATTAAAATATAATGAAAATAAAAGATATAATAAGGGAGTTAGAAAATATAGCTCCTATTAGCATGCAAGAAAGCTTCGATAATTCGGGTTTGCTTGTAGGTGATAAAAATATAGAAGCAAACGGAGCATTACTTACAATAGATACAACGGAAGAAGTTATCGACGAAGCAATAAACAAAGGTTGTAATCTTATAATATCTCATCATCCAATTATTTTTTCGGGTTTAAAATCTATAACTGGAAAAAATTATGTTGAACGAACAATTCTTAAGGCAATAAAAAATGATATTGCAATTTACGCAATGCATACAAATATTGATAGCCATAAGAATGGAGTAAGTAAAAAGATTTGCGAGAAGTTGAATTTAAGAAATTGTAAAGTTTTATCGCCAGTAAATAATCTAAAGAAATTAGTAAGTTTTGTTCCTGTAGATAAAGCAGACGAAGTAAAGAATGCAATTTATAAAGCAGGAGCGGGAGCAATAGGTAATTACTCTAATTGCAGTTTCAATATTATTGGCGAAGGCACATTTTTGGCAAATGATAATACAAACCCATATGTGGGAAAAGAAAATAAATTACATACAGAAAAAGAGATTAGGTTCGAAACAATTTTTCCTGATTATTTAAAAAGCAAAGTAATTTCGGCGTTAGTTAATGCTCATCCATACGAAGAAGTAGCCTACGATATTTATAATTTAGAAAATAAAAATACGCAAGTGGGATTAGGAATGGTTGGTGAATTAGAGTTAGAAATTAACGAGAAAGATTTTCTGAAACAGTTAAAAATAATTTTTGGTGGCACTATAAGGCATACAAAATTATTTAATAAAAAAATTAAGAAAGTTGCCGTTTGTGGAGGCAGCTGCGATTTTTTATTAAGTAACGCAATAAACAGTAATGCAGACGTTTATATAAGTTCAGATTTTAAATATCATAAATTTTTTGATGCCGAGAACAAAATAATTATTGCTGATATAGGACATTATGAAACTGAGCAGTTCACAAAAGAGATATTTTTTGATATTCTTACAAAAAAAATTAGTAATTTTGCAATTCATTTTTCAGAAGTAAATACGAACCCTATTAATTATTATTAAATAATATGGCTAAATCAAAAACCAAAAAAGAAGTTAACGCTAGTGTTGAGGAAAAGTTACGAGCATTATACAATTTGCAAAAGGTAAATTCTAATATAGATAATATTAAAAAACTTAGAGGAGAATTACCATTAGAAGTTCAAGACTTAGAAGATGAATTAGCAGGTTTAGAAACTAGAATAAATAAATATACCGAAGAAATTGACACTTTTAAGCAAGATATTGCCGAGAAGAAGAATAAAATTGAAGATTCAAACGTGTTAATTGTAAAATATACAGAACAACAAAACAACGTTAGAAATAATCGTGAGTTTGATTCTTTATCTAAAGAAATAGAGTTTCAATCGTTAGAAATAGAGCTGTGCGAGAAGCGAATTAGAGAAGCAAAGGCTAATATAAAATCTAAACAAGATATTATTGATAATTCTGCTGATAATTTTCAAGTAAGAAAAGATGATTTACTTCATAAGAAAGATGAATTAGATGATATTATTAACGAAACTCAGAAAGACGAAGAAAAACTAGGCAAAGATGCAATTAAAATTGAAGGAACAATAGAAGAACGTTTACTTACAGCCTATAAACGAATTAGAGCAAATGCAAGAAACGGATTGTCTTTAGTTACTGTTGAACGTGATGCTTGCGGGGGATGTTTTAATAAAATTCCACCTCAAAGACAATTAGACATTCGTTCTAGAAAGAAAATTATTGTTTGCGAATATTGTGGTAGAATTTTGGTTGATAAAGACATAGAATTATCATTGGGTGAATTAGAAGCAAAACTTATTGCAGATGCAGAAAAAGCAAAAGCTGAAGAAAAACCAAAAAGAAGAAGAAAAGTAAAAGAAACTAAATAAAAAACCCTAAGAAGTTTTTGTTTATGAAATTTATATAAAGGCTGTTGATTTCAACAGCCTTTTTCTATTTTTACAAAAAAAACAAAATGCGCCTAGCAATAATAATATTTATTCTTGTAATTAGTTTGCCTACTTATTCGCAAATTAAGCAAGACAGCACGACAAATATTATCTTAAATAAAATTTTAAATCTTGAATTAGATTCTGCACAAACTATTATAAATAATTATAAGTCTGATAATAATTACTACATAAATTACCTCGAAAACTACAAACTATTTTTTAAGTCGTTTATTAGCGAAGAACAGACTGATTTCGATAATTTCGAAATAAATTCTAGTAACTGTTTAAGCTATTTAGAAAGTAATGATAATAAATCGGAGTATAATTTACTACTGCAATCAGATATTAAATTAAAATTAGCAGTAAATCATTTAAAATTTGAGAACTACATAAAAGCATTTGCAAATTTATACTCGTCGTATTTATTAATAAAACT
>DAOVTE010000109.1 GCA_030627705.1 Bacteroidales bacterium
CGAAACTGAAAATTTATTAAATATTAATGAAAATGATATTAGAGCGTTTTTATTGAGTTTAGTAAAAAGAAATGTATCGCATTCGTATCAAAATCAATCAATTAATGCTATAAAGTTTTATTATGAAACTTTAGTTTAATACTTTTTTCTTTTTCTGCAAATGCAAATGCAAAGAAATACAAGTTGGATTTTGAACCTAATGGAAAGGTTGTTAAATTTAAATTTGACAGTATGGTAATATATACAGATACGACATCACTAATGTCACTTTATAATGAAAAAGAAGATTATGACTTAAGAGTGATTAATTATATTAGAAAATCAATTCGTGATATTAATAATGACACTATTACATTTAATGGAGAAAATATACCATTTGATGATGGTATAATAAATAAATATCAAGAAGATTGGTATATAAAATGGGCAATATTAGAATTAGTTAAAAAACGAAAAGTTCATTTAATTGACAAGTACGGGAATAAAGTAAAAATTATTGTTACAAAGAGAATTGGTAAAAAGAAACAAAACTATGTTAAAAGGTCAGATATAAACGAAGAAACAGGAGCAGAATTATTTAAAGAAACTTTATTCGTAAGATTAGTAAATCCAAGTTTTTAGTTTTTTATTAAATAAATTGTACCTTTGAATTATGAATAGAATTATAACAGAAAATATTGAGAAAATTAAGGAATACTGTATAACGTATAAAGTAAAGGAATTATATGCTATTGGTTCTGTCGTATCTGATAGATTTTCAGAAAATAGTGATATTGACCTTTTGATAAAATTTGATGATATAACGATTGAGGAATATACAGATAATTATTTCATATTACACAAATTATTTAAAAAAATATTTAACCGAAAGATTGATTTAATTACAGAGAAATCATTGAATAACCCATTTTTTATCAAATCAATTGAAAAAAATAAAAAATTATTATATGCAGGATAATATCAAGAAATATTTATATGACATTTTAGTTTCTGCTAACTCAATATTTGATTTTTTGGGAGAAAAAAGAGATTTTATCGCATATGATAATAATAAATTATTGCGTAGAGCAGTTGAAAGAGAGTTTGAAATAATTGGAGAAGCAACAAACCGAATTTTAAAAATTGATAAAGATTTCCCAATTGAAAATGCAGAAAGAATTGTAAGTTTAAGAAATTATGTAATACACGGATACGACAAAGTTGATAATGTGATTATTTGGGGAATAATTTCAAGAGATTTGCCTAAACTTAAAAAAGAAGTTGATAAATTACTGAAAGATGAATAATCAGCAGGTAACAAAATGTATAATTCATAGCGGTTTAGTAGTAAATTCAAGTAGTGTAGCTCTTATTGGGCACCGTCAAATCTGCCGATTTGACTATTTTAATGGTGGCAAATTTGGCTACATAAATAAACGAGTTGAAATCGCATTGTAATTCGCTACGCATTTTATCTAGAACGTTGGCGTGCATTACAAAAAAAACAAGTGGATAATATAAAAGTATGGAAGTAATTTTAGGTTTGTTTTTTTTCTTAGTCGTATTCGGTTCGATTATAACAACATTTGTAGCGATATTTCAAATAATAAGTAACGACTTTAATGGTTCTAAAGGACTTTGGATAATAATTTCAATGGTAGGTATTATTGGACCAATTTTGTATCTAACAAAAGGACGGAGACTTATAATTAAACGAGAGCATAAAGAAATTTTAAATAAAGACAGAAGTAGTTCCCAAAAACAATATTATATCGACTTAATATACGAATTGGATATAAAAGTTAAGTTGTTTTTTGGATTTTCTATTTTTCTATTAATTTTCGGTTACTCAGCTAGATTTTTTGACTTATACTTCTTTTGGGAAAGTAAACCTTTAGGTTTTGCTCTTTTATTAATTGCCTTGGTAATTATTCTGAGAAAAGATATTACCACAAGAAAGAACCAAAAACTTAAAAATATTTGGAGCCATATTGGTTTTTGGCTGATTACTTTCATTCTATTTGTTAAAGTTTTAATGTTGGTTATTTTACCAAATAGTGACGCATATAACGCAGCAAAAATTTATATAGAAAACAATAGTGACTTAAAAGCTGAAATTGGAGAAATCATAAGACATACAATTTTACCAAGTGGCAGTATTCAGATTACAACTGATTCAAAAGGGACTTATGGTTCAGCCTCTATTAGCTTAATTATAAAAGGAAAAAATAAATTTATCGAGCAGACAATATACTTGGGTAAAACGCCTAACGAAGATTGGACTGTAATTACGACTGAATAAAACAACGACACACCAACACTGTATATAGCAAATAGGGCGTTCAGAGATAAATTAAAAGTTCAAAGCCATTTATAAAGTCCGCCAAATATAAAATTTGGCTTTTAAAAAATGAATAAATTAAAAACAAAATATTTATATTTGCCTAAGTACAAGATTGAAAGTTTATCGCTTCCTATTGTCCTAAATGCCATATACTAACCGTTGGGCAATATTAAAAAAACAGGAGATATTTAGTAATCAATGATTAAACAAATTCATAAAAAAAAGAGTATTTTACTATATAGTTACGATTTATTGGATTATTTCATCTATTAAACTAATAAATATACTAACAAGTGACGGAGCAATATTTCCTGATTGGTTTGATAATATTATAAAACCAGGATATTCTCTTGGAATTATTATTGGTTATGCTTCTGGTGGTTTAGGGGCATTTATAGGACAGATATTGATACTAATTATTTTAATATTTATAGCAATGATACCAACAAAAATAATGTCTGAAATATATAATCAAGAAAAACATTAAGTGTATACTTGATTGATATACTTAAATAACATACCTTTGTGGAAATATAAATATTATGAAAACACTATCATTAAAAATAGATGATTCAATTTTTGGGGAAACAGAAAGTATTTTGTCAAAAATGCAACAGTCCCGAAATAGATACATTAACGAAGCAATTGCCTTTTACAATCGAGTTCAGAAAAGGAAACTGCTTGAAAAAAAATTAAAAATAGAATCTCTTATAGTAAAAGAAAGTTCAGTAAAAGTGCTTAACGAATTTGAAAATATTGATTATGCAATTTAAACAATTTGAAGTATGGATTGCTGATTTAAATCCACAAATCGGAACAGAAGCAGGAAAGACAAGACCTGTCATTGTTGTTCAAACTAATTTATTAAATAAAGCAAACCATCCGTCAACAATAATTTGTCCAATAACGACAAATATTCAAAAGAAATCTGATATTTTACGTGTTCATTTAAAAAAAGGGACTGCAAATCTGCATAAAGATTGTGATATTATGATTGATCAAATAAGAGCGATTGATAATAAACGATTAGTAAATAAATTAGGAATTATACCTAATGAAATAGCAGAAGTTGTCAAAGAAAATATTGCAATAATGATTGATATAGAATAACAGTAAACAATTGCCTAACAATTAAGTCTCAATAATTAAAGTCGGGCTTAAATTATTTGTACGTAGTGTTGCACTCAGCCAAAGGATATTCGTTCTATGGTGTTTGAATAAAAGTTTATTATTTTAAGGAATAAATTTTAGGATTCGACAAACACTAAAATTCATTTTGGCTTTGTTTCGCGCGCGGGTGTGTGTGCTGTTTTTAGCCCCACAAAATCTTCTGAGTTTGTTTCGTTTGACGAGTCAGAATATTTTATTATTTTTAACGAATGAAACTAATTTAGTGTAAAGTCTAATCTTTTAATTTAATAAAAATGCCAGAAAAAAATTATTTCGACAGTGAATTTACAATTGATTTCTATGACTTATCGCAATATGAAGAAGCCTTGCCGATGACAATGCTAAGACTTTTGCAAGAAACAGCTGGTGATCATCACTTTCCGGTGCAAGAAAATATTATTGACTTATACCGAAAAAATCTAGGATGGGTACTTTTATCTGGAATTATGCAATTTGATAGATATCCAAAATACAAAGAAAAAATAATTATTCGAACTTGGATGTCAAAATATAAATCTATTAGGGGAATTAGAGAAAACTTGATTTTTGATGAGAATAAAAATATTATTGGAAGAGCAAAAGGTCTTTGGCTATTTTTTGATATTGAAAAACGCAGACCTATCTCAATTCCTGAAAAATTTCTCGAAGGTTGGGGCAAAGATTCTGATGTTTCTATTGATTATAATGTTGCCACAAAAATACAAGCTTTAAATAGTGGTGAATTGATGGACGTTATTAAAGTTAAGAAATTTGACATTGATGCAAATAAACATGTAAACAATCTTCGTTATTTTCAATGGCTTATTGAGGTTATCCCAGATAAAGTTATGAAAGAGAACTTTCTGTATCAAATTGAAGGAAATTTTCAACACGAAGCAAATTATGGTGATCAACTTGTAATTTACACAAAAATAGTAGAAATGGATAAAGAATTTTTACACACAGTTTTTGATATGACAACAAATAGAGTTTGTGTTACTGCACGCACAATCTGGAAACCGAGATAAAATAAATAACAAACAAGAAAAAAAGAAAGCGAAAGTCTGTGTTTATACAATTATCTTTAACGGAATATTTAACGAATGAAACGAATTAAGAATTTAATACAAAACGACTATTGGCGAAGTCATTAAACTAAAATAATATCACTAAAATCAAAATCAACAATATGAAACTAATAATTGTATCAATATTAATAATAGCATTTGCATCGTGTGGTAAATACGAAAATGGACCTGCAGTAAGTTTAAGAACAAAAAATGCTAGAATAATAAATAAATGGAAAATAGAAACATCAGACACACTGTTTCTTACCAAAGCCGACCCTATTGCTCCTGAAGATTCCTCTACAGGGTCTCTTTATGCAAATTATATAGAATTTCAGAAAGACGAAATATACTACAATCCTCCTACATATGGTAGTTGGAATTTTAATGAAGAAAAAGAGAACGTAGAAGTAACCGTAAATAATAATACACTAAGCTATAAGATTCTAAAACTTAAGAATAACGAACTTTGGTTGTTCTATTCAGATTCTATTATATCTGTTGAGAATCATTACGTTAGTTACGAATAGAATATGTGTTTGTAAGATTTGTGAATTGTAAATTGCGCAAAATATGTTGTGTAATATAAAAAATAGTTGTAGTTTAGCATTCAGGTATCTAACTACCTAAATATTTATATATAAATTAATTCTTTAAATTATGGCCAAAGTAGTTGTTTTAGGAGCAGGAATATCAGGGCACACCGCTGTCGCATTTTTAAAAAAGAAATTAGGAAAGTCGCACGAAGTTGTAATGGTATCGCCAAATAGTTATTACCAATGGGTACCATCTAATATTTGGGTTGGTATTGGGCAAATGACAGTAGATCAAGTTAGATTTAAATTAGATAAGGTATATAAAAAATGGAAAATCGTTTACAAACAAGCTAAAGCAATTTCTATTAATCCAGAAGGGGATAGCGAAATTAGTAAAGGATTTGTGTCTGTAGAATATGTAACAGGAGAGAAAGAAGGCCAAATAGAAAAAGTAGATTACGATTATTTAGTAAATGCTACAGGTCCGAAATTAAATTTTGCAGCAACAGAAGGTTTAGGTCCTGAAGTTGGACATACCGTTTCGGTTTGTGCATACGATCATGCAGATCATGCATGGAAAGAACTTCAAAAATCGCTTAAAAAAATGGAAGCTGGCGAGTCACAAAAATTTCTTATTGGAACAGGGCACGCAATGGCAACATGCCAAGGCGCAGCGTTCGAATACGCCCTTAATGTAGCATTTGAGGTTAAAAAACGCAAACTTGAACACCTTGCAGAAATAATCTGGATAACTAACGAATACGAAATTGGAGATTTTGGTATGGGTGGAGCTTTTGTTAAACGAGGGGGCTATGTTACTCCAACAAAAGTTTTTGCAGAATCAATATTATCTGAGTATGGAATTAGATGGATTAAAAGAGCAGGCGTTAATAAAGTAGAAGAGGGTTTAGCGCATTACGAAACATTAAGCGGAGAATACAAAACTCAAGAGTTTGATTTTGCAATGTTAATTCCTGGATTTGCTGGAGCAGGAATAAAAGCTTTCGACAAAGAAAATAAAGATATTACTGAGAAATTGTTTAAACCTAATGGTTTTATGACAGTTGATGCTGATTATACGCAAAAGCCGTACGAAGAATGGTCTGTTAATGATTGGCCAGAAACGTACGAAAATCCTGAATATAAAAATATTTTTGCAGCAGGAATTGCATTTGCGCCACCACATTCTATTTCAAAACCAATGAAAAGCGCGAATGGAACACCTATGTTTCCTTCGCCACCAAGAACAGGAATGCCTTCTGGTGTAATAGGTAAAATTATAGCATTAAATATTTCTGAGAAAATAAAATATGGCAGACAAGAATATAAACATACTGCAAGTATGGGACGAATGGGTGCTGCATGTATAGTTTCTGCTGGATATGGTATTAGAAAAGGACAAGCAGCAACTATGACCGTTTCTCCAGTTGTTCCAGATTGGGATAAATATCCAGAATGGGGACGTAATATTAACACTACTGTTGGCGAAGTAGGTTTAGCAGGACATTGGATTAAATTATTTTTACATTATATGTTTATTCATAAGGCAAAAGGTTATCCGTTTTGGTGGTTATTACCAGAATAGAAGTATTATTTAATCAATCCCTAGTTTTAAATAAATATTAAAAAAATATTGAAATGAAAAAAGAAATAAGAAATTATAAAGACGAATATTATCCGCCAATACCTACAAAATTTACAAAGTTTTGGAGAGCTTGTTTTATTTATCAGTTGTATAGATTCTTTAGGCTAAACATAAAAATTATGTTGTTGGTTGTAAAGGGGCATTCATAGGATTTTACTTATAGAAGTAAATATTTTTAAGATTGTTATTTTATATTTACGATTAAATAAGGGCGATAAAGTACTATTGATAGTGTTTTGTCGCCCTTATTATTTTAGTGATTACTGAAACTTAATGTTACAAATGAACTTATTGTTTTAGTTCTTCGGGAACAGTACCCGTAAGAGTTTTTAGAAATTCTGTTATTTCACTAATTTCTTTTTCTGATAAATCTTTATTTGATTGAGTTTTAGCCATAATTTTAATTGCTTGTGCTAAATCATTAATGCTGCCATCATGAAAATATGGTCCAGTTTTATCAATATTTCTTAAAGAAGGTACTTTAAAAATATATTTATCAGCTTCATTCTTGGTTACCTCAAATTTACCTTCGTCTACTTTTTCGCTATTAGTGTGCTCCCAATAGTTAGAAAAAAGACCAAATTTTTGATACATATTACCTCCTAGTAAACTACCAGTATGACAAGCAATACAACCAGAATTAATATAGGTTTGTAGTCCATCTTTTTCTTTATCGGTTAGAGCATTGTCGTTACCAGAAATATAATCGTCGAATTTTGTAGGTGTAACTAATTTTCTTTCGAAAGCTCCAATTGCTTTTTTTAAGTTATCGTATGTAATTGGATTTTCTTCTTCTGGAAAAGCTTTTGAAAAAAGCTCTTTATACTCATCAATTTTAGATAATTTTTCAATTACAGAAGCTTCGTCTGGCATTGCCATTTCTACAGGATTTAATATTGGCCCACCTGCTTGTGCTTCAACATCTGGTTCTCTACCATCCCAAAATTGTGAGATATGAAATGCCGCATTTAATGTTGTTGGTGAATTTCGTGCACCTAACTCTCCATCGTTACCTTCTGAAAGATGTTTATTATCTACTCCGTAAGTATCTAAATTATGACATGTATTACAAGATTGGGTATTATCTTTTGACAATCTATTATCGAAATACAGAACTTTGCCAAGCTCTACTTTTACATCGGTGATAATATTATTAGGGTTCTCTGCAACCGCTGGTAAAACGCCAAATAATTGCCTAGCTTGGGTGTTTAATTCAACGTATTTATCTGACGGTATTTCTGTCTCAGATAAATTATTGCTATTATCTCCACAGCTCATAAAAACTGCTGCAATAAATACATAAATTACTGTTTTTTTCATAATAATTAAGTTTATGGTTTTAAATTCCTAAATAAAATTCTAATATTCCTATTACTTGTAAATATAAGATTTTTATGAAAGATTACAAAATATTTTGCTCCAGAGATACTAATTTTTAGAAAAAATAAGGATTAATCCAAGTACTGATAGAACACTTACCTTAGTCCATTTTGTGATTTTCCAGAATCTTGAATTGTTTACATATTTTGTTAGTTGGCCAGATAAAATAGCAATTAAACTAAATATTATTACTGCTTGTACCATAAATATAATACCAAGAATTACCATTTGAAGACTAATATTCATTCCATTAATACTTACAAATTGAGGTAAAAAAGCAACAAAAAATAATGAAACTTTAGGGTTTAAGATATTCATTAAGAAGCCTTTCTTTATAAGTGGAAGTATTTTAACTTTTTCTACTGTTTTATTTACGCCAAAGTTTAAAACAGCCTTTTTTTCTTTTATTGCTAAATATACAAGGTAAAACAAATATATTGCTCCTAAATATTTTATTAAAGAAAAAATAAATGCGGATTTTAAGATAATTATTGATAATCCTGCAGCAGCAGCAAGTGTATGTATAAGAACTCCTAAAGAAAGCCCAACTGATATTGCTATTCCGTTAATATGACCTTTTGTAATGCTTTCTGTTAATACAAATATATTATCTGGACCTGGCATTACCGATAATAAAATTGAAGCCCCTATAAATGATAATACTAATTCTATTTCCATTGTGCTGCTTTTTTATTTTTTAATCTTTTTCTCCATTCTATGTAACCCAAAATGGCGAGTATTAAAAATACTGTATACTGAATGGCTGTAAAACCTAAACCTTTAACTAAATACAATGGAATTGAAACTATATTACCTATAATCCATAGAACCCAGTTTTCTATTTTTTTAAAAGCCATATACCACATTGCAACAAAAAATATTGCAGTTGTAAAAGAATCTAAATAAGTGATATATGTAATTTTTGTTCCAAAAACTTTATAAGCAAAAAATACAAAAATAACACCTGCCATAAAAATAATAGCTCCTGTTATTTTTTCTTTTAAATTCGTTCTAGATATTTCTAGAGTTGTGGTATTTTCTTCGGTCTTTTTAGCCCAATTGTACCAACCGTAGATGCTCATTAAAAGAAAATAAGCATTTATAACCATATCGCCACGTAGCTCGTAAATGTTTAGTAGATACACATAAATTCCTGTGCTGATAATTCCTGTAGGATAAACAAGAATATTTTCTTTACGCGAAAACCAAACACTTAATATGCCAAAAAATGCAGCAGTTAATTCTAGTATTATCAGAAAAGTTTTTGTGGTTCTGTAAGGATCTAGAAAGAAGTTTTCTATACTTTCCATAATAAAAAAGTATTAATTAAGAGAGTTTGTATACTTTCTGAACTTCTTTAAGATGCTTTTCGAAATTAAAATTTAAGTCTTTAAGTAAACCAGTTCGCATATCCCATACACAAGCGTGTACAATAGGTGTCTTGTTTTTTAAGTAGCTTTTTTGCAGTTGACTAGTTTTAATAATATTTACGCATTGCTCAATTACATTAAG
>DAOVTE010000113.1 GCA_030627705.1 Bacteroidales bacterium
CATCGGTATCGTTTGTAGCAATTGGCTGGAAATATGCATATCCTTTAAATTCTAATCTACCTGCGTCTATTCCTTTGCTGATTAATTTATCAACAACCGATTTTGCTCTAGCTTCAGATAATCTTGTGTTGGTTTTTAACGAACCTTTATTATCGGTATGACCAGATATCTCTATCCTTGTTGTTGGGAAATCTGTTAATAGTTTTACTAATCTATCTAACTCAGGAAATGAAGCTGGACGTAATGTTGCTTTTGCATAATCGAAGAAAATATTTTTAAGTACAATCTTAGATCCAACAGCCATTTTATTAAGCATTATGTTTTTTGAAATCTCTTGATAATTTGTTGCTGCAGGAATATCAAAATTTTCAGAGTGAAACAAGTAGTCTTTAGCTTTTACTGCAATACCATAGTTTATTCCTGAAGGTAATGAAACTAAATATTTTCCTGTTGCCGAATTAGATTTTTGAACAGATACAACCTCGTTTTTATCGTTATCAACAATCTCAATTTCAGCAGCAATTGGATTGTTTGTAAAGGCATCGGTAATTATTCCTTTAAGTATTGTTAACCGTGTAGTTTTAATTACTACAAACGCTTCCATAACTGTTTCAATAACTGGCTCTATATTCGCAAGTAAATTATCTTCGTTACTTTGTACAGCTGGCTTTTCTGGACCTCTAAAGCTTATCATATATATATCATAAGAGCCAACACCTCCGTCTACATCTGTTGCGTAATATCCATGTTTTCCACTAGCCGACATTACAAAAAATCTATCATCACCAGGCGTATTTATTGGATATCCTAAATTTTTTGGGGTTGACCAAGATCCATCGTCTTGTAATTCTGATTGAAAAATATCATATCCACCCATTGTATTATGTCCTTTAGAAGAAAAATAAATTGTTCTACCATCTGGGTGCATAAAAGCACTGCGCTCGTTGTACTCAGTATTAATAGTATTACTTAGGTTTTTTGATTCTCCCCAACGCTGCTTGTCATTATCCCAATACGAAATAAATATATCATTTTTGCCTAAGTTATTTTCCGGATTATTACTTACATAATACATTGTTTGACTGTCAAAAGAAAAAGATGCTGCTGATTCTCTAAATTCTGTATTAATATTCTTCTTTAAAGTATTGTCTGTTGGATTAGACCACTCTCTTCCTTTTAATTTAGAAACAAAAATATCACCACCATTATCTTTGCCTTTAAATGTAAATAATTGCTGACCATCTGCTGATAATCCAATTGTAGCATCGTGATCTTTTGTATTTAGTGGTTTGCCAATATTTTCTGCAGGACTCCAGCCTAAATCTGTTTTATGCGATACATAAATATCTTCATAAAACCCTCCATCTTCACTAATATCACTACCAGTAGAACTACTTCTTCGCGATGTAAAAATCATCATAGACTCATCTGCAGAAATTAAAGGGCTATAATCTGGATAAGGTGAATTAATTAAATCGCCAAGGTTATCTATAAATACACGAGCCGGATTAGCTACTAATTCTTTTCCTGTTTCACACTCCTCTATTCTGCGATCTATAGTTTTACGTTTTGTTTGAAGATTCATTGGAGATAAAGAATCCCTATATTTTCTGTAATATTTAATAGCATCGTCAAATTTTAGATTTAAATGGAATCCTCTACCAATTACGTAATATATATCACCTGCAATTGTTCTGTTTAATTCAAGTGCTTTTAAGTAATAACTTGTACATTTTGCTTTTTGTGTTCCGTATAAATAGCAATTACCAATTTTATAGTTTAATGCTGCATTATTTTCATTTATATGTTGTGCATTTAAAAAATGCTCTACCGCATCTTTATACTTTTCTTTGCCTAGTAAATATAGTGATTCACCATCTTTTACATATGATTTTGCTAATTTATAATTATCCTTACTCTTAAAATCTTCCTTATTAAATTCTATTTTTTGAGAAAATACACTCAAATTTAATATCAAAATAAATGACAATACTAATATATTATATAATTTCATTTTTGTTGGTTTAAAAGTTATAAATCTGTAATGTTTTAACATTCAAAATCTAGATGAATTACCTTGCTCCAAGTGTGCGAGGTGTCAAATAGGAATTATTTTTTTATTCGACGCAAGCGTCAGGTAATTAAACCCATTGGGCTATCGCCCTGCGATTAAATTAATTACACTCTTGAAGATAAATTTTTGCTATTTTCACACCAAGTTCTTCTGCTTTCTTCCAATCCTCGCAAGCTCCATCAATATCCCTTAGCTCATCTTTACATATTCCTCTGTTTAAGTATGCATATCCATAATTTGGATCAATTTTAATCGCTTTATTAAAATCCTGTATAGCCTCTTCATATTTTTTTAAATTCTTTTTTGCAGTTCCTAAATTATTTCTTGCAAATAAATAATCTGCCTTTATTGATAATGCTTTCTCAAAATCTTTAATTGCACCATCGTAATCTTTTTTATCACATTTTGCACTACCCCTATTTGTGTATGCCATATAGTATTCTGGGTTTACTTTTATTGCCATTGTATAGTCTGCAATTGCACCATCATAGTCTTTTTTCTTACGTTTTACACTCCCTAAATTATTGTATGCAAAATCTAAATCTGGAGATAATCTTAAAGCCTGTGAGTAATCAGAGATTGCTTCGTCATACTTTTCTAATTTTCGATATGAACTGCCCCTATCGTTGTATGCATTAGCATATTTAGGATTTATTTTAATTGCCTGAGTATAACTCTCAACCGCACCTACGTAATCTTTAGCTTGAAACTTAATCAATCCGCAATAATATGGAGCATTGGGCTCATTTAGTCCTTTTTCTAAAGCCAATGAATAATCTACCAATGCACCTTCTAAATCATTACTAACATGCTTAGCTCTTCCCCTATTATAATAAACTAACAATAACTCTGAGTCGTAAAGTAATGCAGAATCATAATCTGCAATAGCAGTTTTGTAATCTTTTAGCTCTACATATACATTAGCTCTGTTAAAAAATGCTTTCGAGAACCTAAAACTCGTATCTATTGCTTCTGTAAAATCTATTATTGCTTGATTATAATTTTTGGATTTAAAACTAACTAAACCTCTGTTATACGCTAACTCAGCCTCTTGATTTTCTGCAACTATAAGTGTAGAATCGCTGCTCTCTGTTTCTTCTTGCGAATAAATAATAGATGCAAAAAAAATAAATAGAACTGTAAAAAAGTGTTTTTTTCTCATGGTGTCTTCGTTATATTTAATCCTGCAATTTATAAAAAAATATAATATGATATATAATCAATAAGTAAAATAACAGCTAGAGTGATGAGTTAATCTAATTTTATATACTACAATATTTATTACTAACCATATTTTCGCGTATTATATTTAAAGAATCAAATACACTAATTTATACCTTAACTATTGATTTAACAGAATAATTCTCTTAATATTTAATAAGAAAGTAATTTTAGATTATTAGCATTTATCTATCTTTTACTTATATTTGTAGAATATTTAACAAATAATGAGTAAAAAAAAATCAAAAAAGGTTAAAGTCATACCTTACAAAAAAGCTGACTTAAAAGCAGATATTCTAAAAGTATTTTTCTCGAATCCCTCAAAATTATTTAACTACAAACAAATTTCCGGAAACTTAAATGTTAAAGATTCTGGAATAAAACAGCTTATTACAAAGCTATTAATCGAGTTAGAACAACAAGGTAAATTAAAAGAAATATCGAATGGACGATATAAATTAAAATCGCACGGAGCATATATTGTTGGTAAAATAAATATTTCATCTAAAGGCTCAGCAGTTTTAGATACCGACGAATCTGAAGAACTAGTTCATATATCACAATTAAATTTACGACACGCATTAAATGGCGATTTAGTAAGAGTTTACATATATGCACGCAGAAAACATCAACCGCTAGAAGGCGAGGTTATAGAAATAATACAACGAGCACAATCTACATTTGTAGGAGTTTTGCAGGTTGGCAAAAACTTTGCATTTTTAATTCCTGCCGATAGAAGTTTTACAAACGATATTTTTATCCCAATAGATAAAACAACAAAAGGCTTAGATGGGTATAAAGTTATTGTAGAAATTACCGATTGGCCAAAAAGAGCAAAAAACCCTATTGGCAAAATAGTAGAAGTTCTTGGTGAGGAAGGCGATAACGAAGCCGAAATGCACGCAATTTTAGCGGAATTTAATTTGCCATATAAATTCCCAAAATCTATTCTTAAAGATGCTGAAAATATTGACGAATCAATATCTAAAGAAGAAATTAAGAAGCGTAAAGATTTTAGAAAAACCACAACTTTTACAATAGATCCGCTAGATGCAAAAGATTTCGACGATGCCTTATCACTAAAAAAACTGGATAACGGAAATTACGAAATTGGAATTCATATTGCTGATGTTTCGCATTATGTACAGCCAGATACGGCACTAAACAACGAAGCAGTTACGCGTGCAACATCTGTGTATTTAGTAGATAGAGTTGTGCCAATGTTACCAGAAAAACTATCAAATAAAGTTTGTTCTTTGCGTCCGAACGAAGAAAAATTATGTTTTTCGGCGGTTTTCGAGATTAACAAAGAAGCAGAAATTAAAAAACAATGGTTTGGCAGAACTGTAATAAATTCCGATAAAAGATTTACTTACGAAGAAGCGCAAGAAGTTCTAGAAACAGGCAAAGGAACTTTCGTTGAAGAGTTAAATATCCTTGATGATATTGCCAAAAAATTCCGTGAGCAAAGATTTAAAGACGGAGCAATTTCTTTCGAGCGCACCGAAGTAAAATTCGATATTGACGATAAAGGAAAACCTTTAGGAATCTACTTTAAAGAGACAAAAGACTCAAATCATTTAATTGAGGAATTTATGCTTCTGGCAAATAAAAAAGTAGCAGAATATATTGGTAAAAAAGAAAAAGACAAAACAGCAAAAACCTTTGTTTATAGAATTCACGATAAACCAAATCAAGAGAAACTTATAAATTTTGCGAAATTTGCAAAGAAACTGGGTTACAAGATTAATACAAATGTACCAAGCAAAATATCAAGTTCGCTTAATCAAGTTTTAAAAGATGTTGTGGGCAAAGGCGAGCAAAATATGATAGAAACCCTAGCCGTAAGAACTATGGCAAAAGCCGAATATTCTACGCAAAACATTGGTCATTACGGATTATCGTTTAAACACTACACACATTTTACATCGCCAATTCGTAGGTTCCCAGATGTAATGGTACACAGGCTTTTACAAATGTATTTAGATGGCGAAAAATCGCAGGCATCAGAAAAATACGAGCAACTGTGTAAACATAGTTCCGATATGGAGCACTTAGCATCTAAAGCCGAGCGTTCATCAATAAAATATAAACAAGTAGAGTTTATGCAAGACAAAATTGGCGAAGTTTTTACAGGCGTAATTTCAGGCGTTGCTGAGTGGGGAGTTTATGTAGAAATTGAAGATAATAAATGCGAGGGCTTAGTTCCTCTTAGAGATATGCTTGATGATTTTTATGTTTTCGACCAAGAAAATTACAGAATTATTGGCAAACGAAACAGAAAAACTTACCAATTAGGCGATAAACTAAACATAGAAATTGTAAGAACTAATTTACAGAAAAAACAAATGGACTTTAGAATTATTGGGAGACCTAGTTAAATCTTTAAGATGAAAACATTTGTAATTTTTATATTTGCATTCTTAAGTACAACAGTAAATTCGCAAAACAATTATGTCTGGCCAATAAAGGGGGCAGAGGTAGGAAGTAATATAATTAGCAAACCGCAAGATTATATAAATGAGGAATTAAATTTTTCTAACTTATTTATCTCTGCATCAGAGGGAACAGAGATAATTACCCCTTGTTCAGGAGTTATTAAGAGTTTTTATTATACTTACAACAAGACATTAATTTATAGTTTTTCTTTTGGAATTCGGCACAACGATACTCTAACAATTGCTGAAAATGATAATCTTTACAGAAAGCAACTAGCGGAAAAGTATAAATACATTAAAGACCCAAAGTTTATTTCTATTTCAATTTCAGTAGAAACAAAAAAAGGAGAAAAATACACAGTAAAGGGTATACGACCAATAAAGTATTTTAAAAAAGAAACAAAAATAAATAAAGGAGATTTATTAGGAACAGTAGGTTATTCATATAACTCAATAAGTTCTCCATCAATAGAGTTCTCAAGGTCAGTAAACAGAAAACCTGTCGATCCAATGTCTGTCTTTGGAATAAGTAGTTCGTTTGTTCCCTCATCTAATAATAATATTGATTATAATAAACAACTACATTCTGTTTCTGATTTATTAGAAGATTTTAATGTTTTCAAGAATGCACTTGAAGAGGCTCATCCTGGTTTGTATGATTACATTAAAAAAGAAGAGCTAGACAGCATTTTTTTACAAACTAAAGTTAAAATAAACCAACCAATGACAACTGAAAGCTTTATGTTTTTATTGTACCCAGTCATTAGGTCTATTAAAGATAATCATACTGCTGTACAGGCTCCAAATATCAAGATTAAATTTGATAATAGTCCTGAAATTCTTTTTGGTTTATATAACGATAGTATTATTGTTTTTTCAACCCAACCAAAATATAAAGGGTATCTAAATAAATATGTACAAAGCATTAATGGAGAGAATTTTAAGTCAATTATTTCGGTAGTTGATAATACTATGTATGGAAACGATGGTTATATAGAGTCATTAAATAAAAGCAGATTCTTAACTAACCTTTGGAAATACTATGGTAAAATATGGAAGAAAAATATAGGAGAAAAAATTGATGTTCAATTTACTGATGGAAGTAAACAAACATTTATATACCTAAAGTATATACCTGAAGACTACACACCAAATTACTCAAATAATAAAACAGACAGTATAAGATTTTCTTTAGAAAAAATATCTTCGGATATTGCAATTATCGACATAAATACATTTTATCTTTTAGATGTTGATATAGATAGTATCAATTCATTTGTAAAGCAAGTATCAGATTCAAATAACATAAATCTAATTATTGATGTAAGAGATAACAGAGGAGGATTTCCAGAAAATATCAGCAAAATATATTCTTTGATTGCAGATTCGTCGTTTAAAGTTACCTTAGAAAATAAGATAAATAAAAAAGGGAGATTTAATTTTTATAAAAACAGTTTCAATTTTTCATCAATGTCAGATGCTATTTTTAAAGATTACATTAATATAGAAGGCAAAAATGGTTTTTATATTACAGAAGAGAATATGCCTACCACAGAACCCAATAACGATGTGCATTATAAGGGAAATGTTTATATACTAATTAATGAGTACTCTTTTTCTGCTGCTACTGTTTTTCCTGCACTTGCTCATAAATACAAAACAGCTACAATTATTGGAAGGGAAACAGGTGGTACGTATTACCAATTAAACGCAACTAATTCAGCAATAATAAATTTAGAAAAATCAGGATTAGAATTGTATTTACCATTAATCAAAAGCGTATTTGATTATAAAGAAAATAGTGATATTCCGTGGGGAAGAGGTGTAATACCTGATTATAATATTGATGTTAGCTATAAAGAATTCTTAAATAATAACGATGTAATACTAGATAGTGCAATTACAATAATTAATAACTCTAAATTAAAAATAGAAGAAGAATCAAAAAAAACATATCTACTTTATATATTTAGTGGATTATTATTACTTGTAATATTGATTGTAATTATTAAATTAAAACAATAACTGGATACCCGACTTCTCGGGTATGAAATAAAAAAACAAACACCCACAAAAAAAGCCCCTCTCCAATTGGAGAGGGGTTGGGGTGAGGCTTTTTAAAATAAAAAAAATGAAATTCAACGCATACAAAATAGACAAGCTAAAAATAGCAACTTACGAAAGTGATGGTAGAGAAAATCCTGTTGTTTTTGTTCACGCAAACTCAATTGGAGCAGCATCTTTCTATAAACAAATGATGAGCGACGAAGGTAAAAAAACTCGCTACATTTCAATAGATATGCCAGGGCACGGAGCGTCAGACTTCTCGCTAAAACCAAATTTAATTTATAATATCGATTATATTTCTGAGATTTTTTCTAGCACAATAGATGCACTAGATTTAGAATCTTGTGTTTTGTGTGGCCACTCTTTGGGCGGACACGTTGCCTTACGAATTGCACAAAAGAACAAAAAAGTAAAGTCGCTTATGCTAATGGGAACATCACCTTTAGAATCTTATCAAGATTGGGAGAAATCGTACGCAATTAGCGAGACTTTTAATTATTTTAATAAAGGAAATCTTACCCAAGAAGACATTGCTAGGCTTGCACAATTATTTGTTTCAGAAGACGATGCCGCAGATATTTCGTTTGTAGATAATATAAAAAATGCCGATGGCAATTTCCGTAAATTTATGGCAATGTCGTACGAGAACGATAAAACAAACGATTTTGAGATTCTTAAAAAGCTGAACATTCCAATAGCAATGGTCTATGGCGATAAAGATAGAATTGTAGATGTAGAAAAACTTAAAAGCACAGGAATAGAAGAATATTTATGGCGAAAAAAAATTCAAATAATTTCCGAAGCTGGTCATTCTCCAATGTGGGAAAAACCTAAAATGTTGCAGTATTTAATAGATGTTTTTTCTAAGGATGTTTAGAGAAATACTCCTCAACTTCAACCTTATCTTTAATAAGTTGATTTTTTAGTAAATCTAAAGTTTTGAATTTTATCTCATCTCTAATATGGTTACAGAAGATAATTTTTATTTTTTCGTTGTATATTTCTTTATCAAAATTAAAAATATGAACCTCAATTTTCTTTTCTTCTTTGTTGTTTATTGTTGGTCTATATCCAATATTTAGCATTCCAAAATATTCTGTATTGTTAAAATTTACCTTAACAGCATAAACACCATTTTTTGGTAATGCTTTAAATTCATCAACATTAATATTTGCTGTGGGAAAGTTAATTGTTCTGCCAATTTTATCGCCAACCACAACCTTGCCAATAATGAAATAATTGTAGCCCAATAAATTATTTGCTAATTGCACATTGCCAGAATTCAATAAATTTCTGACTTTTGTAGATGAAACGTCTAGCCCTTCTGTGCTTAAAACTTCTACGCGTTTAATCCCGAAATTAAATTCTTCTGCACATTTTTTAAGCTTATCGAATCTGCCTTCTCTGTTTTTTCCGAATTGATGATCGTGTCCAACAATTAAGAATGATATATCTAATTTCTCGTGTAAAATTTGTTTAACAAAATCGTACGAAGTAAGATTTGCAAACTCTTTGGTAAACTCCATAACGATTAAGTGATCTATTCCTTTATTTTTAAATAGCTCTATTTTTTCGTCTAAAGTGTTTAATAACCTAAGGTCTTTAGTATTTAATCCAAG
>DAOVTE010000024.1 GCA_030627705.1 Bacteroidales bacterium
AATTCTTAAGCTACACTACGTGATAAAGACAAAAGTTTAGATGGAAGCTTATATAGACTAGGAAGAAAAAAAGTTAAAATAAAAGTAAATACTTTTTCTAAAGAAGAAATAATAATTGCGTCAAATCAACAAATAAATATTCGATAATTATTATGGAACAAATACTTTTAGTTGAGGGAAATGATGAAATTCACGTGTTTAGTCAAATTTGCGAAAAATTTAAAATAAAAGAGACTTTTAAAATTGAAGAACAAACGGGTTATGACAACATTATTAAAGGACTTCCTATAAGAATAAAAAGTGATTTAAAAACTATAGGAATTGTAATTGATGCTGACTCTGATAGTAACAATATTATTAACAAATGGAATTCTTTAACAAATATATTATCAAGCGCAGGATATAAGATTCCTAAAAAACCTGAAGTCTCAGGTACAATTATTTCAAATGAAGATTTACCAATAATTGGAATTTGGATAATGCCAAATAATAAAGAAGATGGTATGCTAGAAGATTTTGTTGAATACCTAATTCCTAAAAATGATAAAACAATACCTTTTGTAAATAAAACTTTAGAAACCTTAGAAAAAGAGAAAGTAAGTAATTACAAAGAAATTCATAAATCAAAAGCAAGAATACACACTTGGTTAGCTTGGCAAGAATCACCAGGAGTTCCAATGGGACTAGCAATTAAGAAGAAGTATTTAGATACTAATAATGAAACTTGCTTAACTTTTGTTAATTGGTTAAACAAATTGTTCAACACCTCAAATTAATACTACACTTTTTAAAAACATCTTTGGTTATGCCAAAATACAAACACATATTTTTCGATTTAGATAGAACATTATGGGATTTTGAAAAGAATTCTGTAGAAACCCTAAAAGAGATTTTTTTTAAGTATAAATTGGACGAAAAAATAGAATCTCCAGAAGTATTTATTAATAAATACAAGGAGATTAACGAAAAGCTGTGGGCAAAATACAGGACAGGAGAAATTAAAAAAGAATTTCTACGAAATCAACGCTTTTTACTTACACTGCAACATTTTGGAATAAACGACTCTTCCCTAGCAGAAAAGTTCGGTACAGATTATATTGAGATTAGTCCAACTAAAACAATTTTGTTCCCTAACACTATTGAAACGCTAAAATATTTATCGAAAAAATACACTTTGCACATAATTACTAACGGTTTTAAAGAGGTGCAATTTGTTAAACTTAAAAATAATAAATTAGACAAATATTTTGATAAAGTAATTACCTCAGAAACTGTAGGTTATCAGAAACCAAATGCTAAAATATTTCAACATTCGTTATCTACATCAAATGCAAAAAAAGAAGAAAGCTTAATGATTGGCGACGATCTTAATACAGACATTCTTGGTGCAAGAAACTTTGGAATGAATCAAGTATTCTTTAATACAATAAACACCAAACACAACGAGAAAGTAACTCACGAAATTACAGATTTAAAAGAACTAACAGAACTTCTTTAGATGATTGAAAACAGCACAATAGCAGCAATATCAACAGCACAAGGAAATGGAGCAATTGCAATTATTCGTTTAAGCGGAAGCGAATCGTTTGCTATTTGCGACAAGATTTTTAAATCTAAATTAGGCAAAAAAATATCTGAACAAAAAGCAAATACTATTCACTTTGGCGAAATTGTAAATGGTAATAAAATTATTGATGAAGTTCTGATATCAGTATTTAAGTCGCCACAATCATATACAGGCGAAGATTCTATAGAAATCTCTTGTCACGGTTCAGAATTTATTCAGCAACAAATATTAAACATTTTAATAAATAATGGAGCAAAACTAGCTAACCCTGGCGAATACACACAACGTGCATTTTTTAATGGAAAAATGGATTTGTCACAAGCTGAAGGAGTAGCTGATTTAATTGCATCAAACTCAGTGGCATCGCATAAAATAGCTATAAACCAGATGCGAGGCGGTTTCTCTAATGAGATTTCTGACTTGCGAAATAAACTTCTTAAATTTGTATCATTAATCGAACTTGAACTAGATTTTGGCGAAGAAGAAGTTGAATTTGCTGATAGAACAGAACTAAACAAGCTAGTTTTTAATATCAAAAATAAAATTGAGATTTTAATTAAGTCTTTTGAATATGGTAATGCCATAAAAAACGGTGTACCAGTTGCTATTATTGGCGAACCTAATGTTGGCAAGTCTACCCTATTAAATATTTTACTTAACGACGACAAAGCAATTGTTTCAGATATTGCAGGCACAACCCGCGATGCAATTGAAGATAATACAATAATTAATGGAATAAATTTTAGGTTTATCGACACAGCGGGAATCAGGGAAACCACTGATACTATTGAAAATCTTGGAATAAAAAAGACTTTTGATAAAATTGCTAAGGCAGAAATAATTTTACTTCTTATTGATGCTTCTACTACAAAAGAGAAAGAAGTTTTAAGTCAAATAAATAGTATTAAGCAACGAATTTCCGATAACCAAAATTTGATAATTACATTTAATCAAATTGATAAAGTAAGTGATTATAACCAAATAAATATTAGTGATTTAACTTCCGTAAATATTTCAGCAAAAGAAAATATTAATATTGATATTTTAAAAAAGGTACTAAGTAAAAATTATAAGTCGTTAGACGAAAATAATATTGTAATTTCTAACGTAAGACATTTACAAGCCTTAGAAAATATTAATTCAGCCCTAGAAAGAGCGTATAACGGACTACAAAGCGATTTGCCATCAGATTTAATTGCTATGGACATAAGGGAATCAATTCATTTCTTAGGAGAAATATCTGGGGATATATCAACCGACGAAATTCTTGGTAACATATTTAAAAACTTTTGTATCGGGAAGTAAATTACCTAACAAGTTCAAACTGATTTCTACTCCAGTCGTTAATACCTAGTTCTAGGTTATATACTTCTTGAAATCCCATACCTAAAAGTGCAAACTTCGCTTTACCTGTACGATTTCCAGAGCGACAATAAATTAATATCGGCTTAGTTTTATCTAATTTCTGAACTTCGATTTCAAAAGTTCGTTGGTACCAATCTATAACTAAAGCATTTTTAATATGACCAGCATTAAACTCACGAATTGTACGTATATCAAGAACTGTATACTTTTTTTCGATTATAAGTTTATTAAATTCTGTTGCAGAAACATCTTTTTGTGTACCTAATTTTATCGATTTAGTAACATCTTGTAAACTATTTACTACAAAATTACGTGTTGTTGCCGATGTTAAAATTACAATTGATATAATTGCAATTAAAAATAAATTTATTCTTTTCATATCTAATTATTTACATATCTAATCGCAAATATAAAAAATATTATGGAATCTTATAATCTTTATTAAATCTATCGAAAACTTTGAGTAAGGACAAAAACACATTAATAGTTTTTTAAGAAACAATCAGCAGCATTTATGATTTTAATAGATTTCTTTTTTTTCACTTTTATATTATATAATTTTTTGCTAAAATAAACACTTATTAGATTTACTTGATATTCAGACAGAATTTTAATTTGCTCTTGGGATACATTGTAAAAACTTTCGTAGAATGTCGCTGTAAAAGAAGGTTCACCAGGATAACTCGAATCTCTATAATTAAGCCCCTGGCTTAAAGGCTTAACATCAGCAATTGCAAATAAAATTAAAGATATCTCACTACTTAAATTAATAATAAGAGAATCCCCTTTTTTTAATCGCAGTTCTCGTTTTTGATCTATAAAGATCGTTGATATACTAATTGTATAATTATTTTCTATTATATTAAACGTCAAATTATTCCCTTTACCAATTGAAGTGTTAATAGATTTTCTGAATTTCCCTCCTATTGTAGGATATTCTGTTTCAGTATATTTACATTCTTGTGCATTGGAGTAGGAACCTATAGATAGTAAAACTAAAAATACGCTTGCTCTTATAATATTTATCATAATATATATTAATTTGTAATCAACGAATTGATTAAATACACTAAGCTAAAGATATAATAAATTCTTATAATCTTTATTAAATCTATCAAAAACTTTACTAATGCGATAATAAAAAAAAACTGATTTTGCACAGATTAATTAAAGTATAATTTTCTGTTACAAAACCAGCATTATCAAGTTTGTATTAAAAATAAAGTATTTCTATTTAAGCAATTCAGCCATTTTAGCACCTATCTCAGCAGGTGAATCAACAACGTGAATACCACATTCGCGCATAATTGCTTTTTTAGCTTGAGCCGTATCATCAGCACCACCGATTATTGCACCTGCGTGTCCCATTCTTTTTCCTACAGGAGCAGTTTCACCTGCAATAAAACCAACAACTGGTTTTGTGCCATTATCACGAATCCATCTAGCAGCTTCGGCTTCCATATTTCCGCCAATTTCGCCAATCATAATAATTCCTTCTGTTTCTGGATCATTCATAAATAATTCAACTGCATCTTTTGTTGATGTTCCAATAATTGGATCGCCACCTATACCAATAGCAGTAGTTTGTCCTAATCCTGCTTTTGTAATTTGATCTACAGCCTCGTATGTAAGTGTTCCCGATTTTGAAATAATACCAACTGTACCTTTAGTGAAAATAAATGCTGGCATTATACCTACTTTTGCTTCGCCTGCAGTAATTACACCTGGACAATTTGGTCCAATCAATGTACAATCTTTATCAGAAATAAATTCTTTTACTTTAACCATATCCGAAGTAGGAATACCTTCAGTAATTGCAATAATAACTTTGATTCCTGCTGCTGCGGCTTCCATAATTGCATCTGCTGCAAATGGAGGTGGCACAAAAATAATTGAAGTATTTGCTCCTGCTTCTTTAACAGCATCGCTAACAGTATTAAAAACTGGTTTACCTAAATGCTCTGTTCCACCTTTACCTGGAGTTACACCGCCAACTATATCAGTTCCGTAATCAATCATTTGACCTGCATGGAAAGTTCCTTCACCACCTGTAAATCCTTGAACAATAACTTTAGAATCTTTATTTATTAAAACACTCATTTTATTTTCTTTTATATGTTAATACGTTTCTTTGAATTTCTCCAAAAGTAGTTTAATTATCTAAGCATACAAAACTTGATATATTTAAATTTGTTGTTTTTTTCAACATATTTTTCTATCATTTTAAATTAAATTTAATAAAAAAGCAGCAGGTCTGTAAGCCGGATCCTGTTCTTAATAAATTAAGCTTTTATCATTTATCTCGATTAATTGTTGCCAATTAATTCTAGCGACCTACCCCCCAACATCAAACGAGCAGTTCTAAAACGTTGGTATACATGGTCTTTCAACTCGTAAGCATATACAGCTACCATTGTCGCCAACAGCACTGGTGAGCTCTTACCTCACCTTTTCACCCTTATCTGCCTAAACAGACGGTTATTTTCTGCTACATAACTATACTCTCGCAAATATCTTCCTATTAAGAAGCACGATGCTCTGTGTTGCCCAGACTTTCCTCTATTCAATAAACAAATAGCGATAAAACAACCTGCTGCTTTGCAAAAGTATTATTATTATTTGATTATTGAAATTAAATCTATCAAGTAAAAAGGTATATTTGTAAAAAAATAGGTTTTGAATATTACAGATAAGACTACAAAGATTAAGAATAAAGCTAAAGAACTTGGTTTTAATAATTGTGGTATTTCAAAACTTGATAAGATTAATAATTCGCAACTAGAAAACTACAATAATTGGATAAGTAACGGATTTAATAGCGAAATGAAATTCCTCGAAAACAATATTGATAAGCGTTTCGATGTAAATCTCCTTACAGAAAATGCAAAATCTATAATTTCGTTAAGTTATAGTTATTATCCTAAACTTATACATGAAAACCCTAACGGTTATATTATCTCTAAATATGCCTATGGAGAAGATTATCACACAATACTAAAGAAAAAGCTGTATGAGTTCTTTAATTTTATTAACGAAGAAATAGAAAGTGTAGAAGGTAGAGTTTTTGTTGATTCGGCACCAGTTTTAGAAAAATATTGGGCTGTAGAATCTGGTTTAGGTTGGCAAGGAAAAAATAGCTTGTTAATTTCTAAAGAAAATGGTTCGTTTAATTTTCTGTCGGAAATAATAATTGATTTAGAACTAAATTACGACAAACCTATAAGTGATTATTGTGGAACTTGCACAAAATGTATAGATGCCTGCCCAACAAATGCGCTTGCAAAACCTTATGTGTTAGATGCTAGTAAATGTATATCTTACCTAACAATTGAACACAAAGGAAATTTTGACGAAAACCTTAACTTAGATTTTAAAAACAGAATATTTGGTTGTGATATTTGTCAAGATGTTTGCCCATGGAATATAGACTTGAAAGCAACTACAGAAGAATTATTCGCTCCAAAATTTAATATCTCGAAATTAAATAAAGTAGATTGGGAGAATTTAGGCAAGTCAGACTTTAATGCTTTTTTTAAAAAGTCTACAATTAAGAGGTTAAAATACGAAAACTTACAACGAAATATCAAATACGTTTCTAAAACAAAAAAAGCCGATAAATAATTATCGGCTAGGATTTAACAGTACTTCACATAGTAGTTGTATAGTAATGTCTTAATGTAAGACTCAATAATCTTAATATAGTTGCCTTTATATAAAAAAAAAATCCTCACAAAATAATTATGAGGACTTTTTATTATTAATAAACTTGACATTTAATAAGTATTCATTTGTTTTTTTGTGAACTTACATCATAGTAAACAAACTCCAAAACAATAATATTGACACAATTACCAATAAAATAACACTAACTATTTTTATAAATGATTTATTTATTAAATATATAAATAGATAAATAAATGAAGATAAAGAGATAAGAAGCATAAAAGTTCTAATTAATGTAATAATTCGAGTGTTTCTTACTACCTCTGGAAAATAGCTTAAATATTTATCTACACTTGCTTCAAAACTATTTGCATTAATAGAAACACTTAGCCATAAATATATTTCAAAACATACTAATAACAATAATATTAAACCTATACTGAATACAATCTTTTGTTTTTTATTTCTCATTTTTTAATTACATCAAACTAAATAAATTCCAAAACAATAGTATTGACCCTATTACTAATAAAATAATACTAAATATCTTTAAATAAAATTTGATTATTAAGTATATAAAAGAACCAACAGACCCTGCAAGCATAACTACGTTGATATATGTAATTAATCTACCACCCCGAATAACTTCAGGAAAATAACTTAAATATTCAGTTAATGCAGCTTCAAAACCAACTGTATTAATAGCGATTTTTATCCATAAAAACATAAGTGCCCCAGGTATTAATAATAATACTATGGCTATTGTAAATAATAATAAATTTTTCATAATAGTAAATATTTAGGTTTGTTAAAGAATTAGCAGTTTGCTTTTGTCAGTCTATTATCACTATTTTTTTTACTCCAATACTGTTGTTATCCTGTATCAAGTGTACAAAGTAAACCCCTTTTGTTAAGTTATCTTGTTGTAATTGTATTTCTTGTCCATAAATATTTTTAATGCATTTCAATTCTTGCCCTTGTGTATTGTAAATCTTCAATGTAGCGTTTTGAAAGTTTTTTGTTGTCTTGATTGTAGTCTGAGACGAGAATGGATTTGGATAAATATACAATTGTGGAAGAGCTGAAGCGATGTTTAAATCGTTTGTTCCAGTCACATTCCCATCTCCATCAGTTTTTATTAGGTAGATATTATCGTTCCTTTTGCCTGTTATTATATAGCCTCCGTTAAAGGTCTGCTTAACCGAATAACCTAAGTCATCATTTATGCCTCCAAATGTTTTAAACCATTGTTGGTTTCCTAAAGAATCAATCTTTATTAAATAAACATCATAGTTTCCTACGCTGAAACTTTGAGTTGAGCCAACTATTATATAACCTCCATCAGAAGTTAAACTAACATAATTCCCATACTCATCGTCCAACCCTCCAAAGGTTTTTTCCCATAGTTTTATTCCATTGCTATCTGTTTTTATTAAATAGGTATCGTATCCTCCTGAGCCAAAACTCATAGTAGCTCCTGTGAAAATGAAGCCATTGTCTTGGGTTTGTTGAATGCAATAGCCAATATCATTATCTATGCCACCATATGTTTTTGACCACATAGTATCTCCTATTGAGTTTGTCCTGTATAAATAAATGTCAGTTGGGTCAGGATACTGTGACGTGGAAGAAGTTCCAAGTATTGCCAATCCTCCATCATTTGTTTCAATAATAGAATGAGATTCTTCATTTCTCGATCCACCTAACCCATATGTTCTGCTCCATAATGAATTTCCACTGGAATCTATCTTTAATACCATCATATGACCTGTTGAGCCTACCAAAGTATCAGTACGACCGCTTACTACATATCCACCATCACTCGTCTGCATAACAGAATAAGCAACATCATTCCTAAAATCGCCATAGTTTACACCCCACAATGAATCTCCAGTTGAATTAGTCTTTACCAAAAAGAATTCGCGATAGCCATAACCTTGAAGAATGTTATAGCCTGCAATAACAAATCCACTATCCGGTGTTTCAATAAGAGAGTATCCCACTGTGTAAGGAACAATAGAAGGTCCTCCATGGAACATTTTATTCCATAGTATATCACCATTTGCGTCAGTTTTAACTAGACACATAAAATAAGAACTTAAATAACTCCAATAACCAGCAATTGCAAACCCCGAATCTAATGTTTGCACAACCGAATATCCCGCATCATAACTTGCTGTTCCATAAACTTTCTCAAAACCTATCTGTCCGTTTGCAAATGTAATAGAGAAGAAAATTGTAAGAATTAATATAATGTATTTCATAACTATTATTTTTAAATTAGCCTATTTCAACATAAATAATTAAGTAGTAAACTTGTTTTATGTAAAAAAGACTGTGTTTATTAAGAAAGGTTGTTTAAAAAAAACTAATAAGAATTATCGTGATGCACAAATAACACATTTTTTGCTCTCGGGCATAATTAGCAATCTACCTTTTGGGATATCTCTTTTACAAATAATACATTTACCAAACTCGGGCTTATTAATATCTAAAAGAGCTTTTTCTAGAGCTTTAAGTTGCGATTTGTTTTTGCGTAGAGCAGCATCGTTTACACTTTTGTTATTTATTGCGTCCATTCTGCTAATTCTACCAATTGCACAATCTGGTTCAATTGGCTGCGTAAGATCAACTAGTTCTGCAACTTTTAGCTTTAACTCCCCTACTTTTTGAATTATTTCGTTCTTAAAAAACTCTTTTTCTGTTTTATCCATAAATAGATTTATAAAAATAAGATATAAGACCTTTGTATTAAAAAAAATAAATGTAAGAAATAAAACCTTAAAGTTCCATATCTTACATTTAAAAAGATTTTATTTTATTAATTTCTGTAAATTATGCTCCAAGCGTAGCAACCATTACAGCTTTAATAGTGTGTAAGCGGTTTTCAGCTTCATCGAATACTATAGATGCGTCAGATTCGAATACTTCTTCTGATACTTCCATTGCATCTATACCAAATTTTTGGAATATCTCTTCGCCTACTTTTGTGTCTCTATTGTGAAAAGCAGGTAAACAATGCATAAACTTAACGTTAGGATTATTAGTTGCATCCATAACTTCTTGATTTATTTGATATGGTAAAAGAAGTTCAATTCTTTCTTTCCAAACTTCGTCTGGCTCGCCCATAGACACCCAAACGTCAGTGTATAAGAAATCACAACCATTTACTCCTTCTTTTACGTTATCGGTAACTGTAATTTTTGCGCCAGTTTGTTTAGCTATTTCGTTTGCTTGAGCAACTATTTCGTTTGATGGCTGAACAGCTTTTGGAGCAATAGACACGAAATTCATACCCATTTTAGCTGCACCAATCATTAGTGAATTACCCATATTATTTCTTGCATCGCCTAAATATGCAAACTTAACTTTGTTTAATGGTTTGTCTGAATACTCCATCATAGTTAAGAAATCTGCAAGAATTTGAGTTGGGTGATATTCGTTTGTTAAACCATTCCACACTGGAACTCCTGCAAATGCGCCTAATTCTTCAACTATTGATTGTCCATAACCCCTATACTCTATACCATCGTACATTCTGCCAAGAACTCTAGCAGTATCTTTCATAGTTTCTTTTGCACCAATCTGAGAGCCTGAAGGGCCTAAATAAGTAACATTTCCACCTTGATCGTAAACTGCTGTTTCGAAAGCACATCTTGTTCTTGTTGATGATTTTTCGAAAATTAAAGCAATATTTTTACCTTGTAAAGTTTTAGTTTCTGTACCTGCGTACTTAGCTTTTTTAAGGTCTGCCGATAGGTCTAGTAAAAACCTCATCTCTTTTGGAGTAAAATCTGATAATTTTAGAAAATTTCTATTTCTTAAGTTAAAAGCCATTTTTTATTTTTTTAAATTATTAATCCTATTTTATTATTGATTTAAAGCGCAAATTTACTTTTTACTTTAAAATTCTAACTATTATTAACTAATAGTTTAATGTAATTTTTGTTCCTACAGATCTATCTTCTAGCTGCTTAGCTTCCGTGATAACAGATTTTTCGCCACCGCCCTCAACAAAATTAAGTGCTGCAGAGATTTTAGGTGACATATTACCTTCGCCAAATGTTCCATCTGCGATATGTTTTTTTGTGTCTTTAGCATCTAAAAACTCTAAAACTTTTTGCTCTGGAGTTCCAAAATTTGCGTAAACAAAAGGCACATCGGTTAAAATGTAGAATTCATCAGCACCAATTCTTTGTGCTAATAACGACGATGTGTTATCTTTATCAATTACAGCTTCTAATGGTCTAAGCATTCCTTTGTCGTCGTAATAAACAGGAATTCCCCCGCCACCTGCTGCAATTACAATAGCTCCACCTTTTACAAGACTTTCTATTGTTTTTTCGTTAATTATTTCAATTGGCTTTGGAGAAGGAACAACTCTACGCCATGCATCTTTTGCTTTTGGACTCTTTTTAAACTCCCATCCTTTTTTTGCAATTAATTCATCAGCTTGAGCTTTTGTGTAAACTCTACCAACACGTTTAGTTGGATTATTAAAAGCTTCGTCGTTTTTATCAACTACAACTTGAGTTACTATTGAAATTACATTCTTTTCTATTTTTTCTGCTTTTAAAATATTTTTCAAGATTCTCTCAATCATATATGCAATGCCACCTTGCGAGTCTGCAACGCATACATCCAAAGGCATTTGCGGTATATCGTAAGTATCCATACCCGCATCATTTCTCATTAAAATGTTTCCTACTTGTGGTCCGTTACCGTGACTAATTACTATATCGTAACCATCTTTTATTAGATAAATAAGGTTTCTTAAAGTATCTTTTGAATTTTGATTTTGCTCTTCAATGGTTCCTCTTTCATCACCTCTTAACAATGCGTTTCCGCCCAATGCTATTACAGCTAGTTTTTTCATTAAAAATTAGATTATTATAAATATACAAATTAAACTTCTCATAAAAAGAAGCATAAAAGTAGTATATTTTTAATAAAATAAATCTAATCGTATATTTATTATATCAGTAAAATTAAAAATATATAAACAGATTAATTTCAGATACTTTAGATTAATCTTTATATTTGACATTCTTACAAAACTAGATATATGAATAAGAAATACGCCTTTTACGAATCGGTAAACAGAGTAGGATATATAACTTTAAATAGACCAGAAAAGCGGAATGCTTTAAACCCAGAAATAGTACAAGATTTAAAAGATATTTTAGATTTTGCTGAGAAAGACGATAGTTCTAAAGTTATTGTTTTAAAAGCAAATGGCGATGCATTTTGCGCAGGTGCAGATTTAGCATACTTAAAAACATTACAAAATAATACTTACGAAGAAAATTTAAAAGATTCAAATCATTTAAAAGAACTTTTTGCAAGAGTATATACTTTTAATAAAGTAATTATTGCACAAGTAGAAGGTCATGCAATTGCAGGAGGTGGAGGTTTAGCAAGTGTTTGCGATTTTGTGTTTTCTGTTTCAGAAGCAAAATTTGGTTTTACGGAAGTTAAAATTGGTTTTGTTCCTGCTATAATTTCTCCTTTCATTATTAGAAAAATTGGAGAGTCGAAAGCAAAAGAGTTATTATTGACAGGAGATTTAATTTCTGCTAATGAAGCAAAAAAACTAAACTTAATAAATTACGTAGTTGATAGCAGCACAATAAAAGATAATGTAATTTCTTTTGCAGAAAAATTAATAGATAATACATCTGGCGATTCGTTAATGCTTACAAAGAAACTTATTGCAGATATTCAGTCAATGAATATTACAAACGCTTTAGATTATGCAGCAGAACTTAATGCAGAAGCAAGAAGAACCGTAGATTGTAAAAAAGGAATTTCTGCATTCATAAAAAAAGAGAAAATTATATGGTAAAATTAATTATTTTGCTAATTTTGTCAGTAATAGTATCAAACGTATGAAGATAAAATATTATATATATATATTAATTATAGTAGCAGGCATTTCTTCTTGTAAAAATTTTGGCGGAAATAATGAAGGCATTATTACATATGATCTTGAGTACTTAGATGACGAAAAAGAAAATCCAATTATTACCCTATTACCAAATGAAATGATTTTCACGTATAAGGATGGTAATATTATTCAACGTGTTGATGGTTGGTTAGGAGTATTTAGTATGATTGGTATTATGGAACCTGAAACAAAAACTAAATATGCTTTACTTAAAATAATGAGCGAAAAGTATATTTATAAAGTAAATGATGAGAGTTCTGGATTTGGTTATGATATAATGGCTGATAAAACTATAGAATACACAGATATTACTAAAGAAATTATTGGTTTTAAATGTAAAAATGCAATTATAAAATATAAAGATTTAGAGTTTGATATTTTCTACACAGAAGACATTATAATTAAAAATGCTAACTGGAATAATCCATTTGGTGAGATAAATGGCGTATTACTAGAGTATCAAATAAGTATGTTTGATATAAATACTCGTATTGTAGCTACAAAAATAGAAAATACAGAAGTAGATCCTGAAATTTTCAATATTCCAGATGGCTACAAATATGTTCAAAAAGAAGAAATGGAAGAAGTAATAAATAATTTAATGTAAAGAATAATGTTTAAAACAATTATAAGGTTATTAGTAATAATTGTAATTTTAAGTGTTTCAAATACTGTTGATGCACAGAAGAAATCTAAGCCTTTTACTGGTACAATTAACTTCGAAATAAAATTTGAAGGTAGAGAATTAGACCCAAACGAAGAAGCACAAATGCCTACAGATGTTAAAATTACGTATGGTAAAACACATAATAAAACAGAACAAATATCAGCAATGGGGAGTGTTGTTTCTATTAATGATAAAGAAACAATGTCTTCGGTAATACTGTTTGATATGATGGGGCAAAAAATGGCTATCAAATCTACAAAAGAAGAAACTGAGAAAGCATTGATTGAAGATTATGGGAAATTCGAAAAAATAGTTTTATTAGACGAAACAAAAACAATTGCAGGGTATAAATGTAATAAAGCAGAAGTGTATTACAACGAAAATATTATGACTGTATATTATACTAATGAGATAAAAGTGACAAACCCCAATGCTACTAATGCAATGTTTAAAGATATTAAAGGAGTCTTGTTAGAGTTCACTCAACCTACGGGAGACAAAGAATTAACTATGAAAATAGTAGCTAAAGAAGTTAACAAAGGAAGAATAAAAAAATCAATTTTTTCAATATCATCTGATTATCAAGAAATTACAAAAGAAGAGTTTAAAAATATGATTGGAGGATAGTTTTTGTTTTTATAGAAATATTAAATCCTCTAAACTATAAGAGGATTTTTTTTTAATTTAGAATATTAAATGTCGAAAAAAAGAAAGAATAAAGCAAAAAAACCTTCTGTATTAAGTAGAGTTAATAAGTTCTTTAAGAACGAAAAAACTAGAATTGCACTTGGTATAACATTTGTTATAATAACTTTTTTAATTTCACTATCATTTATATCATATTTGTTTACTTGGCAAATAGACCAAAGTAAATTAGAAATAGAATTCTTTAAATATATATTAAATCCAGATATTGTAGCAGAAAACTGGGTTGGTAAAATAGGAGCGAAAGTTTCATATTTATTTATACACAAATGGTTTGGATTAGCATCATTCCCAATAATATTTGTATTAGGATTATTCAGCTTATTTTTCTTAAACTACAAACCTATACCTCTTAATAAAGCAATTAAATATTCCATTATACTTACAATTTGGCTATCTATTGTACTTGGATATACATTTGGTACAAAATATTTTTTTCTTGGAGGTTCTCACGGATACTACATTAGTAATTGGTTAAATTCGGTAATTGGTAAAACAGGAACTCTATTACTGTTGCTTACAACTTTATTTATTTTTTCCATTTTTACATTTAAAAATTCAATATCGTGGTTAAAGAACTTATTTGAAAGAAATAAGGTAATTGTAGATAATACTTTCGAAGATGCTGGTAATATAGAAAAAGTAATTGCAACTGACGATACTTACTCAGAAGAAACCACGTATGAAAATACTAAAAATATAGAATTAAGTAATATTTCTGATTCTACAAAAAAAGATACAGAGCAAGCAGAACCAGTAAATTTAGATATTAACATTAATGATAATTCAGACCTAACTACAGATAATAATGAATTAGAATTAATTGTAGATAATAAAGAAATCTTAGAGGAAGACGAAGCGGTATCTAACATTTCTACAGATCCTGTTGGCGATTACGATCCTACATTAGATTTATCAAACTATAAACTACCTCCTGTTGAAATATTAATAGATCATAAGATAAATGATACCGAAGTAACCGACGAAGAATTAAAAGCAAATAGCGATAAGATAGTTAAAACATTAAACGACTATAAAATAACTATAGAGAAGATTTCGGCAACTATTGGACCTACATTAACGTTATATGAAATTATTCCTGCAGCAGGAGTTAGAATAGCAAAAATTAAGAACCTAGAAGATGATATAGCATTAAGTCTTGCTGCTTTAGGAATAAGGATTATTGCGCCAATTCCAGGTAGAGGTACAATTGGAATAGAAGTTCCTAATAGTAAACCAGAGATTGTTTCTATGAAATCTATAATTATTTCAAAGAAATTTCAGGAAACTAAAATGGATTTACCTTTAGTTTTGGGTAGAACAATCTCTAACGAAATTTTTATGCTAGACTTAGCAAAAGCTCCTCATATGCTTGTTGCAGGTGCTACAGGTCAAGGTAAATCTGTAGGTATAAATGCTATTATTACATCATTATTGTATAAAATGCATCCATCTCAATTAAAATTTGTATTAATAGATCCTAAAAAAGTTGAGCTATCAGTTTACGAAAATATTGAGCGACATTTTTTAGCAAAACTACCAGACGAAGAAGAGGCAATAATAACAGATGTAACTAAGGTTGTGCTTACACTAAATTCACTTGCTAAAGAAATGGATAATAGGTACGACCTACTTAAAGGTGTAGCAAGAAATATTAAGGAGTATAATGCTAAATTTATTAAGCGTAAATTAAATCCAGAAAAAGGCCACAGATTTTTACCATATATAGTTGTAATTATTGACGAATTTGCAGATTTAATAATGACAGCAGGAAAAGAAGTGGAAATGCCAATTGCAAGAATAGCACAGCTAGCGCGTGCTGTTGGAATACATTTAGTTGTAGCAACACAACGTCCGTCTACTAATGTGATTACAGGTATTATTAAAGCCAACTTCCCTACCCGAGTTTCGTTTAAAGTAACTTCTATGGTTGATTCTAGAACAATTCTAGACAGTCCTGGAGCAAATAATCTAATTGGTAGAGGCGATATGCTTATTAGTAATGGTAGTGAAATGACAAGAGTACAGTGTGCATTTATTGACACTCCAGAAGTAGAAGAAATTTCTGATTATATTGGTGGTCAGCAAGGTTATCCTACAGCTTTATTATTACCTGAAGCAGATGCTTATCCAGGTGAAGATTCGCAAGGAGAAATAGCTGATTTACAAAAAAGAGATAAGCTGTTTAGCGAAGCCGCAAAAGTAGTTGTTAATTCTCAACAAGGATCAACTTCTGGAATACAACGAAGATTAAGCATAGGTTATGCACGTGCTGGAAGAATAATGGATCAATTAGAAGCAGCAGGAATTGTTGGTGCATTTAACGGAAGCAAAGCTAGAGACGTTCTATATCAAGACGAATATTCTTTGGAACAGTTTTTGAATACGCTTGAGGATCCAGAATCAACAATTGGGAGACAATAAAAGATGTTAGTAATTACACTAAACCTTTAAACTTAAAAAAATGAAGAAAATATTAATTTACACATTGGTACTTACATTCTCTGTAAGCTCGTTATTTGCTCAAGACCAGAAAGCAAAAGGTATTTTAGATAAATTATCTGTTAAAACAAAAACTTATAAAACAATAAAAGCTGAATTTGTTTTTAAAATTGATAACTCGCAAGAAGATATTTCTGAGAGCTATAAAGGAACAGTTTGGGTTAAAGGAGATAAATATAAAGTCGATTTAATGGGTGCAGTTAATTATTTTGACGGCAAAGACCAATATACATACTTAAAAGATGCCAATGAAGTAAATATTACAGAACCAGACGAAGATGACGACGAAGCTTTAAATCCTTCTACTATTTTCACAATGTATAATAGCGGTTTTAAATATAAATTTATTAACGAAAAGTTTGAAGGCACAAGGGCATTGTATGAAATAGATTTGTATCCTATAGATTTAGAAAAGGAATATTCTAGAATAAAATTAAAAGTTGATAAAACTAAGAACGAAATATATTCTATTAAACAATACGGAAAAGATGGTAATTATTACACAATTAAGATATTAAAATTTATACCTAATGTAAATATGATTGATGCTATGTTTACATTTGATAAATCTAAACATATTGGCGTAGAAGTTAATGATATGAGATAATATTTTTTTTCTAATTGTCTTTAAAACCTCCATTAAAATTATTCTAATGGAGGTTTTTATTGTTTTACCTAACTACACTTACTGCTCCTGCTTTCTGCACATAGTTACCATCTGGAAGCTTGTATATACATTTCCAGGTGTAGACACCAATCATTATAATGTCGCCATCTTTAGTTTTTCCATTCCAACCATTATTTATGTCGTTACTTTCAAAAATTACTGCACCCCAACGGTCGTAAATTTGTAAACTGAAATATTTATTATCAATTCCATTTCCAAATACATAAAAAACATCATTTATATTATCAAAATCTGGACTAATAGCTGTAGGTGCATAAAATGTGTATTCGTCTTCGATTATTATCTCAGTTATGGCTGTATCTAAACAACCAAATGTTGATTCTACAATTAAATTTAGATTATAAACTCCTAGTGTTTGGTAATTATGAGAAGGGTTTTCCATGTACGAATCTCCACCATCTCCAAAATTCCAATATGATAGATTGTGCCCAGACGAAAGATTATTAAAGAAAATTATAGGTTTAACAATACTCGCACGTTCTGTATTACTTATAAACTTTGCTATTGGTTTATCGTAAACAGTAACCATGTTATGTGCAGTTATTGAGTTTTTGCATCCATTATCCGAAACAACAGATAATTTTACATCATAAGATCCAGAGGAATTATATATGTGTGTAGGATTGTTATCGAAAGATTGGTTATTAATACCTCCAAAATCCCAATTGTATGACTGTGCTTGGTATGTACTATTAAAATTAACTACAAATGGCTCGCAACCTTTCACAGAATCGCAGCTAATTCCAATATTAGGAATAGGGTAAGTAAATATTCTTATAGTATCAAACGATTCTATTTCGCATTGATCAATGATAGATATTATATAATCTGTTGTATCATATGGGTTTACGAAAAAAGGAACGGATATTAAATCATGATTTTCATTATACAAGAAATACGGAGGAAATCCATTTGTAATATTTGCTGTAATAGATATTTTGTCGCCAGGGCATATATGATTATCACTTGTATACAAATCAATCTCTATTGAAAGGGGTGGAGATACATTAATATATGTTATATCGCTATTGCATCCATTGGCGTCTATTATAGATACCCAATAGGTAGTTTGAATATTTGGGTTTACAATAATGGCATCCACTATTTCGCCAGTACTCCAATAATAATTATAAGGAGACAATCCGTTATTTACAAGCACAGATAAGTCTACATCGTCGCCAATGCAAATAGGAATAGATTCTGTAATAAATAGTTCGGGTATAGTATTCTCAATTACATTAACTTGAGATATAGCTGAGCACCCAGATATATCTGATACAGTAACACTATATGTTCCGCCGTTATTTACTGTTATTGTATGAGAGGTGTCGTTTGTATTCCATAGGTAACCATCGTAGGTGTCTCCAACGTCTAAAATAGTAAAATCTCCACTACAGAATGATAATTGGCCTGTAATTAAAGGAATTGGATCTGGACTTACAGTAATGTAAATTTCATCTATTCCTGTGCAACCAAACGCAGATGATACGGTAACGCTATATATCCCTTGAGTTGATACATCAATTGTTTGTGTAGTTTGATTATTGTTCCAAATATATGAAAATCCAGCACTTGCATCAAGTGTTATAGTGCTATCTAAACAAATTAATGTGTCGTTACCTAGAAAAACTTCTGGTGATTGAAAAATAGTTAATTGTTGTATTATAGTATCGGTATTATTTGAAACATATGCAATAAGTTTTACACTGAAGTTACCATAATCAGAAAAAATATGATAAGGTGAAAATAAGGTTGAATTATTGTTGACTCCAGTAGTAGGATCACCAAAATCCCAATAAACCGAATCAATATTTGTAGTATCAATAATAGAAAATATTGTGCTATCTCCAAAGCATAAATTTTTATAAGTAAAATCGTTATGAATGAAAGTGCTTGGAGTAAAGTTTGGTAATCCTAGCCTACTATTCATACCGTTTAAATAAAAACCATTCTCTACAAAACTACAACCTGTACCTAGAACATCAGGATTATTAATTACTGCAAGGTATGGTGAATAGTCTTTTGCAATATACATCTTACCATTGTTTGCAAGTTGTATGGCAGCAGGCCATGAGTTATTAAAGGTTGATATTAGTGTTGTTGAGTTAATAATATTTGCCGAAGACCCAGCATCCATATTTATTTGAAAAATCTGACCTGGGCTTTGCGTTGTAAAATACAGAATGTTATCATTTAACGAAAACTCTACTCCGTATGCAAACGAATAGGTAGAAGGGAAAGTTATTGCATTAGACAAAGCTCCCGTAAGATTATTAAAATCATAAATCTCGATCAAATTACCTCCTCTTATTGCTGCTGCTATTTTTGTTCCACCATGATTTGCTTTTAGGTACCCTATTGAGTATGATGAAAAATTCGATTGAGTTATTATACCTCCAGGAGATGAAACAACTGCTGAAGCATTTACTCCTGTTGAACTAAGTAAATATGTGTAATAATCGTTTGTGCCAAAAGCTTGTGTAATAATCCAAAGGTCGTAGCCGTTATTATGAACTACTGCTGTAATTTTTTCTGATACATTAGATTGTAATATTACGTTTTTTGTAGTTCCTACACCACCTAAACCTCCATTAAGTGTCATATCTACAACAGAATATGCACAGCCTCCTACTCCTGTTTCACCAACAGTAAAAATGTAATAACGATCTGTATTCCCTGGATCTTGAGTGATAATGCTAGATTGAGTCGACGAAAAACTTCCTAACAGCGCATTTCCGTTTAACATTATATTATGCGTACTATCATAAACAGTTGTGCCATCAGTATAAAACAAAAGATTCCCTAAGCTATCTGAAATAGAAGAGCAACCCTCTTCTGTTGACATAGCACTATTAGTTAGAGCAACAGGAAAACCAGAATTAAAATCTATTCCTGCATATTGTCCAAAGTACCAAATATTTCCTTCGCTTTGAGAAAGCACAAATTGGTTAGTAAGAATACATAAAATAATAAAAAGCAGAATCTTTTTCATTCTTTTAACAAATATAGATTGTTAAGAAACAAATATAGTGAATTTTTAAGTGAAAGTCAAATAAAAAATAATTACAATCT
>DAOVTE010000102.1 GCA_030627705.1 Bacteroidales bacterium
TTCCTGTAGGACTACCAATTCTATCCATAGCACATCTAAATCCAAGATCATCTTGTCTTTGGTCTTCATCTAAATATCTTCTAGCTCCAGGTGCCAACCAATATGCTCTATCTTTCCAGCCTCCACCCTTATATACTCTAGCTCTATTATTTACCATAGATTGCATATCAACTTTTCCTCTATATCTAGTTATTACAGTACCATCAGTTCCTCTTATACCTTGATTGTACATTCTATTAGAGTTTTTATTATCTGTACTTACATCATCTTTTTCGTAATCAGTAGATGATTCAAAATCTCCATCTAAATAGTTAATATTATCTGCAGTATTATAATTTCTTCTATTAAAAGCTTCGTCGTCGGTTACATCTCTGTATTGAATTTTACCTAAACTATCTTTCTCAGCAATAGCACCTTCTTCGTCAACAATCTTAGTTTTATATACATTACCTCTAAATGGCCTAAATTCATCCATATCATCGTAAGTTAAATCTCTATAAACATCCATAACCCATTCGTTAACATTACCTGCCATTGCATATAACCCGTAATCGTTAGGATAAAAAGCATTTACTGGTGAGGTTATGTCTGCATTATCATTAAGAGAACCTGCAATACCCATCATATCACCTCTGCCTCTCATATGATTAGCTCTCATATTACCCATTTCTTCTGCTTTAAAATCGCCTTTACCATCTATTCTAATGTAATGACCATTCCAAGGATAAATTCTTTTTTCGAATACACGTTCTTTAGCCATCATATTACCAATTAAACCAAGTGCTGCAAATTCCCATTCTGCTTCTGTTGGAAGTCTGTATTTAGGTAAGAAAACACCATCTTCCATTCTTATTTTTCTGTATTCATTATTTGGATCATAGTCAGGTTCTTCATCTTTTACTAATCCTTCGTATTGCCCAGCTAAATATGATTCTGTATTAAAGTTTTCTTCGCCCGACTGTCCTGTTGGGTCCATAATTAAATATCCTCGCTCAATCATTATCTGTTCGTTTACTCTATCAGTTCTCCAAGCACAGTAATCATTAGCTTGTAACCAATTTACGCCAACTACAGGGTATTCTTGATACGAAGGGTGTCTAAAATATGATTCAACAATAGGTTCGTTATAAGCTAATTTGCTTCTCCAAACTAATGTGTCTGGTAATGCCATAATACTAACTTCTGGATAATCAATAAAAACACGTCTTAACCAGTATATGTATTCTCTATAATCAACATTTTTAACTTCAGTTTCGTCCATATAGAATGATGAAACAGTAACTCTTCTAGGGATATTATTCCAAGAATAAAGTACATCTTGCTCAACTCTTCCCATAGAATATGTTCCGCCTTCTACTAAAACTAGTCCAGGACCAGTTTCTTGCTCTTCTTCAAAAACATATTGGAAACCACCATTCTCAGGATTATTATAATCCCAACCTGTGGTAGATGAAGTTTTAGTTTCGCATGAAGATAAAACAATTGTTGCTAATATTAATATTACGGGAAATAAGAATTTTAATTTCATAATATATGTTTTTTTAAAAAATTATCTTTTTATAATAACTAGAATGAAGGGCAAGTTATTGTTGTAAATTTATTTTTCTTTGTTCTACAGTTAAATGTCATACCCATTGAAACCTCGTGTGCTCCTAATGTTTTATTATTGCTAAGTTTTGATATTGTGAAATCATAACTGTAAGCAAATTTTAATCTATCTTGAACAAACCCTAAAAGCATAATAAAAGAATCGTATTTGAAGCTTAAATTTTGTCTAAACCACATTCCTAACACCATATCTTTTCTGTTTACATACACACCAAAATTAAGTTGTTGAAAATTTTGTTGCTGTTGGAATAGTAAATTAGGAGAAATTGATAATTCACCTTTTTTGTGCCCTCTTGCTTCAATTGGAATTTTAGTCCCAAAATGTGCAGTATATTTTCTATTTAGTCTTGCTTCGTTAATAAAACCTTCTGCAGGTTCAGTTAAGTGATGAATCGCAAGTCCAAAGAAATAAGTCTTACTGTGACCTACTATTCCTGCAGAAAAATCGAAACTATTATCATTAGTTTCAAATGATAAATCTTGCTTAGTAGGGTATATAGCACCATATAATGGGTGTATTTGATCAGGGAAAATAAAGTTTGGATCTAATGTCTTTTGTCTATACGAAACCTCAAAGCCAGCCTTAATAGTTAAGTCTCGATTAATATTGTAAGAATATGCATACATACCACTTACAGTGTTGGTGTTTAATAAACCGTCAGCTTGAATATCACTTGTTACAAGTAAACCTACCCCGCCTTGTAAAACATCAACTCTTTGGTCGAAAGATGCACTATAAGTAACATACGTATCTAATGCCGGCCATTGATTTCTGTAATTAAGTGTTGCTCTAGGGCAAATATCTGAACCTGCAAAGGCTGGGTTTAAATACAACGAATTTGCATAAAACTGAGAAAACTGAGGATCTTGCGCATTAGCAACGGTTACAGAGCCTAAGAAAAATACAATAAATACTTTTAAAAAATGCTTTATCATTACAATATAATTTCAAGTTGCAATTATACAAAAAAAATAATTATTAAAAAACACAATTATGCTTTTTTTAACCTAATACAATCGAATACAATGATAATACAAAAATAATTATTTAAAAAATATTCATATGTTTGTTTGCAAAATCATTAATATTTTGTTGAGAATTTGTTCATTTTACTTAACAAATTGCTAAAACAAATATAAAAATACTGTATTTTTGTTTTTAAATATATTTGTTAAAAGAATATTCTATTCTGAATTATAGTTGTATTGTGTGCAATAAATATATGATAAAATCGTTTTCTGAAAAAAAATATAAAATTTATGAAAGTAATATTGATATTAATAATTACACACCTTTCTTACCTTGGGTTTTCTCAAAATATTAATAAACACGAGGAAATATTGTGGAAAGAAAATATTATTGTTTACGAAGATAATAATAAAAGAGTATTAAATTTTGTAGGCGCTAATTACGATGAGTTTTTTAATCCTGTTCTGAATTTAAGATATAGGTTAAATACGCAAAATGATATTTCGAAAGTGGAAATCATTAATATTAAGTATGAGATAATTCCAAATAAAGATCTTTATAAGGTAAACACTATTAATATTGTAAATGATATAGAAATAAATCATTTTATTTCTATTCAAAGAAAAAAATATTTTTTAAATGTAGAGTTTGTGCCATTAATAAAAGACGCAAATACAGGAGAAATTAAAAGAATATTAAGTTTTGATATTAACTATGTGCAGTCTGGAAAAAATCTAGAAATACAAAAATCTATTATTAATTATGCTAATGAATCGGTTTTGAGTTCTGGAGATTGGTACAAAGTAAAAGTTGCAAGCGATGGCGTTTATAAGATTACATACCAAGAGCTTATTGATATGGGTTTTTCTAACATTACTAATGTGCATGTGTATGGGAACGGAGGAAAACAATTACCATACAGTAATAATGAATTTCATTATGATGATTTGCAAGAGAATCCTATTTATATAAATAAGGGAACTGATGGAATATTTAATTCTGGAGATTATTTTTTATTTTACGGACAATCATCAACTGTTTGGAGTAGCGATAGCTTATTCCGACATACATTAAATAATTATTCTTCTGTAAATTATTACTTTATAACAGTAAACAATAATGTACCAAAGACAATTACGACGGAAGTAAATACTTCAGTAGCAAATACTTATGTAAATAGTTTTAACGACTTTATTTTTCATGAGGAAGAGTCCGAAAATCTTATAAAATCTGGTAGAATATGGTATGGTGAATATTTTAATACCAAATCAGAATACAACTTTAAATTTACATTCCCTAATTTGGTTACAACTAGTCCGTTAACTATAAGAACTGAAGTTGCTGGTCGTTCATATTTAGAAAGTAATTTTTCTGTAAAGATAAATAATCAAAGCATTCAGAATATGCTTATTAGCCCTGTGCAGATAGGCACTTATACTGCATCTTATGCAGGAGTAAATGTATCTATCACCGAATTTAATTCAAACACAGGAACATTAAATATTGATGTTATTTATAATAAACCAGAAAGCGAAGCAGAGGGATGGCTTAATTACATTATTATTAATGCGAGAAGAAAGTTGAGCATGTATGGAGATCAAATGCATTTTAGGGATTTGTCATCTGTTGGTACAGGAAATATTACAGAGTTTCAACTAGCAAACACAAGCTCCGAGGTTAATGTATGGGATATTACTGATCCAATAAATCCAATAAAAATTCAATCTAATTATTCTGGTGGAGTGAACAAAATTAAAACAACAACTTATTCATTGAAACAGTTTATTGCCTTTGATGGAACAGGATATAAAACGGTTACTAATATTGGTCGTGTAGAAAAACAAAATCTACATGGCATAAGTAGTACCGATTATGTTATTGTATCGCACTCTGATTTTTTACCTTACGCAAATAAATTAGCAGATATTCATAAATCTAACGATGGTTTAAAAGTAACTGTTGTAACTGAGGAACAAGTATTTAATGAGTTTTCATCTGGTAAACCAGATGTTTCTGCTGTTAGAAATTTTATGAAGATGCTTTATGATAGAGCAGGTTCAGATAGTACTAAGATGCCAAGGTATTTATTATTATTTGGAGATGGTTCGTTTGATAACAGAAATACATCATCAGGTAATTCTAATTATATATTAACTTATCAATCGGCAAATTCATTAAAGCCTACATCATCATATGTCTCAGATGATTATTATGGACTTCTAGATAATATAGAGGTATTAGGCTCCGGAGATTTAGATATTGGAGTTGGTAGATTTCCGGTACAGACAACAACCGAAGCGAGTATGATTGTAGAAAAAGTAAGGAGTTATATGAGTAAATCAACTATGGGTGATTGGAGGAATAATCTTTGTTTTATTGGTGACGATGAAGATGGTAATCAGCATATGTCACAAGCAAATTCTCTTGCAAATCAGGTATACGATTCACACCCAGAATATAATATTGATAAGATAATGTTTGATGCATATCCCCAAGTTTCAACACCTACAGGTGAAGCGTATCCCGAAGTTACGGCTGCTGTTACGAATCGTGTTATGCAAGGTGCCTTAATTGTGAATTATACTGGTCACGGAAACGAAATTAAATTAGCTCATGAAAATGTTATTACTATTTCTGATATAATGTCTTGGACAAATTATGATAAACTACCAGTGTTTATTACTGCTACTTGTGAGTTTTCTAGATTCGATGACTTTGAAAGAACATCAGGTGGCGAAACAATAATATTAAACTCTAAAGGAGGAGGTATAGCTCTATTTACAACTACTAGACTGGTTTATTCTTCACCTAATTTTGCGTTGAATGTTTCATTTTATAATCACGCGTTCGAAAATTACGATTATAGACTTGGCGACTTAATTAGATTAGCAAAAAATGGTGGAGGTTCAAATTCAAATAAACTTAATTTTACCTTGCTTGGTGATCCTGCATTAAGGATGGCTTATCCACAACACAATGTAGTAACGACAAAAATAAATGGTAAGGATATATCTCTATTTACTGATACAATAAAAGCATTATCGAAGGTAACCGTAGATGGTTATGTTGAAAAAAATGGTTTAATACTAAACGATTTTAATGGGATTATTTATCCGACTGTCTATGATAAGTTTGATACTATTGTAACGTTAAGTAACGATGGTTTTACGCCTTTTACTTTCGATTATCAACATAACGTATTGTTTAAAGGAAAAGCAAGTGTAAAAAATGGAAAATTTACATTCTCGTTTATAGTTCCTAAAGACATATCTTATAAGCTTGATAGTGGCAGAATTAGCTATTATGCTGATAATAATGATATAGATGCAAATGGCTTTTATAATAAATTTATTATAGGTGGTTCTGCAGATTCTTTATCAAATGATAACCAAGGGCCAGAGGTAGATTTGTATATGAACGATGAAAATTTTGCATACGGAGGAATCACAGATGAAAGCCCAATGATTTTAGCATTTGTATCCGATTCTAACGGAATAAATACCGTTGGAAATGGAATAGGTCATGATATTACTGCAACTATTGATGAGAATACAAGTCAGCAAATTGTATTAAACGAGTATTATGAGTCAGATTTAGACAGTTATCAGTCGGGAAAAGTAGAGTATTTTTTATCTAATTTAGAAGATGGTAACCATACTCTTAAAGTAAAAGTTTGGGATGTGTATAATAATTCTAGCGAAGCATATACAGAATTTATTGTTGCTGAATCTTCTGAATTAGTATTAGACCATGTATTAAATTATCCAAATCCATTTACAACAAGTACTGAGTTTTATTTCGAGCATAATCAACCAAACTCAGAGTTAGATGTATTAGTACAAGTTTTCACAGTTTCGGGGAAATTAGTAAAAACTTTAGAAACAACAATCTATTCTAATGGTTATAGAAGCGACCCAATTAAATGGGATGGATTAGACGATTATGGTGATAAAATAGGACGAGGTGTATATATATATAAACTAAAAGTTCGCTCCTCAAATGGAAATGTTGTAAATAAATTTGAAAAATTAGTTATCTTAAGATAATAAAATATTAAATTTGCTGTTTATACACTTTCTGTGCTTATTCTATATAAGCCTATTTGATGTGTAATTTAATATATAATAAAGCTTGATGTTAATAAATTTTTAGGTTTTGTATTGGTAAATAAACTTTTCAACTTTATTAACTTTTCAACTTTGCAAACTAATAAACAAGAATGAAAAAAATATTTTTAGCAATTTTAATACTTATTACAATAAATTCGTATGCTCAAATTGGAGGCACTAATGAGTTATTGGGAGGTAATATTAACACAATTACAACAGCGGTTCCATTTTTATTAATTGCACCAGAATCTAGAGGTGGAGCAATGGGTGATGTAGGTGTAGCTACAACTCCAGATGCAAATTCAATGCACTATAATCCTGCAAAATATTCGTTTATTAAGCAAGACGTAGGAGTGTCCTTATCTTACTCGCCTTGGCTAAGGGCTTTGGTAGACGATATTAATTTAGCATACTTAACAGGCTACAAAAGATTTGGTAAAAATCAAGTTGTAAGTGGTTCTCTTAGATATTTTTCGCTAGGTAGTATTACATTTACAAACGAACAAGGAAGTAATATGGGTACACACAGTCCAAATGAGTTTGCATTAGATGCTGCTTATTCTAGACTTTTCTCAGATAAGATATCAGGAAGTATTGCAATGCGATATGTTAATTCTAATTTGACTTTGCGTCAATATGTAGGTGGAGTAGAATCCAAACCAGGGCAGTCGGTTGCTGCTGATGTTGCAGTTTATTATCAAAACGACGAAATAGAGATATCGGGCAAAGATGCGATCTTGGGCTTAGGCTTAAATATCTCTAATATGGGTAATAAAATGTCATATACAGAAAATGAGGATAAAGACCCTATTCCAACAAATTTACGAATGGGATCTGCTCTAACAATACAAATAGATGAGTATAATAAAATAATGATTACTGGCGAAGCTTCAAAATTATTAGTTCCATCACCACCTGTATATTATGCTGTTGGAGACATTTTAGATAATGGTGATACAGTAACTGTAACAGGTAAATATGTGCAATATGGAATGGATCCAGATGTATCTCTTCCTGTAGGAATGTACCAATCTTTTTATGATGCACCTGGTGTAAGGTTAGATGCAGAAGACGATAGTCAACGAAGTGTTTTTAAAGAAGAAATGAGAGAAATAAATCTTGCTTTTGGTATGGAATATTGGTATTCTGAACAATTTGCACTTAGAGCAGGTTTTTTTAATGAGCATTCTACAAAAGGTAACCGTGAATTTTTTACAGTAGGTTTTGGTCTTAAATTAAATGTGTTCAGCATAGATTTCTCATATTTAATTCCAACACAGCAAAGAAACCCATTAGAAAATACATTAAGATTTACACTTTCGTTTGATTTTGATGCTTTAAAAAAGGAATCAGCAAATGCCAAAAGTTAAAATAAAAGTAGGATTTGGTTATGATGTTCACAAACTTAAAAAGGGAGAAAACTTAATTTTAGGTGGAGTAAATATCGATTCTGATTTAGGAACAGTTGCCCATTCTGATGGAGATGTTTTAATACATTCTATTTGCGATGCACTACTTGGGGCAGCAAATCTTCGAGATATTGGTTATCATTTTCCAGATAATTCCAACGATTACAAAAACATAGATAGTAGAATATTACTAGATAAAACTATGCTATTGATTAAAGAAGCAGGTTATGTTTTTGGTAATTTAGATTCAACAATTTGTTTAGAAGAGCCAAAGTTAAAAGACATTATTCCAGAAATTAAACAAGAATTAGCAAATGTTATGAATGTTGATATAGAAGATGTTTCTATAAAAGCAACTACTACCGAGAAACTCGGTTTTGTTGGTTCAAGTGAAGGAATTTCTGTGTATACAACTGTTTTAGTTGAAAAAATATGAAAAAGACAATAGTTTTAGGAGCAAGCACAAACACAAGCAGATATTCATACAAAGCGGTTAGTAATTTGCTTGATAATGGTTATGAGACTATTCCTGTAGGAATAAAAAAAGGTGAAATTAGGGGTGTAAAAATAATAAATAATTTACCAGTTTTAGACGATATAGATACAATTACAATGTATATTAATCCGCAAAGACAAAAAGAATACTACGATTTTATTTTAAAAACAAATCCTAAGAGAATAATTCTAAATCCAGGAACAGAGAACGACGAATTGGCGAAATTAGCAAGATCCCAAAACATAGAAGTTGTAGAAAACTGCACATTAGTATTATTATCAATAGGAGCGTATTAATTATGGAAATTACAATAAAAAATATAGAAGAGTATCATAAAGAAAAAGCAGAAAATGCAGGTGTCTTATTCTATTATTCAAATGAAACTTGTAATGTTTGCAAGGTTTTGAAACCTAAGATTCAAGAAATGCTAGAGGCTAACTATCCTGAAATCCCATTTTTCTACGTTGATATGAGTTTAACACCAGAAATTTCGTCGCAAGAATCTGTTTTTACAGTCCCTTCGTTAATAGTATTTTTCGATGGTAAAGAAACAATAAGAAAAAGCAGACATATTGGTGTAGACGAACTAAAAGAAACAATAAGCCGACCTTACAAAATATTATTTTAATGAGTAAAAATGCAAATAATATTAGTTTAGGATTTTCTTCATACGGAAAAGCAATAAACCTTATTTTTTCTAAAGGATTATGGTGGTTCTTCCTGTTTCCTGTTGCGTTTAATGTACTGTTGTTTTATTCAGGTTTCGAAGTAAAATCGATTGTATCAGAGTATGCAGAAAATTATTTACTTGGAGCCACAGGTTTAAACGGCGAAGAGTTTTTCTTGTCAGAATTCTTAAAAGGTGCAATGTCGTGGATAATTGGCATTGTTTTTAGTCTTATAATGTTCCTTGTTTTAGCATATTTTGGTGGATACATAATTATAATAATAATGTCGCCAATACTTGCTTATTTATCAGAAAAGACAGAAAAAATTATTACAGGAAAAGATTATCCATTTAGTGCCGAACAGCTAATGCGAGATGTAGTACGAGGGATACTTATTGCATTAAGAAATGCAGGAATAGAATTCGGATTGTTTATAATGCTTTTTATAGTCTCGTTATTACCAATAATTGGAGCTTTACTAAGCATAATAGGAAGTATATTTTTGTTTCTTATATCATCATATTTTTATGGGTTTTCGTTTATGGATTACAGTAACGAACGTAAACGCTTAAACATTTCGCAATCTATTGCCGTTATTAGAAAACACAAA
>DAOVTE010000108.1 GCA_030627705.1 Bacteroidales bacterium
ACAATGAACAGAACAGATACCTTAGAAATAGAATTTAAAATTATTGGTGGTAGACCAAATATAGAATATGGTATAGGAATGGGTTGTGGCGAAGCGGGTAATTATAATGCAACATATCACAACTCAATATTTTTAGATAGCATCCCAACAGATAGTTTAATAAAGTATAGAATCTATTATAATAATTATGATAGTATATATGTAAACTATGCTTATTGGCCAGAAGATACCACTTTGGGAGCAGTTACATCAATAAACAATAACCAAAATCGCATAATATTTATAGAAGGCAATAATATAAAAAAGCAGACGTTGACGAGTTCTGTTTTGGTTTATCCAAATCCGGCAAGTAAAAGCCTCACCCTATCTCTCTCCAAAGGAGAGGGAACTGCTACACAAATAGAGGGTGTAGAAATTTATGATATTTACGGTAAAGTATTAAAGCAATTAACAATTAACCGATTTAACAATTTAACAATAGAAATCGAAGATTTACCAAAAGGAATATATTTAATAAAAATACAAACTAGTAGCGGTTGTTTGGTAAAGAAATTTGTTAAAAATTAGTACCCATTCCTGTGAAGACGGGAAACAAGTCTAACAAGAACAAAACTGGATACCCACCTGCGTGGGTATGAAGAATTAAAAAAGGTTTGCTTATATCTAAGAACCATATAACATCTACAACGGAATAAAAGTTATTCCAAGAGAATAAGGTAAAATTTCAGGTCCTTTATTATCTAAAAAGACTGGTACAAAATAATATTGAAAGTTGACAGCAATTTTTCCGTAGCCTATTCTTAAATGAGCTGAATATTTTAACATAGAAAGGTTATCTATATTATATTCTTTAAATTTAACATCTTTTGTTGTGCTTGAAATTCGATAATCATTTCCTCTATATTTATAATAAGATTGGATATTATATCCTAGCTTACCTCCTACAGATATTTTAAAGCTCCTTTTCCTAAAATCTGGTAACGATTTATACCTATATTCAATGGGCACGGAAACAAATACTAATGAAAATTTATTCTTATGATTTTCATATTTTTCATTTACCTTAGTCAAGGTTGTTTGCCCTAACGAATCGACAAAATAATAATCACTTCTATAATTCTGAATATTTAACCCCACACCAATTGCCAAAGTATGTTTTTGTTTACCTGCTATTTTAAGCATTATATCTGTGTTAATATCTGAGGATGTAGGTTTTATAGAATGACTGTTTGATAGTATTCCTAAATAATTTACATCTATTACGATAATATCTTTAGAAATTATGTATGTAACATCAGATGAATCTACTTGCGAGAATCCAAGAGTCGTTATATAAATTAAGATGATAGAAATGAAGTATTTCATAGGTATTAAATGTATTCATTTTATTTACCTAAAAACTGGCAAATGTTATTTTTGATATTCTTACAAATCCACTTTGCAATATTACTGCATATAGTATTAAAAAAAAAGCTGTCGTTATTTCGACAGCTAATGTATTAATATTTTTTTTAATATCTTATATAATAAGCATTGCATCGCCAAAAGTTCCAAACCTATACTTTTCTTTTATTGCCACTTGATAAGCTCTAAAAAGCTCATCGTAACCAGCAAAAGCGGCTACTGTCATTAATAACGTTGAGTAAGGTAAATGAAAATTAGAAATCATCATATTAGCAACTGAAAAATCATGTGGTGGAAATAAAAATTTATTTGTCCAACCCTCATAAGGTTTCAACTCCCCAGAAACAGAAACAGAGCTTTCTATTGTTCTCATTACTGTAGTACCCACAGCACAGATTTTACTTTTTCTTTCTTTTGCAGCATTTACTGAGTTTGCTGTTTCTTCTGTAATAAATATTTGCTCCGAGTCCATTTTATGCTTAGTTAAATCTTCTACATCAACTGCTCTAAAATTTCCTAATCCTGCATGTAAGGTTACTTTTTCTAATCCTACTCCTTTAATTTCTAGACGTTTAAGAAGTTCTCTGCTAAAATGCATTCCTGCAGTTGGAGCTGCTACAGCTCCTTCGTGTTTAGCAAAAATTGTTTGATATCTTTCTGCATCTTCTGGTCTAACTTCTCTATCAATAAATTTTGGCAATGGTGTTTCTCCCAACTTATATAGCATTTCTTTAAGTTCGCTATACTCTCCATCAAATAAAAAACGCAATGTTCTCCCTCTAGATGTTGTATTATCTATGACTTCGGCAACAAGCTCATCGTTCTCACCAAAATATAGTTTATTTCCTATTCTTATTTTTCTTGCTGGATCTACTAAAACATCCCAAAGAAACTGCTCTTTATTTAACTCCCTAAGTAAAAAAACTTCAATTTTAGCACCTGTTTTCTCTTTATTGCCGTATAATCTAGCAGGGAATACTTTTGTATTGTTAAAAATCATAATATCAAGATCACTAAAGTAATTTATGACATCTTTAAACATTTTATGCTCTATTTTACCCGTTTTTTTATGAAGAACCAACAGTCTTGATTCGTCTCGGTTCTCAGCGGGTTCTTTTGCTATAAGCGCTTCTGGTAAATTGTATTTAAACTGTGATAATTTCATCTAATAAGTTTTGTGAAGTCTACACAATGGCAGAACGGTTTATAATGTTCGAAATCGTATAATTAATTTCCAACTAAATAAAATATTGGTCTACACTAGCAGATAGTAGCTAGTGTAGACCAAATAAAATTAATAACTAATTTGTTTTTACAACTTTATAATTAAATTCTGTATTATTTACTCTAATATTAATAAAATAAATTCCATTATTTAATTCTCCTGATATCTCACTTAAATTAATTTTGTGGCTTCCGCTTATTTGGTTATCTACCTGTATTTGTCCAACTTTTGTTCCAAGAATATTAACAACATCTATAGAAACGTTACCATTTTGTATTAAATTATAATTTATAGTAGCATCAGTGTTAAATGGATTAGGATAAATACTAATACTCTCAACAATACTATTTTCATCGATATCTGTATTTATATCGTAATTAAATTTCCAACCAGCAGCTGAGCCTGAATAATCTGTTTTAAAATAAACAATTAGTTGAGCTCCATAAATTGATAAAGTTGATGGTATATTAGTTGCATTATAAACTCCTATTTCATTATTTGAGTCAAAATTATCTTTGTATATAGCAACAAAATCATTTGAGCCTCCGTCTAATTCAAACTCTGTAAATTCTAATTCAAAGGTGTTATTTGTTGTGGTTGGTTCTAAGTACCATTTGCAGATTTTTTGGGCTTCATAATCACAGTCAGCACTTCCATCTTCTACTGTTCCAATATTATCGGTTATTGTTTTTATTCCACCACAGGTTAATGTTTTATAACTAGCGTCCCATCCTGTATTATTTGTAGATGAATTAGACACAAAGTTTACAAGCAAGCTATTTCCCGAAGAAGTTACAACTGAAGTAGAATTAGCTCCATCGAAAGTTGCTAGCAATGGATCTGATGTTGTTGAACCATCGTAAATGTATACTACATCGCCTGCATCTACATTCCACGTATCAAATGCTAGCTCCATAGAGCTTCCGCATTCTGGTTGAATTAGATATTGACAATCTGCGTTGTCTACATAATTAGTATTACCACTACCGTCGTCAAATGTTCCTTGCGAGCCAGTTATTAATTTTGGTGTTGCCGAACATCCTTCTGGATAATTTGCTTCTGGATAAATATATCTAACTAATGTATGATCAAGTGCTAAAACATATCCTGTTGAAGTAAAATTATTAATATTAAAATATCCATTGCTTGATCCTCCCCATCCCCAATTCATATGCAGTTCGTCGTTATTATATCCATCGCAATTCCATGCATGACCTACAGTTGTTCCCATACCCGTATATACAGTTGGTCTATTGTTGTCTATTTCTGCCTTTACTATTGTTATCCATGCTGCATCTGTATAACTACTTCTATCAATAATTTCACATTGAGTATCATATTTAAAATATGTTTCTAAAGCTGTAACAATTTTTGGTGAATTAGAGCCAGATCCATCTGGACCATAATTCATATCTACAGCTACACTACAATCAAACAAGAAATCAGTAAGATATGAATTAGAACTTGTCATAGATAACGGCATATTACTCCATTCGTATGTTTGTGTAGCAAAATTAACTGTAGTTGTGGGATAACCCCCGTTAAAATTAACGTAGCTAGTTCTTGAACCTTCTCCTTGTGCAGGGTAATTATAATATTTCATAACTTGTGCCATTGCTAGAGCAACACAACCTACATAAACTCTTCCACCGGGTCCTTGTGCATCAACAGGACAAGCCTCATTGTAAGGATCATCTTGATTCCATGTTGTTAATAATAAAGGTCCAGCTGTAGCATTTACACCTTTTGTACTTAATACAGGTGAATAGCTTTCTTGCCATGAGTTAGATATTCTGCTATCAGCAGCAATATTGTTTTCTTCTACATATTCAATTTGTTCTGCGTATTCACCCATAAAAAGTTTGAACTCTTCAGAACTATTTGATAAATCGAAACCTCTTTCGAAAGAGTAACCTATTAATGGCAGAGTTGCGTCTGATGCCGAAATAATAACAAACCCATTATTACCATCAACATTATAAGCGTAGTATAAAGGTGTTGTATTATTGTATGCCGTGTAAACTAATGTTAGATTTATATCTTTTAATTCTACAAATTTCTGCAGATTAACTCTATTAAAATAAATGTTTTTTGCTGATTGCTTCGCTTGTTCTTCACTAACAACATCTGCAAAAGAAATATTGCTTAATAAGATAAGAGAAATAAGCACTACTGTAATAGTATTTTTCATAATTTGTTATGTTTAATTTTTGTTGTTAAATTCATTAAAATTGCCAACAAATTTACAAAAAAAAAATTACTTTTTAGGATAATCTATGTTATAATGTAGGCCTATGCTCTCTTTTCTGTTTAATGCCATTTTTATGATAAGATAAGATAAGTTTACTGCATTTCTAAGTTGGCATAAATCATCTGATAGAATTGAACATTGGTATAGTTTTTCTGTCTCTTTAAAAATTATTACTAATCTTCTTAATGCCCTATATAACCTTAAGTCAGAGCGAACAATTCCAACATAGTTACTCATTATTTGACGCAATTCTTTAAAATTCTGTGTAATAAGAATCATTTCTTCGGTATGTGAAGTTCCAGAGTAATCCCACACAGGAATACTGCTTTTGATTTCTCCTAAGTTTTGCAGACTATGCTTTGCTGCGCTATCGGCAAAAACAATTGCTTCTACAAGCGAGTTTGAAGCTAATCGATTTGCTCCGTGTAAACCTGTAGATGCATTTTCGCCAGATGCATAAAGATATTTTATTGATGTTTGTCCATTAATATTGACCTTAATACCTCCACAAGAGTAGTGTGCTGCAGGAACAACAGGAATACATTGTTTTGTAATATCTATACCTATTGATAAGCATTTTTTATAAATATTAGGGAAGTTAGATTTTAGTTTCTCATCATTAATATTTTGTGCATCAAGACAAACGGAATATGTACCACTTATTTTCATTTCATTGTCTATTGCACGAGCAACAATATCTCGTGGAGCAAGTGATTCACGGTTATCATATTTTTGCATAAATTCTTTGCCATCTTGTGTTTTTAAAACAGCTCCAAAACCACGCAATGCTTCAGTAATCAAAAACGATGGTCTTTCTCCCCTATTAAACAACGATGTTGGATGGAATTGAATAAACTCCATGTTTTCTATTATACCTTTTGCACGATATACCATTGCTATTCCATCGCCAGTTGCATGTTCATTGTTGGTTGTAGTTTCGTAGATATTACCTAGACCCCCTGTTGCTACAAAAGAAACTTTTGATAATATAGTTTCTACTTTTTTAGTTTTTCTATTTAATGCGTAAACTCCATAGCATTCTACATTCCCAGACTTTCTATTTACCTTTATGTTAAGGTGATGCTGAGTAATAAAGTCAACTGCAAAATAATTTTCTAATATTGTAATATTCTTGTGGCTCTTAACTCTTTCGGTAAGAGCTCTTTGTATTTCGAACCCTGTATTATCTTTATGATGCAGTATTCTGTGTTCTGAATGCCCTCCTTCTTTAGCTAAATCATAATCTCCTTTTTCGTCTTTATCGAAATTTGCTCCCCAATTTATTAAATCATGAATAAGTTTAGGAGCTTTAGAAACTACCATTTTAACAACTTCAGGATTACACATCCCAGCACCTGCATCTATTGTATCTACAATGTGTTTATTGTAAGAATCTAATTTATCTATAACTGCAGCTATTCCTCCTTGTGCAAGGCTAGTATTGGTTTCTTCTAGTTTAGATTTTGTAATAATTAAAACCTTGCCATAATCTGCAACTTTTAAAGCATAGCTCAAACCTGCAATTCCAGAACCTAATACTAAAAAGTCAGTGTTTCTTTTTTTCATTTATTCTTTTTTATCTCCCCATCTAAATGTTTTGATATTTATACCTGCTAAATCTAAAATTCTATCTACAACAGTATCTACCAATTCTGTAATATTTTTTGGATTACTGTAAAACGAAGGACTAGCTGGGCAAATAATTCCTCCTGCCAAAGTAATTTTTTTAAGGTTTTCTAGGTGTATTAAACTATAGGGTGTTTCACGAGGTACAATAATTAGTTTTCTTCTTTCTTTTAGCGAAACGTCTGCTGCACGTGTAATTAAATCGTTAGATATTCCGTTTGCTATTCTTCCTATTATTCCCATAGATGATGGAATAATTATCATTGCATTGTATTTTGCAGAGCCAGAGGCAAAAGGTGCGTAAAAATTATTATTTGTGTAGGTAGTGAAATTATATTTATCTAAATCAAAATCTTTCAGTTCCGATTTCCAAATTTGCATTGCATTATCTGTAAAAACTAATTCTACAAACACATCAATTTCTGACAATTTTTCTATTAACTGTTTAGCATAAATTGCTCCACTAGCACCACTTACCGCAACAATAATTTTTTGTTTCATCTATTTAAAAAATTTATAAATTAACGACAATTGAATTGTATTGTTGTATTGCCCTCTATCAAAATAACGAACTTGTCCGCCAGGGTGAGGCCTTATAGGCAAAACTGAATAGCCTGCGCTTAAATTTGCAAGTATTTTTGAAGTTAATTCGTAGGAAGCGCCGGCAATAATTCCAATTTCGTAAGAATGAAAGACAGGATCGGCAGGCAAAAACCCATAACCATCTTTATCTTCAATTGCCGAAATAAGGTAGCCAAATGTTAAACCTGCATTTACATATAACTTTTTACCAAATTTATATGTTCCCATTACTGGAACTTCAATATAATTTAATCTAGCTACGTAATATCCATAATTTGAATTATTACTAGACCATATATTACTTGCTCCTTTTTGGATGTATTTCATTTCAATAATAACATCTAATTCTCTTTGCAAATCAACTTTAACAAAAGCTCCTACTTGAGGCCCAATTCTGTTATATCCACTAGATGCATCTCCATCTATTTGCGTGAACGCACCACCCAAAAGCAACCCTGCTTCAAAGTTTTGCGCTTGCGTAAACGATACCGTAATTATTAATAATATAATGAATATGTTTTTCATTAGTTTTTATTTATCTATATAAATATTTATCAATTAAGCCTTTTAGTTCCTGTTTATAAAGCAAAATAATACTAGTAAATATTGTAATTGTTATTACTATTGCTGAAACAAATATATTTAAATTATACAAGTTTTTTATTATCTCTAGGCCAATAGTAACTGCAACAATTCCTAACGGAAATATTAGTGATTTATTGATATTCCATTTAATATCTGCAATTGTTTTTTGATAGAAATAAACAGTTATCAGTAATATTAGTTCAGAAACAAATGCTGCAGATATTGCTCCATATGCTTTGTATATAGGAACTAAGTAATAGTTCAACGACAAGTTAATAACTAACACAAACAAATTAACATAAAAGAAGAATTTTGTTCGTTTTTCGTAATAAACAACCAACGAAAATACATTATACTGTACTCTTAAAATATATTTTACAAACAATATAGACACTAATGTTGCAGCAAGTTTTACTTCAGACTCGAACAAATAATTTATGTATAACATTGTTGGAATTATTGCTAATGCAATTAATATTTGACTTTGAGCTAAAAATAAATGCGAATACTTCTTAATATCTTCTTGCGTTTTACTCACGCCTTCTTTCATTAATCGGAAAATTTCTGGCTGCATTGCTCCTTGTAAGCCCTGTATAATCATTTGTATACCTAGCGCAAATTTTAAAGCTGTATCGTAAATCCCAAGCTCTAACGGCGATGATTCCAAAAAATATCTATCTGCAAACAAAATACCCCAAGATATAATCCCGTATTGGAAAAGTGGTCTTGCAAATTTATTTACATTATTTAATATCTTAAAATCTAACTTTACACCAGATTTATAATATGTATAAACTAAAATAGAAATACTTGTGAAGCTTGTTCCTATTGCTGTTCCGTACACATATCCTATAAAACTCATATCATAGTATAACACCCCTACGACTTGAAAAATAGCTCTAAATACTCCTAGCGCAACATTTAACACAATAAAAGTTGATACTCGTTTTTCGTTTCGGTAAAGTGCAGCAGCAGTAATATTTATTGCTCTGTTTACACCAATAATAATTGTAGCATACCCGTAAGACGAGAAATCTTGAAGCTCAATTTGATTAAATAATTTTCCGATATAATCTCCAAAAATTAATGCTAAACCAAACAATAATAACCCTCGTAATAAAATCGAATTAAAAATACTTGAAACAAGTTTATTGTAATTCTCTTTTGAGTCCTTATAGTCGTAATAAAATCTAGAAATAGCATTACCCATGGAGTATAAAGCTATTACAAACGCTAAGGTTGTTATGCTTTCAGCAATTGCCATTTTTGAGAACTCAATTGCATTTAGCCTATCTTTTCCTTCTATTATTGGCTGAATTAATATTTGCAAAATAGGAGGAAACGCCCCTATTAGAGTGTAAATAGCCGACAGCTTAAAATATTCTTTTGCATTAAATTTCACAAATGTTTTATTTTTTATGTAAAAAAATTCTATACACTAAACTAATCTAAATCAATTTTATTTAATGCGAAAATATAAAAATTTACAGTTAAAATTAAAAAAATAGTTATTTTGTGAGCTTTATGATAAAAATAGCATTTTTAATAAATAGAAAAATTAAAGATTTTTCGACAATATCAGAGAGTATAAAATCCACATTTGATAACGAATTTTATATAAAAAGATATAAATCAGAATACTCTGGACACATAATAGAACTTACTAAATTAGCAATAGAAGAGGGATTTTTATCCCTAATTATTGTTGGAGGCGATGGAACAATTAATGAAGTAATTAATGGTGTCTTTCAGAAATTCAAAACAGAAAGCGGTTACGATATTAATGAGATATCTAAGGTGAAGATTAGCATTTTGCCTGTTGGCTCTGGTAATGATTTTACAAGAACTATTAAAATAAGCAAAGATATTATTAAGCTTTTTACTTTAGTTAGGCACTTTCAGAAGTAATCGCTTTTCAAAGACCTTTTAGTTAAAAAGGGATTTTTTTATGATTTTTGAGAGTTTTTTTGATTTAGAATA
>DAOVTE010000148.1 GCA_030627705.1 Bacteroidales bacterium
AATTTTAGACCTACCAACATTCTTTTTTAAAATCTCGTATCTAGCATTTACTATCGAATTTATCTCTGAATTATTGAATAATCTAGACGATCCATCTTCAATAATAATAATTTCAAAAATTAATTTCTCAGCAATACACTGTTTATTGATATCAGAAATAAGTTCCAACACATCATAGTTATATACAGGAATCAATACAGAAAGCATAGTAATATATAATTTTAAACAAAAGTATTAATAAAATAATTAACCAAAAACATAAATCAATAACATTATTTTTATATTTTTATTATTCTAAATAATATAATAATATATGCACAATAATGAAGATCCCAAAAATCTGTTCGATGATAATAATGATATTATTGTTAAACTAGAAGAATACAAAAGATTATTATTAGATTCCAAAGAAAATTTCTCATATTTCAGTGATTTTATTCCTGCTGCAATATTTATTATTCAGGAGAATAAATTTATCTATACAAATAAATATTTTGAATTACTATCTGGATTATCAAAAAAACAAATTAATAAAAAAGACTTTAGAGAATTAATTCATCCAGATCATTTAGAACTAGTAAAGGAAAAAAATAAAGCTAGACTAGAAAGTCAGGTTGATATTAATAGATTCGAATTTAAAATAACTAACCCAGAACAAAAAGAAATATGGGTAGACTTTTCTTCTATTTTTATTGAGTTTAACAAAAAACCTGCATTTATTGGACTAGCAATTGATATTGACAAAAATAAAAAACAAGAAGCAGAGCTTATTTTAGCAAAAGAAAAAGTAGAGAAAGCAGACAAACTAAAAACTACTTTTCTAGCAAATATATCTCACGAAATTCGTACACCAATGAACAGTATAGTGGGTTATAGCAATTTATTAACCAAACCAAACTTAACAAAAGAAAAAATACAAGGCTACACTAACAACATACAAACCAGTACTAAACAGTTATTAGAGCTTTTAAACGATATTACTGATTTATCAAAAATACACGTAAATAATATAGAAATAGATATTACAAGAATTAATATTAATGAGTTACTTAAAGGAATATTAGCCAAATTCGAAACATATATTGTTAGAAGAAATAAAGAAATTACGATAAACCTAAAATTACCTAGAAACTCAAACGAAATGGATATTTTTACTGATACTTTTAGGCTAAATCAGATTTTTAGTACCTTAATCACAAACGCAATAAAATTTACCTCTAATGGAATGGTTGAATTTGGCTACAATATAGTAGACGAAGACTTCATTTTTTATGTAAAAGATACAGGTATTGGAATAAAACCAGATTCAATTAATAAAATTTTTGATAGATTTTTCCAAATAGAAATGTCTAAAACCACAAATTATTATGGAACAGGACTTGGACTTACAATTTGTAAATCTTATGTGGAAATTCTTGGAGGGGAAATAAATGTTAAGTCTAAAGAAAACAAAGGTGCAGAATTTATTTTTTCTATACCAATAGGCAAAACAAACATTAACAAACAAAAAATAAGTTACGAAAAAGCATGGAAAAACAAGAATATTTTAATAGTTGAAGATGAAAAAATAAATTTCGTAATGATAAAAGAATTTTTATCTCACACAGGTGTTAACATATTTAATGCAGACACAGGCGAAAAAGCTATTAAATTATTCGAAAAAACAAATAAATTTGATTTAATATTAATGGATATTTTACTTCCTGATATTAACGGAATAGAAGTAACCAAACGAATAAAAGATATAAACCCAAAAATACCTATTATTATGCAAACAGCACATCACTACAAAGAAATTGCAAGTATAAATGTTGGGGCAGATGCTTTTATATCTAAACCTATAGATTTCGAAAAACTTCAGATATTAATAAATAAATACATTTGAAATGAATAAAAAAAAGAGCCTACTTTTTACTGGAATAATATTTATTACAATATTATCATTTGTTGTGTTTAATCCATTTAAAAAAAATACTGAAACTACTTATAGTACAGAGCTAGAAAAATACATAACAGAATATACAACAGGAATAATTCCTAAAGATGCTAGTATAATTATAAGGTTAACATCTAATACCGTTGAAAACCTTAAAGAAAATTACAATATTAACGATGTATTTGATTTCTCGCCAAGTATAGATGGAACGACAAATTGGATAGACACATACACTCTAGAATTTAAACCAAACAATACTTTAGATTCTGACCAAGAATACGAACTTACATTTATTATAGATAAACTTATTAATGATGTACCTAGCAATTTGCAAGAGATTATTTTCAATTTTAAAACAATAAAACAAAGCTTTGAGCTTACAATAGATCAGCAAATTACTATTGATAAAAAGGCATTAAGATGGCAAAAAATAATTGGCTTTATTCAAACTGCCGATATAGAAGATGCAGAAAATATTAAAAAAATTATACATGCATTCCAAGATAAGAACGAACTAAAGGTAAATTGGAAGAATGTAAACAACGATAAAATTTTCTATTTCGAGATAGATAGTATTAAAAGATTAGAAAAAATATCAATTGTTAACCTTGAGTATAACGGAGAAGCAATAGATGTAGAAAGTTCTGGCAGCGAAGAAATTACAATTCCTGCATACTCAGATTTCACATTTATTTCAGCAAAAGTAGTTAATAGTCCAGAGCAATACGTGCAAATTCAATTCTCCGATCCATTGCTAGATAATCAAGACTTACGAGGATTAATAAAAATAAAGAATGCATATAATTTAAAATTCGAGATTGAAAATAATATTATCAAAGCATTTCCTGCAAGCAAACTTGTTGGCGTATATGACCTTACAATTTACGAAGGAGTTCAAAATATAATTAAAAGCAAATTTAAAAATACTCATACAGAAAAAATCACTTTCGAAGAAATTAAACCAGCTGTTAGGTTTGTAAGCAAGGGTGTAATTTTACCTAAATCCGATAAAAGTTTAGTTCTACCTTTCGAGTGTGTAAACCTTAATGCCGTAGATGTTAGAATAACAAAAATTTACAATAATAATATTCTGCAGTTCTTGCAATCTAATAATTTAGATGGAAATTACGATTTACGCAAAGTAGGAAAAACAACTGTAGAAAAAACAGTAAAACTAGATCAATTTAACGTTGTTGATTTTGGAAGATGGAACAGATTTGTTCTAGACTTAAACGAACTTATTACAGTTGATCAAGGCGCAATTTACAGAGTATCTATAAACTTTAGAAAATCGTATTCTACATACAAATGCGATGATTCTAGCGACGATACAGAAGACGAAGCAAGCGAAAATAAAGAAATCTCTTGGGATTATTTCGACGATTACTACTATGGCGAATACAACACATATAATTATTGGGACAATAGAAATAATCCTTGTTCTAATGCATATTTCGGGAAACGTAGACAAATCTCGCAAAATATCCTAGCTTCCGATTTAGGAATAATCGTTAAACGAGGAAAAAACAATACAGTTACTGCTTTTGTAACCGATATTTTAACTACAAAACCACTAAACAATGTAAATATTGAAATTTACGATTATCAGCAACAATTAATAAAAAGTAGCACTACCGACAATAATGGTATTGCAAAATTTGTAGATGTAGAAGATATTCAATTCATAATTGCAAAACATAATTCGCAATTCGGATACGTAAAATTAAACGACGGAAATTCGTTATCGTTAAGTATGTTCGATGTTTCTGGAGTTTCGCTAAACAAAGGAATGAAAGGATTTATTTACGGCGAACGTGGAGTTTGGCGACCAGGTGATTCTCTTTTCGTATCATTTATGTTGCAAGAAGAAAATAAACCACTACCAAAAGGTCATCCGATTATTATGACACTTTACAATACCGACTATCAGAAAGTAAAAAAGATTGTTCAAAAGAAAAATGCAAACAATTTTTATACGTTTAAATTTAAAACAAATCAAGAAGATAAAACAGGGAATTGGTCTGTAAAAGTAGACGTTGGAGGAACAAAATTTAGCAAAACAATAAAAGTAGAAACAATTAAGCCAAACCGCTTAAAAATAAAACTAGATTTTAACGGAGCTAAAGAGCTAAAAGCATCTACAGAAACTTTTATTAATCTACATTCGGATTGGCTACACGGTGCAACAGGCAAGAACCTAAAAGCAAAAGTAGATGTGAAATTATATAAGAGAGCTACCACCTTCGAGAAATATAAAGAATATAATTTCGACGATCCATCTAAAGGATTTTACCCAGAAACAAATACAATTTTCAACGGAAAAACCGACGAAAATGGTAATGCAAATTTCCTTGCAGACTTTAAAATTGGAGATATTGCTCCAGGTAAATTAAATGCTGTAATTACAACAAAAGTTTTTGAGCCAGGCGGAAGTTTCAGTATTAATCAAACATCAATTCCTTATTCGCCATACAAATCGTATACGGGAATAAAAATCAGGAAATTAGTTAAAAACAAAATTATGCTTACCGATACAAATCAGTATGCAGATGTTGTAATTGTTGACGATAACGGTAAACCAATCACGCTAAGCCATAGAGTAGAAATGGAAATCTACAAACTAGAATGGCGTTGGTGGTGGCAAAATCAGAACGAATATCTTTCTAATTATATTGGTCGTTCGTACATTCACCCTATAAAAAAGGAAACTGTAAATTCTTCTAACGGAAAATTATCATGGAAATTTAGAGTAAATTATCCAGACTGGGGACGATATTTAATTCGTGCTACCGACAAAGTTTCTGGGCATTCTACAGCAAAAATTATTTACCTAGATTGGCCAGGTTGGTACAGCAGAGAAAACAAAGATCACTCGCAAGGTGCAACTATGTTGAGCTTTACAACCGATAAAGATAAATACGAAGTTGGCGACGAAATTATAGTTACAATTCCATCGTCGGAAGGCGGAAGAGCTTTAATTTCTATAGAAAACGGAACTAAAATAATAAATACAGAATGGGTTGCAACCGACCAAACAGAAACTACATACAAGTTTAAAGCAACTAAAGAAATGGCTCCTAACGCTTACATCAACGTAAGTTTAATTCAGCCACATTCGCAAACCGTAAACGACTTACCAATACGACTTTACGGCATTGTTCCAATTCTTGTAGAGGATGCAGAAACTCACCTCCACCCTATTATTGATATGCCAGATAAAATAGAATCTGAAACCGATGTAACCATAAAAATTGAAGAAGAAAATGGCAACGATATGAGTTTTACCGTTGCAGTTGTTGATGAAGGTTTACTAGATATTACAAACTTTACAACTCCAGATCCATGGAATCATTTTTACGCAAAAGAAGCGTTAGGCGTGGTATCGTGGGATATTTACGATTACGTAATTGGTGCGTACGGCGGCAAACTAGACCGATTACTAAACATTGGTGGTGGCGGTTCTGCTGGCGGAAAAAGCAACAAAAAAGCAAACAGATTTAAACCTGTTGTTAAGTTTTTTGGTCCGTTCTATTTAAAAGGTGGCAGCGAAAAAGTAATAAAGTTTAAAATGCCAAAATATATTGGTTCGGTAAAAACTATGGTTGTAGCAAAACACAAAAAAGCATACGGAACAGCCAACAAAGTTTCTAAAGTTATTAAGCCTTTAATGATATTAGGAACGCTACCTAGAACGCTTAGTCCGGGCGAAAAAATTTCTTAAACAGCATCTGATCTTGCAATTAAAAATAATATCAAAAATGTGAAAGTAAGCATTAAAGCAAACGATTTATTTACAGTAATTGGCAAAAGTTCGCAGCAAGTTGTGTTTAAAAAGCCAGACGAAAAAACTGTTTTCTTCGAGCTTAAAGTAAATTCTAAAATAGGAATTGGTAAAGTTGATATTATTGCAAGTTCAGGAAGCAAAAAATCTACTTATAATATAGAGTTGGACGTAAAAAATCCAAACCCAGAATCTACCGATGTAATTTCCGAAATTGTAGAAGCGGGCAATACTTTAGATATAAACTACTCGCCTATTGGATTAATTGGCACGAATAAAGTTATTGTTGAAGTTTCTTCTATTCCGCCATTAAATTTAGAGAAACGACTTAAGTATCTAATAAAATATCCGCACGGATGCGTGGAGCAAACAACATCGGGAGCATTTCCTCAATTATATTTAGAAAACATTTCTGAATTAACCGACAAACAAAAGCAAGATATAGAGCGAAATGTAAAACACGCAATAGAAAAATTACTAAGCTTCCAATTAAGCAATGGCGGTTTAGGATATTGGCCAGGAAGCTCTAACGTAAGCGAATGGGGCACAAATTACGCAGGTCATTTCTTGGTAGAAGCCAAAAAGAAAGGCTATGTTGTTTCTAATTCTTTTATCAATAAATGGAAGAAATATCAGAAAGGCAAAGCTTCTAATTGGACAAACGATGGACCTAGTTCGCAGTTTATTCAGGCTTACAGATTATACACTTTATCGCTAGAAGGCAGCCCAGATATTTCATCAATGAATAGATTAAAATCGGCTAAGAACCTTTCGCAGAACGCAAAATGGCGATTGGCAGCAGCTTACGCTTTAGCAGGAAAAACAAAAACCGCAGAGAAATTAATTACTGGTTTATCTAAAATTCCAGTTAGCAATTACATTGGATCTTATTCCACATACGGCTCGCAAACCAGAGATAAAGCAATGATTTTAGAAACTCTAGATTTATTAAACAAAAAATCGGAATCGTACGATGTTTTAAAATCCGTTTCTAGCGATTTGGCAGATAATGGTTGGATGAGCACGCAAACAATTGCTTATTCGTTAATATCAATTTCTAAATTTGTGAATAATAATGTTACTGTTGATGATTTTAAATTTTCTTATTCCGATAATAACGGAAAACTTATTAGCAAATCGAGCAAAAAACCTATTGTGCAAATTAAGATTCCTGTAAAAAATATTACAGAACGCAGCTTAAAAATTAAGAATACTTCGGGCGGAATTCTATTCGCAAGAGTTATTTTAACAGGTATACCAGAGATTGGAACAGAAACCGATGCCAGTAATAAATTAAATCTATCTGTAATTTATCAAACTCTAGACGGAAAATATCTAAATATTGAAAACATAGAGCAAGGCACCGACTTTAAAGCGGTTGTAACGGTTAGAAATCCTACATCTAAAACATATAGAGATTTAGCATTATCGCAAGTTTTTCCTTCGGGATGGGAAATTATAAACTCACGATTGTTCGATACAAACTCGTCGGTTAAAGTAGATAAACCCGACTACGAGGACATTAGAGACGATAGAGTTTATTCGTATTTCGATTTATACGGATTACGTTCTAAAACCTTCTCGGTGCATTTAAACGCTAGCTACAAAGGCAAATATTATATGCCTGCCGTAAATTGCGAAGCTATGTACGATGGAACTAT
>DAOVTE010000053.1 GCA_030627705.1 Bacteroidales bacterium
AGGAGCTAAATATGCAATTGCAGCAGTTAATGGTACTGCAGCATTACATATGGCATTAATTTTATCAAATGTAAAATCTGACGATGAGGTAATTACTCAACCTCTTACATTTATTGCCACAGCAAATGCCATTTCTTATACAGGTGCAAAACCCATTTTTATTGATGTAGATAAAGATACAATGGGTTTAAGTCCTGAAAAATTAAAAAAGTTTCTCGAAGAAAAAACTGAAATAAAAGGAAATAAGACTTACAATAAAAAAACAGGTAAACTAATCTCAGCCTGTATTCCTATGCACACTTTTGGACATCCTTTAAGAATTGTAGAAATTAAAGAAATTTGCGAAGAATACAATATTGCATTAATAGAAGATGCCGCTGAAAGCCTAGGAAGCTTCTACAAAGGACAGCATACAGGAACGTTTGGTAAAATTGGAACACTTAGTTTTAACGGTAACAAAACCATTACTACAGGTGGTGGCGGAATGATTATTACCGACGATGCGAAAATAGCAAGATTGGCAAAGCATTTAACCACTCAAGCAAAAGTTCCACACAAGTGGAATTACGAACACGATTATATTGGTTATAATTATAGACTTACAAATTTAGCTGCAGCTCTTGGTGTTGCACAAATAGAACAATTACCAGAGATTATTAAATCTAAAAGAACACTTGCAAATAAATACATAGAATTATTCAGTAGTATTAAAGATGTTAATTTTGTAAAAGAACCAAAAAATTCAAGTTCTAACTATTGGTTAAATGCAGTATCACTAAAAAACAGAGAAGAAAGAGATAGGTTCTTAGAATACACAAATTCAAATGGTGTAATGACTCGTCCAATTTGGGAACTTATGAATCGTTTGCCTATGTTTAAAGATTGCCAAACAGAAAATATTGAAAATTCTGAGTGGCTTGTAGATAGAATCGTAAACATCCCAAGCAGTATAGTTTAATGAAAAGAACAATTATTATAGCAGAAGCAGGTGTAAATCATAATGGCGATATAAATATTGCTAAAAAGCTTATTGATATTGCAGTAGAAGCTGGCGTAGATTATGTAAAATTTCAAACTTTTAAAGCAGATCTTGCCATTTCTAAAAATGCAAAAAAAGCAGATTATCAAAATAAAACAACAGATAAATCTGAATCGCAATACGAAATGATTAAGAAACTTGAGCTTGATAAAGAAACTCATCATATTTTAATTGATTATTGCAAAGCAAAAAACATTAAATTTCTTTCTACTCCTTTCGATTTAGAAAGTATAGACTTACTTTTCGATTTAGGAATAGAACTTTATAAAATACCATCAGGAGAAATTACAAATTATCCATATTTAAAGAAGATTGCACAAAAAGGTTTGCCAATTATCATATCAACAGGAATGGCAAATATGCAGGAAATTCACGATGCGTTTAATATTCTTACAGAAAACGGAATAGCAAAAAAAGATATTACAATTCTTCATGCAAATACAGAATATCCAACTCCAATGGAAGATGTAAATTTAAATGCAATGCTTACAATTGGTAATGAATTTAATACAAATTTTGGATATTCAGACCATACGTTAGGAGTAGAAATTCCAACTGCAGCAGTGGCTTTAGACGCTAGTGTAATAGAAAAACATTTTACTTTAGATAGAACAATGCAAGGCCCAGATCATAAAGCATCGCTAGAGCCAACCGAACTTAAAGCAATGGTCTCGGCAATACGAAATATAGAAATTGCAATGGGAAACGGTATTAAAAAAGCATCAAAATCGGAACAAAAAAATAAACCAATTGCCAGAAAAAGCATAGTCGCTAACAAAAATATAAAAAAAGGAGAAATTTTTACCGAAAATAATATTACGGTTAAGCGTCCTGGAACTGGAATCTCTCCAATGCTTTGGAATGAAATTATTGGTAAAAAAGCAATCAAGAATTTTGTTGAAGATGATTTAATTAATGTTTAGACAAAAACCACTACTAATAAACATAATTTATTAATATAAAATCTTTGTTGATAAAAAAACTACAACACTGATTATCACAATTAAAAAAACAAACTTAAAGAAACACATATGTGTATATTTGAGTAATTTGTGAAAAAAAATAATATTTAAAACAACTTGAAACTAGGAGTACTTACAAGCACGCGCGCAGATTTCGGAATATACCTTCCGTTAATTAAGGAATTAAAAAAAGACAATTTCTTTAATCTAGAGATAATAGCATTTGGCACACACTTATCAGAAAAGTTTGGATACACCATTAATGAAATTAATAATCAAGGATTCGAAGTAAAGCATCAATTAGAGACAATTCCAAAAGGTGATAGTCCTAAAGATATTTCGGAATCTATAGGAGAAACAACAAGCAAATTTGCAAATTTTTGGAACAATAATAAATTCGATTTAGTTCTTACACTTGGTGATAGGTTCGAGATGTTTGCAGCAGTTGCAGCGGCTAGTCCATTTAATATAAAATTTGCACACATTCACGCAGGGGAAACTACTCTTGGAGCTATAGATAATGCTTACAGACACAGCATTTCTCTTATGTCTGAATATTTGTTTGTTTCTACCAATGCCTATAAAAATCGTGCAATAGAAATTAATAAAGAACCCAACAAAGTGTTTAATGTTGGGGCATTAAGTATTGATAACCTTAAGAAGGTAGAGCTATTTACAAAAGACGAATTTCTAAATAATTATAATATAGATTTAAATAAACCAACAATACTTTCTACATTTCATCCAGAAACAGTTTCGTTAGACAAAAACGAAATTTATATTGATGAACTTTTATCTGCATTTAAAGAATTACAAAACAGATATCAGATTGTAATTACAATGCCTAATTCAGATACACAAGGTTTATTAATTCGCGATAAGATAAACGAATATGGTAAAAATAACAGCAATGTACATTTGGTAGAATCTTTCGGAATGAAAGGCTACTTAAGTTGCATGAAACATTGTCGTTTTATGGTAGGTAATACTTCTAGCGGATTTGCAGAAGCTGCATTTTTTCCAAAATGGGTTATTAATTTAGGCGAACGACAAAAAGGAAGAACAATTACCCCAAATATTAAAACAACAGAAATTAAATCTAATAAGATTATCTCTGCTATCTCAGAAATTGAAAATATCGAATTGCCAAAAGACACAAATATATATGGTAATGGTAATACAGCAATCAAAATTGTAAATATTTTAAAAGAAATATATGCTAAATAATATATCGAAACACACAATTAACAAAAACTCATCGTTAATAGATGCTTTAAAGAAACTGAATGATATTCCTAAATACTTGGTACTATTTGTTTTAGATTCCGATAATAAATTAATAGGAACTTTAACCGATGGCGATGTCCGTAGAGCAATAATAAATGGTGTAAACGTTAACGACACATTAGATAAGTTTTATCATACAGAGTTTTATTATTTAAACGAAAATAACTTTACACAAGACGATATAAATAGAGCAAAACAAAAAGACATAAATATTCTGCCAATTGTTGATGATAACAATAAAATAATTAAAATTATCAACTTTAAAAAAATTAAAACTATCTTACCAATAGACGCTGTGTTAATGGCTGGAGGCGAAGGAACAAGGTTACGCCCAATGACAGAAAATACACCAAAACCTTTACTTAAAGTTGGCGGCAAACCAATTATAGAATACAATATCGATAGACTAAATCAGTACGGAATACAAAATCAATATCTTTCAATAAAATATTTAGGCGAACAAATTAAAGATTTCTGCAATAATAAAGATTCTGATATAAATTTCAAGTTTGTAGAAGAAGACGAGCCGCTAGGTACAATTGGGTCGGTAAGTTTAATTAATGAATTTAAAAACGACAATATTTTAGTAATGAACTCCGATTTGCTTACAAATATAGATTACGCAGACATTTTTAATAGCTTTAAAGAAAAAGATGCTGATATTATTGTAGCATCTATACCATACGATGTTAACTTGCCTTACGCAATTTTCGAAACAGATGAACGTAAAGTAAAATCATTTAAAGAAAAACCATCATACACCTATTATGCAAATGCAGGAATTTATATTTTCAAAAAAGAAATTTTAGAACTAATACCTAAGAATCAGCACTTTAATGCAACCGATTTAATGCAAGTAGTTATCGATAAAGGATTAAATCTAGTTCATTATCCAATACGTAGCTACTGGTTAGATATTGGCAAACCTAAAGATTTTGAGAAAGCACAGCAAGATGTTGTTCATATAAATTTTGATTAATACACTATCATCTGTTATTTAACTTATGCTATTTAATTCTATAGACTTCGCAATATTTTTACCAATTGTATTTGGCCTTTATTGGTTATTTAGCAAAAACCTTAAGGCACAGAATGCAATTCTATTAATTGCTAGTTACTTTTTTTACGGATGGTGGGATTGGAGGTTTCTTTCATTAATAGTTTTCAGCTCTATAATAGACTATTTTGTGGGATTAGGAATGTTAACCTCTAGTTCTACAAAGAAAAGAAAACTGTTACTGTTGACAAGTATATTTGTAAACCTAGGATTCTTAGGCTTTTTTAAATATTACAACTTCTTCTTAGATAACTTTGTTAGTGCTTTTAGTTTCTTTGGACAAGAAATTACAAGTCAAGGTCTGAATATTATTTTACCTGTTGGGATTAGCTTTTACACATTTCAGACACTAAGCTATTCTATTGATGTTTATAAAAGAAAATTAGAACCAACAAAAGATATAATTTCGTTCTTATCATTTGTAAGTTTTTTTCCTCAGTTAGTTGCGGGGCCAATAGAAAGAGCAACAAATTTACTACCTCAATTTCATAAGAAGCGAACTTTCGATTATAGCAATGCTACAGATGGAATGAGGCAAATATTATGGGGGTTGTTCAAAAAAGTAGTAGTAGCAGATAATGTAGCTCCAATTGTGAACGAAGTTTTCTCAAACTATCAAGAATATAATGGAATAACATTAATGTTGATAGCTGTATTGTTTGCTTTTCAAATTTATGGAGATTTCTCGGGTTATTCTGATATTGCAATAGGAACAGCTAGATTATTTGGGTTTAGCCTTATGCAGAATTTTGCTTTCCCTTACTTTTCGCGAGACATTGCAGAGTTTTGGAGAAGATGGCATATATCCTTATCTACTTGGTTTAGAGATTATGTATACATTCCTTTAGGAGGAAGCGTTGGGAGTAATTTTCTTAAAATAAGAAACATATTTATTATTTTTATTGTTAGTGGATTTTGGCATGGTGCAAACTGGACATTTATTATTTGGGGAGCAATAAACGCTCTTCTATTTTTACCAATAATGCTTTTAAATAAGAATAGAGTAAATACCTCTGTTGTAGCAAAGGGCAAAATACTGCCAAATGTTAAAGAAATATTAATGATTGGGTTTACGTTCTTAATGACAGTTATTGCATGGATATTTTTTAGAGCAGATAATGTTAATATTGCGTTCAGTATACTCGCAAAGATATTTTCATATTCACTATTTACTTTACCGCAAATAATTCCTGCTAAACAAATAATATTTATCTTAATTCTTGTTATTTTAGAGTGGATAAATAGAGAGAAACTGCATGGTTTAGAGCTAGTATCACAAATAAAGCAATTACCAATAAGGTGGTTATTTTATTTTGTCTTAATTATTATTATTATTAAGTATGGTGGAAGCAAAGAAGAATTTATATATTTTCAATTTTAAGTAAAATGAAAAATTATATTTTAAAGATAATAATATTTACATTATTATCATTTATAATTATTAAAGGAATTGGCTTTTTTGATAATATAGATAAAAGAACGCACAACAATCATAATATTTATAAACTTAACGAAATAGAAAATACTAAAACTCTCGATATTTTATTTATTGGAAACTCATACTGCTATAGTGGAATAAATAATATGTTATTTGATAGTTTAGGTCTTGAAACATACAATATGAGTATTTCTACAGCTGGGCCTATTTTTTATTCAATAATATATAATAACGCTATTATAGTTATAGAGAACGCTCCAAAAAGAATATTTGTGCTAATTTCGCCTATTACATTTTCCGAGAAATCTGATAATTTTATTACCTATCCAGTTCATAGGTATTTATTTGAACCTATTAAAAATGAAGAGTTAGTAATAAACTATAATTTATACGATAAATATATAGAACTGTCTTTTAATAGCTTTACAAAAGCTGTTTCGAACATTTTTAACTTTGGAGAAAAACATAGAGAGTCTTCATACAAGGGCTTTGTTCCTTCTGATAAGGTTACAAACACAGAATCTGAGAATAAAAAGAAGTATATTTATAGATCCTTTAAAAAAGAACAAATTACCAAACAAAGAATAGAAAGATTTACAGAATTTATAAGGTCTATCGATAATAAAGACAATGAAATAACTATTTTTCAATTACCTAGTGAGCGCATTAGTAGATTCTTTAATAATGAATATATTAGCGCTTACGACTCAATTATTAATCAACTTTCAACAGAATATAAATTTATAAATATCGATACTGTATTAGACAATTCATTTTACAGAAACATCGATCATTTAAACTCAAAAGGAGCAAATATAGTTACTCGTAATTTAATTAAACATTTAGAATAATTATGAAATTAATAGCAGAAACCGCTTGGCATCACGATGGTGATTATAACTTTTTTAAGAATCTAGTTACAGAATTATCTATAAAAACTAAAGCCGATTATATAAAATTCCATATTACTTTAGATGTAGATGAATATATGCACACAGATCATCCTGGTTACAATTGGGCTAAGGAACGTATCTTTTCCGAAAAACAATGGAATAATATATTTAATATCGCATTAGAGAATAATAAAAAACTAATGCTACTATTTAACGATAAAAAAGCTATTGATTTTGGCATGAAATATAAACCAGAACTCGTAGAAATTCACTCGGTTTGTTTAAACGATATAAAACTATTAAATCATTTAAAGTCAAAATTAGACAAAAACACATCAGTAGTTCTTGGTATTGGAGGTACCGATGTTTATGAAGTAGAAGAAGCAATAAACTTAATAGATTCCGATAATATTATTCTAATGCATGGTTTCCAAAATTACCCTACAAAATACGAAGATATTAATTTCTTAAAAATCAACAAAATAATTAACTTATATCCAATGTACAAACACGGCTATGCAGACCATACCGCTTGGAATAATAAAAATAATGTGTTGATTACAACATTAGGTGCAGCGCAAAACATGAGCTTTATAGAAAAACACGTGACTACAAATACTGGAGAAGGGAGAACAGATTGGCAAGCCGCAATTAGCATAGAAAATTTTAATAAAATACACGAACAATTAAATATTCTTTCTGCAATTAAAGGAGGTGGGCAACTGAGTTTAAACGATGGAGAAAAATCATATTCGACTTTTGGTGCAATGAAAAAAGCAGCAATACTTAACCAAGACATTAAAAATGGCGAAAAACTAACTTTAGAGGTCTTCGATTTTAAACGAACAGGACAAAGCTCAAATTTATCACAAGTAGATATATTAAGCAGTTTAAACAAAACGTTTACGAAAAATTTAAAAAAAGGATATTGTATAAGTAGTACAGATTTAGAATAATAATATATTTCACAAAATAAATTTAAACAAATGAAAATAGGTTTTTTTATTACAGCGAGATTAAAAAGTAGCAGACTAAAGCAAAAAATACTTCTAGATATAAATGGCAAGTCTGTTTTAGATAGAGTTATAGAAAGAGCAAAAAAAGTAGAAGGTGTAGATGGGGTAGTTTTGTGCACATCCATTAATTCCCAAGATTCTGTACTTTACAACAATGCTATTTCGAATAACATTCAGTTTTTTGCTGGTTCCGAAGACGATGTATTAGAAAGATTACTAGCAGCAGCAAAATACTATGGTTACGATGCCTTTGTTAGCATTACCGCCGACAACCCTCTATTCTCAATATACGCATCAAATATTATGGTTGATATGTATAAAAGAAATCAACACGATTTTATTATCACAAAAGGATTACCTATAGGATGCAATACCTATCTGGTAGATACTAAAACACTTAGGGTGGTTAATTTTATGAAAAAACACTCCGATACAGAAGTTTGGGGGCCATTTATTAACCGATCTGATTTCTTTAATGTTGCAGATCTACAAGTAGATAATAGCCCATTTAAGGATAATATTAGAATAACTCTTGACTATCCTGAAGATTACAAATTCTTACGAAATATCTTCAGTAATTTCAATCCAGAATCTATACCAAGCCTTATAGATGTTTTTGATATACTTAAAACAAAGCCCGAATTATTAAAAATTAATAGCTCTAGAAAACAATTAGCTGTTCCTATTGAGGTACTTGCTGAAATTGATAAAGAATTTGAGTCAAATAAAGCGAAAGCAAAAAAGTTTGCAAAAGAAATTGATAAAACACTTAATCCTAACTATTACATAGAGCGCATAGAAATGTAATTTTTTATAAAAAATTTAAATATGATATTAGATACAATTAACAACAGAGAAATTTATTATCTAAACGATAGAATTAAAATAGCATTTGAATATATAGTAAATACAAATTTTGATAACCTATCGGCAGGAAGACACAATATAGATGGCGAAAATATTTTTGCTCTTGTAAACGAATACTCAACACAAGAAAATAAACAAAATATTTTAGAAGCTCACAAAAAATATATCGATTTACAGTATATATTAAAGGGAACAGAAATTATCGAATTCGAAACCCTAAATAATCAAACAGTATACAAAAAATACGATAAAGAAAGCGATTACATACTATACAATAAGACAAAATCAACACAACTAATATTAGAACCTCAGAAATGGGCAATGTTTTTTCCAAACGACTTACACTTTCCAGGTATTTTTTATAAAAACTCAGAAAATATTAAAAAAGTGGTTGTGAAAATTTTAATATAAAAGAAGAGCAATACAGCTCTAGCATTAAACCGATTTTTACCATCCACGGAAAACACTCTGCTAGATAAGAATTTGTCCGATTTATATCAAAAAGAAACAAGGGTGTTAAATAAAGCTGTAAAAAGAAATATTGAAAGATTTCCTAATGATTTTATGTTTCAACTTTCTAAAAATGAGTTTGATGGTTTGAAATCACAATTTGTGATATCAAATTCAAATAGAGGTGGAGTAAGAAAATTACCTTATGTTTTTACAGAACAAGGTGCATCAATGGTAGCATCTGTTTTAAGCAGCAAAATTGCAATTGATGTTAGTATTCAAATAATTAGAATATTTGTTAATTTTAGAAAGTTTACTTCTGAGAACGTTTTACTTTTCGATAAAGTTAAAAAATTAGAAAATAAGGTTAACGAACACGATAATAAGTTAAAACAAATTATTAACACAAATTTACCAACTAACGAAGGAATATTCTACAATGGTCAAATATTCGATGCCTATGTATTCGTATCAAAACTTATTAAAACAGCTAAAAAATCAATTATTTTAATCGATAATTATATTAACGAAAGTCTAATGCTTATTTTTTCTAGCATATATTCTTATAAAGAGTTAGGTATTAAAATTTTAATAAAACAATTTAAGAAATAATATAATTAGAATGCCTTTACAGAGTGAACGAAAAGAAACTAAAAAATATAATTTCTCAAGGCGAAAGTCTTACTATTGAATTTAAAAAAGCAAAAAACGATTTGCCATTAAATTTATTCGAAACAGTATGTTCTTTTTTAAACAAAAAGGGTGGCGAAATTGTGTTAGGTATATTCGACAATAAAGAAATTGAAGGTGTAAATCCTAAAAAAGCAGAACTACTTATTAAACAAATTACAAATTTAAGTAATAACCCTCAAAAGTTATTCCCCGCGTTTTTATTAGAGCCTAAAATTGTTAAATATAAAAATAAAACTCTTATTTATATATTTATTCCCATATCGTCGCAAGTACATAAAACAGTCGGGCAAATATACGATAGAAGTGCCGATGGAGATTTTGCATTAATAACAGATACCCAAATTAAGCAAATTTACAGTAGAAAATCAACCGAATATTCAGAAAACAGAATATATCCATATTTAAAAGAAAGCGATTTTGCCGATGGTGTTGTTGCAAAGGTTCGCAAAATGATGCGTATTAATAGACCAGAGCATCCATGGAATAATTTATCGAATAAGGAGTTTTACAGAATATCTGGACTTTACCGAAACGATTATAATACAGGAAAAGAGGGCTTTACCTTATCGGCAATATTATTGTTTGGCAAACCAGAGGTTATAGGAAGTGCTGTGCCACATTATAAAATTGATGCACTTGTTAGAATAGATAATACCGACCGCTACGACGACAGAGAAAATATTAGATGTAATCTAGTGGAGACTTACGATAAATTAATGGCATTTGTAGCAAAACATCTTTCAGATAAGTTTTATTTAGATGGAGTGCAACGTGTTTCTTTGCGAGATAAAATTTTTAGAGAAATAGTTGCAAATATGTTAATTCATAGAGAGTATTTAAATGCATACCCAAGTACATTTATTATTTATAAGGATAAAGTTGTTGCAAAAAACGCAAATAAAGCACATCGTTTCCGAGAATTAACTCCTGGTAATTACGAACCATTTCCTAAAAACCCCGATATTGCTAGAATATTTACACAAATAGGGCATAGCGAAGAATTAGGAACAGGTATAGCTAATGTTTATAAATATACTAAGCCGTATTCTAACAGCAAAAATATTATATTTAACGAAGAAGATATTTTTATTACAGAAATACCCCTTAAAAAATCTACAGAAAAACAAAATGATACTGTAAATGATACTGTAAATGATACTGTAAATGATACTGTAAATGATAGGCAAATTAAGATAATTAATACAATTAAAAATAATAAAATAGTTACAATAAACCAGTTGGCAAAAGAATATAATGTAACGAGATTAACAATTATACGTGATTTAAAAAAACTAAAAGAACTAAACATTCTAAAACGAATAGGACCTGATAAAAGTGGGTATTGGGAAATTTAAATTAACCCACAAAATTTATACAAGAATAATAGAACGATAATAACAGAGAATATAAATAGACCTTTAGTTTCAATAATAGTAATTACATACAACTTATCGAAATATATAATTGAAACTTTAGAAAGTGCATATAATAAAACTTACCAAAATATCGAATTAATTATTACCGACTATTGCTCTACCGATAATACAGTTGAGATTTGCAAAAACTATGGAGTAATTCCTCCTAAACATAAACAGATTACTCAACTACCGCTTGTAATAACAGAGACAAACTAACAAAAGCAAAACATCCTCGTTACAAACGAGGACGAGGGGAGTGCAGTACTAAAATTTAAGCAGACTGTGAAACTGAACAACTAAAATGACCGAAAAAGAAATAAAAAATATTATCTCTCAAGGCGAAACAGAAACTGCCGAATTTAAACAATCGTTTACAAAAGCTGTTATAGAATCTCTGGTTGCTTTTTCTAATACCAAGGGCGGGCAAGTATTTATAGGTGTAAGTAATATTGGTATAATAAAAGGTGTTTCTACTAACGAAGAAACAGTGCAAAAATGGATAAACGAGGTTAAACAAAATACAAATCCTCAAATAGTACCAGATGTTGATATTTATAAAATCAATAAAAAGTCGATTATTATATTTTCAGTTATAGAATATCCTATAAAACCAGTATCATTTAAAGATAGATATTACAAGCGTGTTCTGAACTCAAATCATAAAATGAGTATAACAGAAGTAGCAAACGAACATTTACGCACAATTAATAGTAGTTGGGATTACTACCCCGATCCAAATCATAATTTTGAGCATATATCGTTAGAAAAAGTTGAAAAATACATTAAAGAATACGAAAAATGGAACGATACAAAAGTTGATTATAATGCAATCGAGTTTCTCGTAAAACAAGAGTTTTTAAGAGATAATAAACTAAGTTTTGGTGCATATATATTGTTTGCTAAAGAACTTTGTATTGTAAGCGACATACAAATAGGTAGGTTTAAAAGTCCTACCAAAATTATTGACAGTCTAAATTTAGATGCTGATATTTTTACCGAACTTAACGAGATTATTGCTTTTATTAAAAAGCACTTAATGGTTGAGTTTATTATTACAGGCGAGCCACAACGTACAGAAAAATACGATTATCCGCTTGAAGCAATTCGTGAAATTGTAATTAATATGCTTATACATCGCGATTATCGCGATAGTTCTGGGAGTATAATAAAAATTTATGACGATAGAATAGAGTTTTATAACCCTGGTGGTTTGTACGGAGGATTAACCATAGCAGATTTACTAGAATTTAATTACAAACCTAAAGCAAGAAATAAAATGCTTGCAAAAGCATTTAAATTAATAGGTAAAGTTGAAAAGTATGGCTCTGGGATTAAACGAATTTTTACTATTTGCCAAAACTATGGCGTAATTCCTCCAAAAATTAAAGTTAATGAAAACGATTTTGAGATAATTTTGTATAAACAAAAGTTAAATGGCGAATTAAATGGCGAATTAAATGGCGAATTAAATGGCGAATTAAACAAACGACAAATACTTGTTTTTAATAAAATTAAAGAAAAACAAGGTATTAAAGCAAAAGAATTATCTGTTGAATTAGAAATTCCATTTAGTACTATTGATAAATACATTAACTTATTTATTAAGCAAAAATTAATTGAACGCCGTGGTAGTAAAAAAACAGGAGGTTATTATGTATTGTAGTATTCAACATATAAAAATAGATAAAAAAAATGTCCCTGTAAATGTCCCTGTAAATGAACGACAAAAAAACATTTTGAAAGAAATAACAGTTAATAATTAGATTACTTTACTACCGTTCGTAATAACGTAATAGAACCTAAGTTTGCAGTACTAAAATTTAAGCAGACTGTGAAACTGAACAACTAAAATGACCGAAAAAGAAATAAAAAATATAATAGAACAAGGCGAAACAGAAACTGTTGAGTTTAAACAATCGTTTACAAAATCTGTTATAGAAACGGTAGTTGCTTTTTCTAATAGCAAAGGAGGGAAAGTATTAATAGGAATAAACAATAATAGCGAATTAAAAGGGGTTAGTTTAACCGAAGAAACTATACAGAAATGGCTTAATGAAATTAAACAAAACACAACACCACAAATAATCCCAGATATAGAGGTATTAAAAATTACATCTATTACAATTGTAATAATAGATGTGAAAGAATACCCTGTTAAACCAGTCAATTATAAATCTAAGTATTTTAAACGTCATCAAAATTCAAATCATTTAATGAGTTTAGATGAAATATCTAATATGCATTTACAAACTATTAATAGTAGTTGGGATTACTACCCCGATACCATTAATAGCATCAATGATATTGATATTGAAAAAGTGAATTTATTTATAAAAAAATATGAAGAAAAACACAAGACAAAGGTTGATTATGCTGCTTTAGACTTTCTAAATTTAAAAAATATATTGCGAGATAATAAACTAACCTATGGTGCATATTTACTTTTTGTAAAAAATGGTAGTTTTGTTAGCGATATACAAATAGGCAGATTTAAAACCGATATTACCATTATTGATACATTATCAATTAACGATGACCTTTTTACCCAATTAGATGAAATTATTGCTTTTATTAAAAAACATTTAATGGTAGAACTAGTAATTACAAGTAAGCCTCAGCATACAGAACGATACGATTATCCATTAGAGGCAATTAGAGAGATAGTAATTAATATGTTAGTGCATCGAGATTACAGAAGTAGTAATGGAAGTATAATAAAAATTTATGATGACAGAATAGAGTTTTATAATCCGGGTGGCTTATATGGTGACTTAACATTAGAAAATCTATTAAATTTTAAATATTCATCTCAAACAAGAAATAAACTTATTGCAGATGCATTTAAAGAAATAGGAGTAATTGAAAAATACGGTTCAGGTATAAAACGTATCTTTACTATATGTGATAATTATGGCGTAATTCCACCAAAAATAAATATAAATGAAAACAGTTTTGAATTTATTTTGTAAAAAAATAAATTAAATGAGGGAGTAAATGAGGGAGTAAATGAGGGAGTAAAAACATTGTATCAATTAATAAATAATTACCCAGGAAATAGAACCCCTTTTTATGCGGAAAAAACGAAAACCTCTATTAAAAACATTGAACGTTG
>DAOVTE010000030.1 GCA_030627705.1 Bacteroidales bacterium
CAATATCATTTTAATAATATAGCAGAACAGTTTTTTTATGTTGCGTCGGACAGAACAAATCCTTTGCTAGATATTACTTTCGATGGAGTTCATATTATGGATGGCGATATAATTTCGGCAAAACCAAATATCAAAATTAAGCTTAAAGACGAAAATAATTTTTTAGAACTTAACGACACATCGCTATTTGCTGTTTACATAACTTCGCTAACCACAGGCAACGAAAAGAAAGTTCCGTTTATAAGTTCGACAACAGGAGCAGAAATTATGCTTTATACTCCTGCCGAAATGCCAGATAATAGTTTTAAAATTGAGTACAATCCGTTTTTCGAAGAAGATGGAAAATACCAACTAAGAGTTCAGGCACAAGATAAATCTAGCAACGAATCTGGCGAGAACGATTACACAATAACTTTCGAGGTAATTAATAAATCTACAATTACAAATATTTTTAATTATCCAAATCCATTTTCTACATCAACAAGATTTGTATTTGTTCTTACAGGATACGAAGTTCCTACAGATTTAAGAATACAAATAATGACCGTTACCGGAAAATTAGTACAAGAAATTGACTTAGACGAACTTGGCTCTTTACACATTGGCAGAAATATTACAGAATACGCTTGGGACGGAAAAGATATGTTTGGCGACCAACTCGCAAATGGAGTTTATTTCTACCGAGTTTTTGCAAAAATAAACGGAGAAAGCATAGAAAGCCGAGAAACCGAAGCCGATAGATTCTTTAAAAAAGGTTTTGGCAAAATGTATTTGATGAGATAGAGCCTACGGCTAGTTGCAAGTTAAAAGTTTTAAAGTTTAAAAGTTTAGAAAGTTATGTTTTAATATTTAATAAAAATAGAAACTGAGTTTTATACTTAGATAATCATTCCCGTTTTCACGGGAATCCAGTAAAATAAGAATTATAACATCAAATTCATTCCCTGGAAGTAGGGAAACCAGTGAACAATAATTACTGGATACCCGACTTCTCGGGTATGAAATAAAAAAATATGATACCAAACAAAACAATAACATTAGATTCTGTATAATCAACAAATATTACAACTAGTCAGTTAGCAAAGTCTAAAGTAATAAAAAACGGCGATGTAATTTTTGCACACTCGCAAATAAAAGGCAAAGGACAAATAAATAATTATTGGGAAAGCGAACCAAAAAAAAACTTTACATTTAGTATTTTTTTAGAGCCTAGTTTTCTACCAATACACCAACAATTCTATATTTCTAAAGCAATTTCTATTGCGATTTTCTCTTTTGTAAAAGAATATGCCAAAAACGTAAAAATAAAATGGCCAAACGATATTTATGTAAACGATAAAAAAATTGCAGGAATACTAATAGAGAATACAATTATGGGAGTAAATTTATCTAATTCTATTGTTGGAATTGGAATAAATATAAATCAAACAGAATTTCTAGAGCAAACACCAAATCCTGTATCGTTAAAGCTTATAAACTCATTAGAATACAACCTAAAAGAATTACAAACAGAACTACTTTCAAAAATAGATTATTGGCACAAAATGCTTACAATGCGTGATTTTTCTAAAATAAACGATTATTATTTAGATAATCTTTACAGATATAACCAATGGCACAAATTCAGAATAAAAAATACAGTATTTAAGGCAAAAATTATAAACATTTTAGAATCAGGCGAGCTAGTTATTGTTAACGAAAACAACATACAATCTACATATTATTTTAAAGAGATTGAGTTTGTAATTAATTAATACTCTTAAAAATTCTGTTCCATCTAATATTGCTTTTGTTTTTATCTAACGAGAACCAAATAAAACTGGCTGTACCAATTATATGAGTTTCTGGCAGAAACCCCCAATATCTAGAGTCTTTTGCATTATCTCTATTATCATCAATAACAAAATAGTAATTTTGCTTAAAAGTGTATTCAGAAACTTCTATGTTATTTATAAAAATCTTATGTTTTATTATCTCTAATAAATTATCCTCATACAAATCAATAATATCCTTATATAAATCAATGTTTTTATAATTAATTTTAACAGTCACACCTTTTTGCGGAATAACAACTGGTCCAAAATAATCTTTATTCCAAGGAATAAATTTGCCAGAAGGGAAAGTATAACTTGTATTCTCTCTAGGATAATCTTTTTTTATACGAACGTTTCTAACATAATCTAAATCAGTAATAATCTTAGCAGTTTTATCATTAATCAAAAAATCGAAAATTCCCATATCTGAAACTACTCCACCTTCTGTAATATTAAGGCTATCTAAATAATTATCTGTAAAACCTGTTCCATCTGTAATAATTCTGTATTGAAATCTTAGATTTAATTTCTCATCAAAGCTAAGATTATTATTATATGCAATTTTATTATTAATCATAATTGTATCGCCAGGCAAACCTAAACAACGCTTTATGTATGCATCGCCTTTATCTACAGGAGTATCAAATATTGCAGGATAATTAAAAACCAATAAATCGTTAATTTCAATTTCGAAGAATGATGGAAATCTTAAATATGGCAACTGAATAAATTCAGAATAAATATCTGTAAAAGGCAGAGATAATAAAGTAATTGGTAACCTTGCACCTGTGCTAACTTTATTAACTAGAACATAATCGCCAGAATAAAGAGCATTCTCCATTTGCGTAGATTTCACTACATACGACTGAAATAGTAACCCTCTAATTATCAATACTAAAAAAAGAGCAATTAATATTGCTCTAATCCAATCCTTAAATATTTTTGATTTTTTCATCTATTGCTAAATAGTTTTGTTGTTAAATTGTCTATTAGTTAATAATCTATAGATGTAATTCTTAATCTTAACTTCAAAAAAATTAATGAATAAAGCTAAAAAGTCTGCTCCAACGAATTTTGCCACCAAACAACGATTTGTTTTGGTCTAACGAAAGCCAAATAAATACTGCTTTCCCTACAATATGAGTTTCTGGTACAAAACCCCAGAATCTACCATCTGCAGAGTTATGGCGATTATCTCCCATCATAAAATAGTAATCTAGCTTAAATGTATATTCGGTAGATTCTACATCGTTAATGTATATTTTGTCATTTTTTACCTCTAGCTTGTTTCCCTCGTGGTGACCAATTACTCTTTCGTAAAGAGGTAAATTATCAACTGTAATTTTAATTGTAGCTCCTTTTTTCGGAATATAAAGTGGCCCAAAAAAATCTTCGTTCCATTTATAATTTACGTGATGTGGAAAAATTCTAGGATTACGTTCGCCTTTTTTCGCAACAATATTCTCTAAGAAATTTACATTTGGTAATTTCTTTATATTCTCTGCTGCTTTATTTGTAAGTGTATAGTGATAATCATAAGGACCATAATCTCTAAGTTGCACAACTTCAGTAATGTCATCTTTCTCTAAAATTTTAGGATGTATTATACTTCCATTAGTTTGTAAATAATAACCGAATTGCATTTCATCTGGATTTTCACCATTAGTTCCGTTTATATATATTTGTCTATCACGTACTTCTAGAGTATCACCCGGAACGCCAACACAACGTTTTATATAATTTTCTTGTTTATCGGTTGGACGAACTACAATCTCGCCAAAAAGTTTTCTGCCAGTTTGAGGATTTATTATTTTATTTTCAAGCACGACTTTTCGCCCGTATTCTCTACAAAGTTGATAATAACTTACTTCTTGATAATTTACACAAACTGTATCGCCCGCAGGAAAATTAAAAACTACAACATCGTTTCGTTTTATATCTGTCATTCCGGCAAGTCGGTGGTATGGCATTTTTATCCATTCTAAATACGATTTTGTATTCGTAGTTAATGGCAATGTATGATGTGCAAACGGAAACGAAAGTGGTGTGTTTGGCATTTTAGGACCGTAACTTGCTTTGCTAACAAATAAAAAATCACCTACTAAAAGCGATTTTTCCATAGATGATGTCGGAATTGTAAATGCCTCGATAAAAAACATCCTAATTATTGTAGCTGCTACAACTGCAAAAATTATCGCATCTACCCACTCAACTAATTTGTTCTTTTTTGTACCGTCTTTTGCTTTCCATGGAGTCCAATTTACCTTTTTGCTCACATACAAATCGTAGATAATTGGTAACCCTATAAATAACCAATAATTTCCAATCCAAATTACCATTAATATGTAAACTATTGTCCAAAAACCAAATTTAAAGTATTTATTAAGCCAAAATTTATTCATTTTCTTTTTATTTAATTTTAAAATTTAAGCAAGTCTTTCATAGAAAGTACTCCTTTATTATTTTTCGTGAATTCTGCTGCTAATATTGCTCCTAAAGCAAAGCCTTTTCGGTTAAAAGCAGTATGTGTTAGTTCTATCTTGTCTATCTCAGAAAAATAAGATATTTTATGAGTTCCAGGAACACTATCTTTTCTTAGAGCATCAATTTTTATTTCATTTTCTGATGATTTCTCTAAACTCCAAGAATCTTTTCTATCTAATTTATTTATTATGATATCAGCAATTGACAGAGCTGTACCACTAGGTTTATCTAGCTTTTGTGTGTGATGAATTTCTTCAATATCAATATCGTAATCAGAATAATTATTCATAATTTCTGAAATGTGATTATTCAATTCAAAAAAAATATTAACTCCCAACGAAAAATTTGATGCATAGAAAAAAGTTCCATTATTTTTATTGCAAAATTTTGTAATCTCTTCAAATTTATCTAGCCAACCTGTTGTGCCAGAAACTATAGGGATATTATTTTCTATACAAATTTTATAGTTACTAATTGCGCTTTCTGGTAAAGTAAATTCTATTGCTACATCTATGTTTTGTAAGTTCTTTGAATCTAAATCTGCAAAATTATCTTTATCAATAATAAGATTTATAGAATGACCACGAGAAATAGCAATTTGCTCAATTTCTTTACCCATTTTTCCGTAACCAATAATTGCAATATTCATGTAATAAATATATTGTATGATGTGAGTTTGCAAATATATAAAAAGCTAGTTGTATAATTTATTTAATCTTCTTTAATTTTTGTTAAGATTAATAACGCTTTGTGAAACTTAGCATTTATTTGAAAAACCCTGATTAATAGCTATTTCTGATAAAGTCATAAAGTAAAAACAGCTAATTTAAAGAAATAACTTTAAAATATGAAAAATTATTATTTATAATATTTATATCCTATATCAACCAAAAACAAAGCGTGTCCTTTTGCAGAATGCCCCGCTTTAGAACGATTTTTATGTGTAATTATCTTATCAAATTCATTAACTGAAATTTTATGCTTACCAACTTCTAGCATTGTGCCAACAATTGCTCTTACCATGTTTCTCAGGAATCTATCAGCTTTTATTGTAAAGACAATTTCACTTCCTTTTTGTTCCCACTTTGCTAGTTCTATTTTACAATTATTGGTTTTTGTATCAGTATGTAATTTACTAAAGCTTGTAAAGTCTGTATGCCTATATAAAACATCGCAGGCTTTATTCATTAATTCTATATCTAGCTTTTGTAGTATTTTAAGCGATAATTTATCGTTAAAAGGATTTTTCTCGGTGCTAATATAATATTTATATGTTCGGTAAGTAGCGTCGAATCTTGCGTGAGCATTAGAATGCACTTCAGATATTTTTTTTACAGAAATATCTTTAGGTAGAAAATTATTTAATTGATAAACAAAATTTTCCGGAATTTTCTTTTCTGTATCAAAGTGAGCAACAAAATACAATGAATGAACTCCGCTGTCTGTTCTGCCTGCTCCTGTAATTTCAATTATATCATTCAGTTTAAGCGATAATGCTTTTTGCAAAACTTCTTGTACAGAAATTTCTTTTGGCTGAATTTGCCATCCGTGATAATTTGCACCATTATATGCAAGTTGTATAAAATATCGCTTTATCATATAGTACTACAAAAGTATAATAACTTTATTAAGTTTTAAGTTTAAACCACTGAAAATTTATTCAGCTTAAACCTTACATATATCAATCTATATACCTTAACATTGTTTAACAAAAATTAAAATTACTTTATAAAATTAGAGTATATTTTTGATGTCTAATTTAAAGTAAAGATATGGATACAATACAAACACCTGTAAATTCTGCAGTTGATATAAAAGAATTAAACGAAAGAATACAAAAAGAATCATCTTTTGTAGATATATTGTCTATTGAGATTAACAAAGTAATTGTTGGTCAAAAACATCTAATAGATAGCTTATTGATAGGTTTACTATCTGGTGGACACATACTATTAGAAGGAGTTCCTGGTTTAGCAAAGACTCTTGCCATAAATACCCTTGCAAAATCAATTGATGCAGATTTTAGCAGAATACAATTTACACCAGACTTACTACCTGCCGATTTATTAGGCACAATGATTTATAGTCCACGAAAAGAAACATTCGAAGTAAAAAAAGGACCAATATTTGCGAATTTTATTTTAGCAGACGAGATAAATCGCTCACCAGCAAAAGTACAATCTGCTTTGTTAGAGTCTATGCAAGAACGACAAGTAACAATTGGAGATAATACTTTTAAATTAGAAGAACCATTTTTAGTTTTAGCAACACAAAACCCTATAGAGCAGGAAGGTACTTATCCATTGCCAGAGGCACAAGTTGATAGATTTATGCTTAAAGTAATTGTTGATTACCCAAACAAGAATGAAGAGCAACTAATTCTACGTCAGAATATTGCAAAATCTTTTCCTGTAGCAAACAAAGTCTTAAATAAAGAAGACATATTAAAAGCAAGGGAATTAGTTCGCGAAGTTTATATGGACGAAAAAATCGAAAAATATATTGTTGATATTGTTTTTGCGTCAAGATACCCTGCCGATTATGGATTAGAAAAATTTGCTAATTTAATTTCTTTTGGAGCATCGCCAAGAGCAAGTATAAATTTATCGTTAGCAGCAAAAGCGTATGCGTTTATTAAACGACGAGGCTATGTAATTCCAGAAGATGTACGAGCAGTTTGTCACGATGTAATGCGACACAGAATAGGTTTAACTTACGAAGCAGAAGTAGAAGAAATTACATCTGAAGAAATTATTGTTGAGATATTAAATTCGGTAGAGGTACCATAAATAGAATTGTATATTTATTATACTAGACAGTTAGACTTAATTATTAAAGAAAAGAAATATAATTTGAAATTTACAAACATATCTTTCAAACCTTATAACCAGAATTAAAAGTGGAAACAAGCGATTTATTAAAAAAAGTACGTAAAATAGAGATAAAAACTCGTGGTTTATCTAATCATATATTTGCTGGAGAATATCACTCGGCATTTAAAGGTAAGGGTATGACATTTAGCGAAGTACGAGAATATCAATATGGCGATAGTATTAGAAATATAGATTGGAATGTAACCGCTAGATACAATTCACCTTTTATTAAAGTTTACGAGGAAGAAAGAGAACTTACAGTTATTCTTATTATTGATGTTAGTAGTTCTAAAAATTTTGGAACAAATACACAATTTAAAAAAGATTTGATTACTGAAATATCAGCAGTTCTGTCGTTTTCTGCAATTCAAAACAATGATAAAATTGGAGTGATATTATTTTCTGATAAGATAGAGAAATATATCCCACCAAAAAAAGGTAAAAAGCATATACTAAGAATAATTAGCGAGCTTATTAATTTCACACCCGAAAGTAAAGGAACAAATATATCTGAAGCATTAAGATATTTTACAAACGTTGTAAAAAAACGAAGCACAGCTTTTATTTTATCAGATTTTATTGATGATGATTTTGAGCAAGCAATGCGAATAGCAAATAATAAACACGACGTAATTGCTGTTAAAATATACGACCAGCGAGAAAAAACTTTACCAAATATAGGCTTAGTAAATATGTACGATACCGAAACGGAAAAAATGCTTCTAGTTGATACATCACGTAAATCTGTAAGGCAAAATTATGCTAATTGGATGAAAAACATGGAAAACAACCTAGTAGACGCAAGTTCAAAAGCAGGAATCGATTACATAAAAATCGCTACCGGCGAAGATTATATAAAACCAATATTAAGTTTATTTAAACGTAGAGGTGGGTCAAATTAACAGACTTAACTAAAATAATATTTAGAGAAAAAAATAGTAATTATGATAATAATTAAGAGGTAAATATTAAACAAATGACATTAAAATATTACATAGTATTATTATTTATATTGTTGGGTAATTTAACTTTTGCTCAGAATATTTCTATTAGTTCAAAATTAGACACTAATATTTTACTAATTGGAGACCAAACAAAATTAAATTTTGAAATATCTAAACCAATAAATGCTCAAATAGATTTTCCTATATTTATTGATACAATTATTGATAAAATTGAAGTTGTAGAGAAATTAAGTCTAGATACTCTGTCTATTTCAAACACAAATATAAGGTTAAAACAATCTTATATTATCACATCTTTTGACAGCGGATTTTATATTATTCCACAATTTGCTTTTACTCAAATTAAAGATACAATTTTAGACACAATAGCATTAACTAACAATGAATTTCTTAAAGTATTAACCCTACAAATAGATACAACCAAGCAACAAATTGCAGATATTAAAGCACCTTTTGAAGCTCCTCTAACATTTACCGAATTTGTGAGAGAAAATTATTTTTATATAATTGGAGTAATCCTATTATTATTAGCAGCATTTATTATCTACAGGGTTATTTTAAAACAAAAGAACAAAGAAAAACCTATTGTTGTAATTAAAAAGCCAACAGAACCAGCACATATTATTGCACTACGAGAATTACAAATTTTACAAGATAAAAAGCTGTGGCAGAACAATAAAGTTAAATTGTATTATGTAGAATTATCAATTATTATTAGAACATATATTGAACACCGATTCGAAGTACTAGCACTAGAGCAAACAAGCGATGAAATTCTATCATTAATAAGAAATATTAATCCTAATACAGAAATAAACGAAGCATTACGTCAGATATTAACATTATCAGATTTAGTAAAATTTGCAAAAGCAAATCCATTGCCTAACGAGCACGACTTTTCAATTAAAAATGTATTCTTATTTGTTAATTTAACAAAAATTGAAAAAATAGAACAATCAAGAGAGGAGGATGCAGATGCTATCATTAAATAATCTAGATTTTGCAAATAAAGATTTACTTTACTTACTAGTGTTAATTATACCTATGATAATTTGGTATATTCTAAAGCAAAAGAAAGCTAATGCACATATTCACGTTTCTTCATTATCTGCTTTTACAAACCAAAAAACAACTTATAAGCATTACCTAAAACACATATTATTCGTTTTTAGAGTATTAACAATTTTCTTAATAATTATTGCCCTAGCGCGTCCGCAATCTACAGATACTTGGAAAAATATTACAACTCAAGGAATAGACATAATGCTTTCCCTAGATATTTCTAGCAGTATGTTAGCCGAGGATTTTAAACCAAATAGATTAATTGCTGCCAAAAATGTGGCAACAGAATTTATATCAGGCCGACCAAACGATAGAATGGGATTAGTAGTGTTTGCTGGCGAAAGCTTTACACAATGTCCATTAACAACAGATCATGCAGTATTAATAAACTTATTTAGTGATATTAAGAGTGGAATGATAGAAGACGGAACAGCAATAGGCATGGGGTTAGCAAATGCAGTTACCAGAATAAAAGATAGTGATGCAAAAAGTAAAATTATTATTTTACTTACCGATGGAGTTAATAATCAAGGAGAGATTACACCTCTTACTGCTGCAGAAATTGCAAAAACATATAATATTAGAGTTTACACAATAGGTGTAGGAACAATTGGCAAAGCACCATATCCATTTAAAACTGTTTTTGGTGGCACACAGTATCAAAATGTAGATGTAGAAATAGATGAAAATACTCTTGCCGAGATTGCTAATCTAACAGGAGGTGAATATTTTAGAGCAACAAATAATAAAAGCTTAACAGAAATTTACAAAGAGATAGATAAGCTTGAGAAATCTAAAATTGACGTGCAAGAGATGAGAAAAAAAGATGAACAATTTTTCTTGTTTATTTTACTTGCTTCTATTTTATTATTTGTTGAAATTTTATTAAAAAATACAATATTTAGAACAATACCATAATGATAAGATTCGAAAATACAGATATATTATACACACTTTTTATCGTACCAATATTGGTGTTACTATTTCTTATTGTTATTAACTCAAGAAAAAAATCTCTACGTAGATATGGCGATATAGATTTAATTAATAAGCTAATGCCAAACGCATCGCTTAGGCGGATATATATAAAATTTATTATCGTAACATTTGCTTTTATATTTATTATTTTAGGATTAGCAAACCCACAAATTGGCTCAAAATTAAACGAAATAAAACGTAATGGAGTAGAAGTAATAATTGCTTTAGATGTATCTAATAGTATGATGGCTGAAGATATTAAACCTAACAGACTAGAGAGTGCAAAACGAGCTATTTCAAATTTAGTAGATAGATTTGAAAATGATAAAATTGGCTTAATTGTATTTGCTGGCGATGCTTTTGTGCAACTCCCAATTACTTCAGATTACGCATCAGCAAAGATGTTTCTTAGTACAATAAACCCTGATATAGTTACCGTGCAAGGAACAGCTATTGGCAAAGCTATTGATCTGGCAATGCATTCGTATTCGCCTGATAATGAAAACAATAAAGCATTAATAATTATTACTGATGGCGAGAATCACGAAGATGACGCCCTAATTGCAGCCGAAGAAGCAAATAAAAAAGGAATTATTGTAAATACAATTGGTATGGGATCGCCAAAAGGTGCTCCAATTCCCCAAAAAGTAAAATTTGGCAAACAAAATTACAGAGTTGATAATAAAGGTAGTATTGTAGTATCTAAATTAAACGAAGAAATGCTTACCAAAATTGCAGTAAGTGGTGGTGGTGTATACATTAGAGCAACAAATTACAGTTCTGGGTTACAACCAATTTTTAATAGTATAGAAAAAATGGAAGAATCAGAATTCGAAACTCAGATTTATTCTGATTACGAAGATAGATTTCAGTATCTTATAGCAATAGCTTTATTATTGCTAATGATTGATTTTTTAGTTTTAGACCGAAAAAATAAATTTTTACAAAATTTGAACTTATTTAAAATAGATAAATAGGTTCTCACTTCTCCTTAAAAAAAGAGATTGTAATAGAATAAAATAACGATTAAAATGAAAAGAGTATTATTGATAATATTTATTTTACAAAGTATTTTAGGGTTTTCTCAACAAGAAAGAAAGCATATTAGATATGGTAATTCTGATTACGAGAAAAAAAAGTTCGAAAAATCAGAAGTAGAATATAAAAAAGCAATAGAGAAGAATAATGATAGTTTCGATGCTGCATTTAATTTAGGCGATTCGTATTATCGCCAAGAAAAATTTGACAAGGCAATAGAGCAATTTCAAAATTTAGGAAACTATGAAACATCTAAAGAAAACAAAGCAAAAGCTTATCATAACTTAGGAAATTCATTCTTACAATCGCAGAAATTAGAAGAAAGCATTAATGCTTATAAAACTGCTCTTAAAAATAATCCTTCTGATATGGAAACTAAATATAATTTAGCTTACGCACAACATATGTTAAAGAAGCAACAAGAACAAGAAAAACAAAATAAAGATAATAAGGATAAAGATCAAGACGATAAAAAAGAGGACCAGGATAAAAAAGAAAACGAAAATAAAGATAAAGAAGAAAAACAAAATAACAAAGAACAAGAAAAAAATAAAGACAATAAAAAAGAGAAACAAGAACCAAAAATATCTAAAGAACAAGCAGAACAAATGCTTAAAGCTCTAGAAAAAGACGAAAAAGACGTTCAAAAGAAAGTAAAAGCTCAGAAACAAAAAGCGAAAAAGATAAAAGTAGAAAAAGATTGGTAGATTTAAACATCTGGATGCTTAAGTGTGAAATAAAAAATTATTAAATGAAAAAAATACTCGTAATAATAATAGTAATATTTAGTACAACTGTTAGTTTTTCACAAAATGTAAAAATTACAGCTAGTGCTAAAAGCACCGTTGTTTTAGGCGAGCGATTCAGGCTAATTTATCAAGTAAATACAAATACTAACAGTTTTATACCACCAAATTTATCAGAATTTCAGGTCTTAATGGGACCAAGCAAAAGCGTTAGTAGCAGTTATAATATTGTTAATGGTAATTCATCACGAACAAGCACAACTGGTTTTACATATTATTTAGTTGCAAAAAAAACAGGGAAATTTAAAATTGCTCCTGCACAAATTAAATACAAAGGGAAAATAATAAAATCAAACGAGCTTGTTATTAATATTGTTGACAAAAAAACTGCAATTAAAAACACAAACACTACTAATCAATCAGGAATATCCAATAAAGATTTATATATAAAAACTCATTTAAGTAGAAACTCTGTTTACGAGGGTGAACATTTAATTGCAACAGTAAAAATATATTTTAAAGATGGAATAAACATTGCTGGTTTTGATAAAATTGAGATGCCATCATTCGACGGATTCTATACGCAAGAAATTATTAAACCTAATAATATAACTGTAACAAAAGAAAATATTAATGGTATAAATTATAACGTAGGAGTTTTACAAAAAACTATTTTGTATCCACAAAAATCAGGTAAAATATCTATATCTCCTTTCGATATCACTTGCATTCTTCAACAACGGGTTCAAAGAGGACGCTCAAGAAATCTTTTCGATGGCTTTTTCAGTTCAGGATACAGAAATATAAAACACAAAATTAGAAGCAATAATGCATCAATAAATGTTAAAGCATTACCAACAAACAAACCTAAAGACTTTTCTGGAGCTGTAGGTAAATTAAATATTAAATCCAAAATAGACAAAACTGAAGTTGGTTCAGACGAGCCAATTATTTTAACAGTAACAATTTCTGGTAATGGAAACATGAAATTATTACCCGAGCCAGAGATTGTTCTTCCTCCAGATTTTGATGTTTATGATCCAAAAATAAAAAATAACTATAAAAACGACGAAACTGGCTCACACGGAAATATTAAATACGAATATTTAATAATTCCTCGCCATGGTGGCGAGTTTAAAATACCTAAAATAAAACTTTCGTATTTTGATACAAGGTCTAAAAAATATATTACAAAATCTACCAATAAATTATTAATTAACGTAAAAAAAGCAGAGGGAGAATTAAGCTCAAACACTATAGCCTCAACCGTTACCAAAGAGAACCTACAATATTTGGGCAATGATATTAGGTTTATTAAAACAAGCAATATTAAACTTAACAAGAAAAATGATTTTATTTTTGGAAGTCTTCAATTTTATTTTGTTTATATACTATCTATTGTTGGATTTATTACGATTTTTATTCTAAAAAGAAAGAGAATAAAAGAGAATGCTAATACCTTGTTAATTAAAAATAAAAAAGCTAGTAAGGTTGCTAAAAAAAGATTTAAACTTGCAAATAAACACTTAAATGATAATAATAACGAACAATTTTATTTAGAAATTACTACTGCTGTTTGGGGGTACTTAAGCGATAAACTAAGTATTCAGCTAGCGAACTTAAGTAAAGAAAATGCTATACAAGTCTTAACAGAAAAAGGTATTTGCGAAGAAAAAATATCAAATCTAACTTCCTTGCTAGATATTTGCGAATTCGAACGATTTTCATCTTCAAAAAGTTCTACTCAAATGCACGAAGTTTACGAAAATTCAATAAAATTAATATCAACATTTGAGAATAAGTTATAAAATGATAAAAAAAACACAAATATTAATCTTTGCAATTTTTGTAAGCAGTACGGTTTCTTCTAACGGTTATACTTTATTAGATTCGGCAAATGCAAACTATACCAAAAATAACTTTTACGAAGCAATAGAATTTTACGAAAAAATAATATCTTCAAATTTTGAGTCTTCTGAAACGTACTACAACCTTGGTAATTCTTACTATAAAGTTGGTAACATATCCTCATCTATTATTAATTACGAAAGAGCATTACTACTTTCTCCTAACAATAAAGATATTATTCATAATCTTAAAGTAGTAAATTTACAAATTGTTGACAAGATTGAAACTTTACCAGAATTTTTTCTCACATCTTGGTTAAACATTATTAAGCAAACACTTTCGTCTAATAATTGGGCAACTGTTAGTATGATTAGTTTTATTGTATTTATACTCACATTATTATTGTTCTTTTTCACTCAAAAATCATCAATAAAAAAATTAAGCTTTGTTTTTGGAACATTTATAATAATTATTTCTGTAATTTCTTACTCTTTTTCAGCTAACCAAAAAAATATTATTACAGATCATAAATCGGCAATTGTGGTTTCGCAAACAGTTGCAGTAAAAAGTTCCCCAGACGAAGATGGAACAGAAATATTCATATTACACGAAGGCACAAAATTAAATCTTAAAGATAAAGTAAACAATTGGCTAGAAATAAATCTTCAAGACGGAAGTGTTGGCTGGCTTAAAGGTTCTGATGTAGAAATTATTTAGTTATATAATTAGTCATTTAGAGTCAAAATTTAATCACCTTTTCGTATAAACATCACAGCAGAAAAAATAGATAGTATTAAGAATATTGTTCCTGATAAGATAAAAGCTTGCTGTATAGAATAGTTATCTGAAAACCAACCTAAAAATGGTCCAACAATAGAAAATAAAACTCTAATAACAAAGTTTCTAACAGAAAGCACTGTTGCTCTTACGTCTGAACCCGTTATCCTATTTATGTAATCTTTTAATACAGGAGTTGCTATTCCTCTAATAAAATAAAAAACAAACAATATTGATATCACCCAAATAGAGTAGAAAAACCCAATCAATAAATAACTTAAAAATACTACTATTGAAATAAGTAAAACAATATTTCTTTTATTTAAATACTCTTCAATTTTGTATGCAACTAAAGTTGTTAACCCAACTGTTAAGTTTAGTAAAGCCCATATTATTCCTATACCAAAAACTGTAAAACCTAATTCCTTAAGTAATGGTTGTACAAACCAAGCCATTGTTAAAGTTGAAACACCAATTACAGCCGAGAAAATAATTGTCCATTTTAACTTTTTATCAGTAATTAGTGATACCTTAACAATTTGAATAATATTTACAAAACTATTCTTACTTTCAATCTTCTTACGTGCAGGTTCAATAAGCATAATAGAAGCAGGAATTGCTATAATCGCAATAAATATCTGAACAACAAAAGGAGTACGTAAACTAATTTCAGCCAATAAACCTCCCAAAATTGCAGCAATAGTCTCAGCAAAATTTCCTATTGATAAAACCCTGCCTTCTAGCTTCATGTATTCTTTTTCGCGTTTTTGTTCTACAAGACTGTCGTATAATAATGCCGAATCTGAACCAGATATAAAGCTCTGCCCTATTCCTAATATCATTTCAGCAATTAAAAACCACCAAAAACCAGAACTTCCCGAATAAATAACAAACCCTAAAACACCTAAAATACTTCCGATAATTATTGTGTTCTTTCTTCCCCAAATATCTGCTAAATATCCCGAAGGAATCTCTAATAACACAATTGCCACTGAATAAATCCCTTGCAAAAGAAATACATCAAACATTGTAAGTCCATTTTCTTGATAAAAAAGAACTATTACAGGCATTATTAACATAAACCATTTAGCTATCTTAATAATATATAATTTGTATATGTTTGAAGATATATTCACGTTGCAAAGCTAAAATTATACTCTTAAGATTAAAAAAAATAATTACAAATAATTACAAATAAAAAAGGCTGCCTTATGCAAGCAGCCTTATATAACTAAATATATATTTTCTTAAAATTTAGTTCCAATAGTAACCAATAATTTACTTGTAACGGAACTAATATCAGCACCATTTATTGCAACAATACTAGGATCGTACAAATAATATTTCTCAGAATATTCAGAATAAACAAAAGCAATATCAATATAAGAATCATTATTCTTAAAGCCAATACCACCAGAATATGATGCAAGTTCTAAACTACCATAATTTACTTGATTAGTTCTATATGGACTTCCATATAATGAGTAACCACCCCTAAGACTGACACTACCCAATCGATATTCTGCACCAACTCTAATATTATTTGCTGCTCCATAAGCAGTTTGGATAGTATTATTCTCCTCTCCAAAACCATAATCACTTGCTCTTAATCTTGCTTGTGAATAATCTATCATTTCATAATCTAAACTTATTAATGCTCTTTTCTTAATAATAAACGATATGCTCCCAATTGCTTTTAATGGTGTAGATAAAGTATAATTATAATCATTTTCACCTGAACTAAATGTGCCAGACATAGTATTAATACTAAATACACTTGATACAGAAGTAGAATATTGTTCTTTAAGTTTATAAATTGTTGGTGAATGAATAGAAGCTCCTATTCGAATCCAATTTATAGGTCTATATATTGCGCCAAATTTAAGATTATAACCATTTCCCGATGTATTAAGTATTTGGGTGTATTTTAGCGATTCAAAATTATCAATAACATCATCCACATCATTTTCTTCCAAAACTCTACTTTCGTTATAATTTACAGATGTTAAAGCAAATGAACCTCCAATGTATAATTTATGACCATAATTTCCGCCAATTGCAACAAAATACTCTCCTGCTCCGCCACTAGATGATTTACTTAGGTTTTGAACTTGTCCATAATTTGCCATTACAGATTCATAAGAAAAATTATTAGTATCGTCATAATTATGATTAATTAGATATGCATCCCAAGCAAGAGCAGTATTAAAACCATTTAAATTATCACTAGAACTTCCATCAGCTTTTCTAGCAAAAAAGTCGGTAACAGAACTTTCATTATTAACCCCTTCGATTAACGTATACGAATTATAATTATTTGTTCTATTATAACCAAAAGCAAAGCTCGTAGAAATCCACTCGTCACTATTTTTACCATATACAGAACTTATTACACCACCAATATTATTAATATTTACTGATTGTTTAAAATCGTACATAGAATTACCATTATAATTAGATGTCGTAGTATTGTAATAAAACGAAGGTGTAAAATTAAATTCCGACGATCTATAAACACCTAGTCCTGCTGGATTATAAGATATAGAAGATAAATCTCCACCTAAAGATCCAAAAGCACCACCCATACTCACTCCTCTTGCTGTTCCTCCATATACACTAGAAGAAAACCTTAAAGCATCTACTTCGTTTTGTGCATATAGCGAGAAGGAAAATAAAACCGATATTATTATTATTACATTTTTCATATGTTCAAAAATTTAAAACCTTAAAGGCATATTATACAATTAATAAATTAAAAAAAATAAGACTATCTATTTCTAGAACTGCCTGTACTTCTTGATGTAGAGCTTCCACTACTTCTTGACGAAGATGAACTGCTACTTCTAGAAGGCGAACTGTATGATGATCTACTACTACTAGAAGAACTGCTTCTTGAAGGAGAACTATACGATCTACTTGAAGAACTTTTAGTCGAACTACTTCTCGTTGGTGTGCTATAAGATTTACTAGAAGAACTTTTAGATGAACTTGTTCTTGGTGTCGAGCTTGATGATGGTCTACTTGAAGAAGAACTAGATGGTCTACTAGAACTCACTCTAGAGCTATTGTTTCTTTTATAAGAACTTGTACTTGTTCCAGAATTTCTTGAAGAAGAACTATTATAGTTACTTCTGCTTGAACTTGGTTTAGAATAAGTTTGCTTATTAGAAACTCTACTTCCACTATTATAAGAACTTTCTTTTTTACTACTGCTTGAGCTTGGACTAATTTTACTAGAGTTATTGTTTGTTCGTCCACTATTAGATGGTGTAACTGTTTTACTAGCTGGTTTTGTTCTGCTTGAAGAAGAACTACTGCTAGGTCTCACCACACTATTCGACTCCGATACTCTTGACGACGAACTACTAGGTTTTACTCTATTACTAGATTCTGAAACACCTGTAGAAGAACCATTTGGTCTAACTCTGCTGTTTGATTCTGATACTCCAGTTGATGACGAACCACTAGGCTTAACTCTATTACTAGATTCTGATACACCTGTAGAAGAACCATTTGGTCTAACTCTACTGTTTGATTCTGATACTCCAGTTGATGACGAACCACTAGGCTTAACTCTATTACTAGATTCTGATACACCTGTAGAAGAACCATTTGGTCTAACTCTACTGTTTGATTCTGATACTCC
>DAOVTE010000147.1 GCA_030627705.1 Bacteroidales bacterium
AATGAGGTTTGGAGTAAATTGTATGGTGAGTCGTCTGAATACAATTACACTTCTATTATAAAAGAAAAGAATAATAAAGACTTAATAACTGTTTATAATTTGGGTTGGCACGATGGATATCATACAGCTTATGACCCAATAATACAATGTTTAAGTCCCACAGGCGAAATAAAATGGTTTAGACCATATTACTTTAATGGCGATGAATATGCCGACCAAAGCATATTAAATACTTTCGATTTTACCATTGATGGAGGTTATGTTTTTGCAGGTTATGGTAGCGATTACGATAGTGTTCCTGCAACACGCTCTTGGGTAATAAAAACAGATAGTTTAGGTTTTGATGGCACATATTATAATGGGGACACAACACTAAACGTAAGCCTAATAAAAGATACCATTTGCTATAAAGATAGTATTTTATTAAACTTTCGTATTACAGGTAAATCTGCACCTTATAGCATTACATTAAGTAACAATAACACAAAAGATAGCTTATATTACTCGCCACTGTACGAACCTTACATAAACGATAGTTTGTATATTTACCCAACCGATAGTTTTGCATACCATAATTTTACAGCCATAATTACCGATGCTTGGAATAATTCTGTAACCGTTCCGCTTTCTATTTATATAAATTCCTGCTATGTTGGAATTACCGAACAAACAAAAGAGAATTTTGGTATTAGGGTTTATCCTAATCCTGCAAGCACTTACGTGCAAGTAGAAAGTAAAAAATATAAAGTAAAAAGTTGTTTGGTTTATGATATTTACGGTAGAACCGTAAATAATTCCCCCTTATTAAAGGGGGCAAGGGGGATTTATGAAATTAACATCTCCACCCTACCAAAAGGCATATATTTTATTAAAATTCTAACAAATAGGGGAATAATTGTTGAAAAATTTGTTAAGAATTAATGTCATGTCGAGCAAAGTCGAGACATCTCATGCAACGGAGTACTTCCTCCGACAGATTTCTCCACTACGGTCGAAATGACAAATATACCAATATAGAATTATAATTCCCTCGAAGGAGGGAAACCAGTAAAACAACAAACCATAGAATAATTTAAAAGTAAAAAACTGTATACCCCATACGTGAGTATGAAGTATTATTGCATGTAATTTCGACTGCAGTGGAGAAATCTGTTTGAAAAAAAACTCCTAGCGTGAGATATCTCGACAAGCTCGATATGACAATAACCAATAGTAGGAGGGAATACAGATAAGAGTTAAAAATAATAACCTTATACCATTCCAGCAAATCCCATAAATGCAAGAGCTAAAATACCTGCAGATACAAGAGCAATTGGAATTCCTGCCATACCTTTTGGTACATTAATTAAAGCTAAATGTTCTCTTATTCCTGCAAATATTACTAATGCTAATGCAAAACCAGCAGAGTTAGCAACTGCAAAAACTACAGATTGCATTAAGTCGAAATCTTTTTGAATAACCAAGATAGCCACACCTAAAATTGCACAGTTTGTAGTAATTAAAGGTAAGAAAACTCCTAGAGCTTGATATAAAGCAGGACTTAATTTTTTAAGCATTATTTCTACCATTTGCACCAACGATGCTATAATTAGAATATAACTAATTGTTTGTAGATACTCTATTTCAAGCGGTATTAATACATAATGCTGAATAAGATAAGTTACTATTGTTGCGATTGTCATTACAAATAAAACCGCGCCGCCCATTCCTGCAGCTGTAGAAACTCGTGTAGATACTCCTAAAAAAGGACATACTCCAAGAAACTGAGCAAGGATAATATTGTTAACAAATATTGCGGATATTACTATTACAAAATATTCCATAATCTATAATTTATGCAGTTTTATTACTTAATTTATTAATAATTGCAATTAGATATCCTAATGCAATAAATGCTCCTGGTGCAAGTACAAATACTAGCATTCCATCTATTCCTTCTGGGAAAGCGTGAAGACTAAACCCGAAGATTTTACCAGAACCTAGCATTTCTCTAGTTCCACCTAAAAGTGTAAGTGCAAATGTGAATCCTAACCCCATTCCTAATCCATCAATAATAGAAGAAAAGGCATTGTTTTTTGATGCAAAAGCTTCTGCTCTACCTAATACTAAACAGTTTACAACGATTAGAGGAATAAATAATCCTAATTGTGCGTGTAAATCTACCAAGTAAGCTGCCATAGATAAATCTACAATAGTTACAAATGAAGCAATAATTACAATAAATGCAGGAATTCTAACTTTACTTGGTATAAATCCCTTAACAAGAGAAACTACTAAGTTAGACATTACTAGAACGAAAGTTGTAGCTAACCCCATTCCTAATCCGTTCATTGCAGATGTAGTAACTCCTAAAACAGGGCACATACCTAGCAAAAGAACGAAAACTGGATTATCTTTTATAAATCCTTTTGTGAAATTTTTAATCTGACTCATAGTTAATTTCCTCCATTACTTTGGTTAGACATAAATGTTTTGTGTCCTCTATCAATAGCATCAAGAAATGCTCTAGATGTTATTGTAGCTGCAGTTATTGCATCAATATCTCCACCATCTTTAGATACTGTAAGATTTATTTTTGCTGGGTCTTTATCTAGAACCATTCTTTTAGGTTTTTCAGGATTTTTAAACCAAGGATCCATTTTATCTCCTAAACCAGGTGTTTCTTTATGTTCTAATATTGCATAGTTAATAATTTTGCCATTGTCTGTAAATCCAACGATTATCCAAATTCTACCACTATAGCCTTTTTCTGTGTATGTTTTTACAGCTGTACCAACAAGTTCTTCGCCTTTAAATGCTTTATAAAAAGTTAAAGAATCTTTTCCTTCGGTTGGCATTACCATAATAGTTTCAATTCTATCGAATTCGGGAACTACCTCTGCAATAGCTTTTTCTAGTTTTAATCTTTTTGCTTCTGCAATAGGACCTTTTGTAGCTTCGTAAACATAACCTAATGTAGTTGCAGCTACTGCTGAAATAACAAGTAAGGCTATTACCATATTTATAAAAGTATCTGCTTTTTTAGCCATTGGTAACCTCCTCTCCGAATCGTTTTGGTGTAAAACTTTTATTAATTAAAGGAACTAGAGAGTTCATTATTAGAATTGCAAATGAAACTCCTTCTGGATATGCTCCAAAATTCCTTATAAATACTGTTAGTAATCCTATCCCAACTCCAAAAACAATTTGTCCTTTTGGTGTCATTGGTGATGTAACCATATCTGTAGCCATAAAAATAGCTCCTAATAGAATACCACCTGTTAATAAATGAAATGCAGGGTCTGCAAATTTATCAGGATTAATTAAAAAGAATATTGCTTGAAGAACAGCTATAGAGCCAATCATAGAAACAGGAATATGCCAACTAATGATTTTCTTCATTAGCATATAAATACCTCCAATAATTAGAGCTGCTGCCGATACTTCTCCAAGCGAACCTCCAACTTGTCCGATAAAAGAATCGAAATAAGAAGGTATATCTTTAAGAGCGTTAGCAACTGTTTCTCCGTTTCCAACTTTTTCTTTTAATAGAGCAAGAGGTGTAGCACCTGAATCTGCATCAACTAAAGAAAAAACTAGCTCTTGTGGTTTTGGCCAATTTGTCATATCTACAGGGAAAGAGATAAGTAAGAAAACCCTACCAACTAATGCTGGGTTAAAAGGATTGTTACCTAAACCTCCGAACGACATTTTCCCAATTCCTATTGCAACTAAACTACCTACAATAATCATCCATATAGGAAAACTACTAGGTAAGTTAAAAGCTAACAATAAACCTGTTAGTATTGCAGAGCCATCGCCAATAGTACTTTCTCCTTTTATCATAAATCTTTGAAAAAGATATTCGAAAAATACTGAGGCTGCTATTGCAACTAACGTAACTTTAATTGCTCCTAAGCCAAAGTAATATACAGACACAAAAAGTGCTGGCAGCAGTGCAATTATAACTCCATACATCACTTTGTTGACGGAGTTCCCACTATGAACGTGTGGTGATAATGATACTTTAAATTTATTCATTACTGTTTTCTTGATCTAATGATTTTACTTACAGTTGATTTTCCCAAGCGTATATAATCTAGCAATGGTCTTGTAGATGGGCAAGTGTAACTACACGAACCACATTCTATACAATCTAATGCTCTTTCGCTTTCTACTCTATCATAGTCGTGTTTTTCTGTTAAAGTCATAAGTAAATATGGCTCTAATCCCATAGGACAAACAGAAACACAATTAGCGCATCTTATACAAGGATGTATTTTTTCTCTACCAGCTTCTTCGTTTCTGAAGATAAGTACTCCTGAACTACCTTTTGCAATTGGTGTAGTTAAGTCAGCCATTGCTTTACCCATCATTGGTCCGCCGCTTACAACTTTGCCTGAATCTTCTGGTAAACCACCTGCTGCTTCTACAAGTTCTGATGTTGCTGTACCAATTCTAACCATTAAGTTGATAGGTGTTTTTACAGACTTTCCTGTAACCGATACAACTCTTTCTAAAAGCGGTTTATTTTTTTGCACAGCTTCGTAAACAGCAAATGCAGTTCCTACATTTTGTACAACACAACCAACATCTAATGGTAATCCGCCAGAAGGAACTTCTCTGTTTATTAGAGCTTTTATAAGTTGTTTTTCTCCTCCTTGTGGATATTTAACTTTTAAACCTTGAATTTTAATTCCAGAATATTTTTTTGCTAGATTTTCTAGATGTGAAATTGCATCGGGTTTATTATTTTCGATACCAATAATTGCTTCTGTAACTCCTAATGCTTTCATTAATAATTGAGTTCCAAGAAAAATTTCGTCGCCTTTTTCTAGCATTAATTGATGGTCGGCAGTTAAATATGGTTCGCACTCAACAGCGTTAATTATTAGGTATGAAACGTTTTTTCCTGCTGGTACAGATAATTTAACGTGGGTAGGGAAGGTTGCTCCTCCAAGACCTACTATTCCGTTTTCCATTACTTTTTTAGTAATTTCTTCGGCAGAAAGTTTAATTTCTTTATCGAATGTATCAGATTTATCAATTGTATCTAACCACTCGTCTCCTTCTACATCAATAACTACAGATGGTCTTCTGTAACCACTTCCGTCAACAGTTTCGTCTAGCTTTTTTACTTTGCCAGAAACAGAAGAGTGAATATTTGCCGAAACAAATCCTCCTGCTTTTGCTATAACTTGTCCAACTTTAACTTCGTCTCCACGCTTAACAATAATTTGCGCAGGAGCACCAATGTGTTGTCCAATTGGTATAGTAACTGTTTTAGGAATTGGAAGCTGCTCAATTTTTTTTCCTGCAGAAAACTTATTTTCTGGAGGATGAACACCGCCTAATTTAAATGTCTTTAACATTTTCTTCCTTATTTAGTTTCGTTATTCTTATTTTCGTCTTGCTTATTTGTATCTTCCTTTTCTACTTTGGTTTCTACTTTAGCATTTTCTGTATTTTTTTTTGCTTCTGCTACAAGATTTACATCTTTTACTTCGGCTGTACTAGCAGGTTTCTCTACTGCTGGTTTTGGTTTTCTTAATGGGAAATTAATTTCGTGAATTGCTTCTGTTGGGCAAACTTTTACGCAAGCTCTACATAATACACATTTCTCGAAATCTATATAAGCTCTATTGTTTTTCATTTCAATAGAATCAAATTTACAGGCTTTAAAGCATTTAGAGCAACCAATACAAGCTACATCACAAGCTTTTTTAGCAACACCACCTTTGTCTTCGTTCATACACGAAACGAAAATTCTGCGGTCTTTTTTACCTTTATTTCTAAGTTCTAATAAATCTTTAGGACAAGCTTCTATACAGGCTCCACAAGCAGTACACATTTCTTGGATAATAACAGGTAGATCTGTTTCTTTGTCCATATACATTGCTTCGAAGTTACAAGAATCTACACATTCGCCCATTCCTAAACATCCGTAAGAGCAATCTGTATAACCTCCATAAAGATTATGTGCAATTGTGCAATTTTCTGCACCGTCGTAAGTGTTTACTCTTTCTCTGTGTTTTGGCGAACCGTTACATCTTAGTACTGCAACTTGAGGTGTTTTTTCTGCTACAACTTTTCCTAGTATTGTTGCAACTTCCGACATGCAATCGTTTCCTCCAACTGGACAGAATAAACTATCTAAATCGTCGGTTTTTACACATGCTTCTGCAAAGTTTCTGCATCCAGGAAAACCGCAACCACCACAGTTTGCGCTAGGTAATGCTTCGTCTACTTCATCAATTTTTGGGTCTTCGTAAACCTTAAATTTTTGAGCTAGAAAGTACAAAATAACTGCGGCTATTATACCTATTGCACTTAATGTAATTATTGTAAATAATACTGTATCACTCATCTTCTAAAAATTATAATGTTTTTTTAATGAATATGTAAATGTTTTTTTAAGCTTAGCTTTTAATAAATATATTACTGAATAATAAGGAATTAGTACAGCTAAAGAAGAAAGTCCTACAATAGCTTCGTTTGGCGTAATTGCATTAACAATAAGCATTGTGAAAAACACAAACAAAAAAGGTAAAACATAACCTAAGAATAATGCTCTTAATCCTAAGCTTTCTTTTAAAACTATTTTTACTTTTTCGTTAATTGAAAAATTTCTGTAAACATTAGGAATTGTAATTGTCTGACCAGAAACATCTCCTGCAGAGCAACTACCTCCTATTTCGCACGAAACACAAGAGGCTTTAGTTACAATTCCTATACTAATAAATTTATCAGCAATTTCTTGTATTATACCATCGTGCTCTATTTCTTGTACTGTTTTCATAAAAAACTATTAATCCACAAAAGTAAATATGATAATATGAATTAATATCTTTTTACTATGTTTTTTATACACAAAAGTCTTATTTATAATAATTTTAAATAAGATTTTTAATACATAGCAATTATTAAATCTATAGAATAAATTTTGTGATTTGTTTTTGTAGTTTAAAAGATTGCGTTAGTTCTCGGGCAATTATATAAATTACGTGTTTGTTATTTACGATAAGGTAATAGGACATTATTTATATCCAACAAATTAATATTACATCTTAACAAAACCTGTTACAAAGCACATAATATTACATAACTTTTAGTTAATTTTAACGTTATTGTAATAATGAAAAATGCAGCTAAGATAACACAAAAACATAACTCTCTAACGGGGGGGTATTACGTGCATTAAAACCTCCGTAGGTAACTTTTATTGTAAAGCGAATAATATATTTCGCAAAAATTAAATAAATTATAAAAAAATAAAAGTTACAAATTATGAATAAAATAAAATCGCTAATAGTAATAATATTTGCAAGTGTGTTAATGTTTTCTTGCGAAAAAGAAACAGAAGAACCAACAATAAATACAAACACAACAATGTCAGCCGAAGATTTAGCTGTTTTCAACAAGATAGTATC
>DAOVTE010000156.1 GCA_030627705.1 Bacteroidales bacterium
ACTGTTGTGATTATCTAATAAAGCAAAGGTACTATACATCCAGTTTGACCAGTCTGAATCCATATCCTTTCCAGTTGGTTTAATGGAAGTTAAGGTTGCGAAAGATGCTACAGCATTAAAAGTAACCGATGAATTGTCTGGAATATTTTCAATAACTGCAGTTACTGTCATATCCATTTCGGGCAGCTTAGACCTGTCTCCAATATAATGAATGGATTTACCAACTGAATTGTCGGTTCCAAACAGAAGCTGTGACGTATTCCGTGTTAACACAATTGAATACGGATTATTTAATGCAGTGGCTGGATTTCCGTAGATTACCTTAAAACTAAACAGATCGAAAAGATTATTATCTGCGAAAGCGACATTCTTAACTTTCATTTTTTTTAATAATCCGCTTTTTTCTTTAACCTCAATATAAGGAGATTGACCTCCACCAGCAAAATAATCAATGCGTGTAACAGACCGTATTTCTGGTATTTTTTCCTTCATTAAACCGGCAAGAGGAGCGGCTGTGTAAAAATCTTTACTGATATTAACCTGATAGATATCTTTATAATTACTATTGAATTTATCATAACTCAATTCGTGCTTGGAGTATAAAGAAATTAAAAAAAAGGCGGCAATACCAATTGCCAATCCGCCCATGTTAATAAATGCATCAACTTTATTTTTAAATAGATTTCTTAACGCAATTTTCAGTTTCATAATATTTTATTTATTTAATATGACTTTAGTTTTCTACTCATCTCTTAAGGCCAAGATAGGATTTTTTGTTGCTGCTCTAAATGTTTGCCAGCTTACAGTAGCTAATACAATTATTAAAGAAGCAAACCCTGCCAAAACAAATATCCACCAGGAAAGTGTAATTTTATATGCGAAGCTTTCTAGCCATTTGTTCATACCATAATAGGCTATTGGAGCAGCAAAAACAAATGCAACAGCAACCCACTTAACAAATGCAATATTAAGCATTTGCATAATTCCAGAAACGGTAGCTCCGTTTACTTTTCTAATGCCAATTTCTTTTGTTTTTTCAGCTAAAACAAAGGTGGTCATTCCAAACAAGCCCATGCTTGCTAATAAAATTGCTAATGCTGCAAAGTATCCCATAAGTTGAAATGTTTTATAATCTTTCTGATAACCTTGCTCAATTTGGCTATCTAAGAAATCAAATTCAATAAACTTATCGGGATAAATACTTTTACATATTTTAGTAATTGCATTCTTCGAGCTTATTATATCTGCATTCTTTACTTTAACAATAATGTGGTAAGCTAATGGATAATGTATCACGAAAACAGCTGGTTTAACTTTGTTATAAAGTGATTCAAAATATATATCGTCGATAACTCCAACTATTTTTCTTGTGGACTTAGGCCATGAACATTTTATTGTTTGACCTATAGGATTTCCTTCTAATCCTAGGAAAGCAACAGCCGCTTTGTTTAAAATTATAGTTTCAGTTGTATCGCTCATAATCTGGTCTGAGAATAATCTCCCCTGTACAGGCTTTATACCTAATGTTCTAAAATAATCAAAATTTACATGAACATAAGGAATTACAATAACTTCTTCTTGTCCTTCTGGCAATACACCACCTTGATTACTTAAAGAGCCTGATGGAATGCGACTTGCAACCGAAACACTAGAAACATAATTTTCTTTTAGCAGTGCTTGCTTTAGTGTATTGTATTTAGCCTCATCACCAAAATCGAATATTGAAGTAAGTACAGCTTCCTTATCAAAGCCCAATTCTTTTTCTTTAAGAAAACTAATTTGACTAAACATAACTATTGCAGAAGCAATTAATGTAATAACAATAACAAACTGAGCACCTACTAATATTCTCTTTATTTGAAAGCCCGAGCCCATACCTTTTTTAGATGTTTTCATAACTTTAGTTGGATTATAAGAGGCTAATATAAATGCAGGAAACCAACCAGCCAGAATACCTGCTGTTAATATTATAGCCAGTAGACTTAACAATATATTGGGATTGCTTAAAACATAAATTGATAGAGCTTTATCAGAAAGTTCGTTAAATATTGGCAAACTAAGCCACACTAAAATCAACGAAATAAAAAACGAGATAAAAAATACAATCATAGATTCGGATATAAACTGTATCGCTAACTGCGTACGCGAGGCCCCAAATGTTTTTCGAACCCCAATTTCTAGTACTCTTGTAGTAGCATTTGCTGTTAATAGATTTACATAATTAAAAATGGCAATAAACAAAATTAGTAAGCCAATGGCCGAAAAAATAAATACATAATTAATGCTATTTTGAGGTTGAATATCGCCTAAAAAATGTGAAGAATAGAGATGAATATCTTTTATATTTTGAACCGTAAATTTTGTAGGAGCCTCTGGATTACCATATTCTTTCATTAGCTCCGAAATTTTTGTTTCTATATTTTGTTTTTGAAAATGATCTTGCATTTCAAAATATATGAGAAAGTTCCACCAACCCCAACTGTTCATCCAGCCTTCACCAAACATTTCATCCCCATCTTCAAGAGTTAGGAAAAGGTCAAAAGTAAAATGAGAATTATGCGGAATACCTTTTATTACACCCACTACAGTATAATCGTATTCGCTACCCACATTAAAGGTTTTTCCTAAGGCATTTTCGTTACCAAAATATTTGCGAGCTGTTGATTCTGTAATAACTGCAGACCATGGTTTCTGTAATGAAGTTTCAAAGCTCCCATTGATAAATTCAAAAGAGAATATATCCAATAGATTAGGATCAACCCAAGCCACTTTGTCTTCTTTATATAGCTCATTATCAAACTGTACAAGAATATTATCTCTAGGTAAAATTCTTGCATAACTTCTAATTTCTGGCAAACTTTCTGCCAATAATCTAGCTGTTCCAGGAGCTTGATAAGGATGCTCTTCTTGGCAGAGTCTGTAAATATTATCCGATTTTTCGTGATACCGATCGTAGCTTAATTCATCTATAACATAAATTAAAAGCAATATACTAACAGCCAAACCTATTGTAAGGCTAGATATACTTATTAAGGAATATGTTTTATTTTTAATAAGATTTGCGAATACTATTTTTATATAATTTTTTATCATAATAGTTTATTTTGTTGTTAGTCTTTAGTTGAATGGTTAGAAAGTTGTTTTAAATCCTAATACTCTTTTAACCTTTCGCTTTTTCGTTACCTAACCGTTGAAATGGCAGCTCGCTTTAACATTCCTAACTTGTTAACGTTTCCAATATTACTTGCCCATCCAACAGATTTATTGTGCGATGTGCAAAACCGGCATCACGGTCGGAGTGAGTTACCATTAATATTGTTGCGCCCTCTTGATTTAGCTCCGATAAAAGGTTCATAACTTCAATACCATTTTTGGTATCTAAATTTCCTGTAGGCTCATCGGCTAGAATTAATTCTGGATTTGCTACTACAGCTCTTGCAATAGCTACACGCTGTTGCTGTCCACCAGAAAGTTGTTGAGGAAAATGTTTTGCTCTATGTCCAATTTTCATTCTTCTTAAAACTTCATCAACCTTTTTTCTGCGTTCTGAAGACTTCATTTTTAAATACAATAAAGGAAGTTCAACATTATCATAAACGTTTAGTTCGTCAATCAAATTAAAACTTTGAAATACAAAACCAATATTTCCTTTACGAAATTTAGTTCGGTCTTTTTCTTTTAGCTTGCTTACATCTGTTCCGTTGAATACATATGCTCCGTTTGTAGGATTATCTAACAAACCAAGAATATTAAGCAATGTTGATTTTCCACAACCAGAAGGTCCCATTATGGCCACAAATTCACCTTTTTTAACATGAACATCTACGCTGTTTAAAGCGAAAGTTTCTATTTCTTCGGTTCTAAATACCTTTGTTAATTCTTTTGTTTTTATCATCTTTATTTTTTTTATTTATTTATACTTGAGCTATTAATAACTCCATTTTTATCAAATTTCTATTTATTTAAAAACAATACGTTCATTATCTCCAAAACTATCATAGCCTGATATAATTACTTGTTCTCCTGGCTTTAACCCTTCTAATAATTCGTAATACTTAGGGTTTTGTCGCCCAATATTAATGGTACGCTTTATTGCAGATTTACCATCAGCTGTGAGTACATATATCCATTGTCCACCTGTTTTCTGAAAAAAGCTTCCTTTTTCTATTAGTAAAGCACCTTGTGGGTTCCCTAATTGCAAACGGGAATGATATGTTTGTCCTGTTCGCATATTTGTTGGCATTTCACCTACAAAAATTAGCTCTACTGTAAATTTACCGCTACGAACATCAGGAAATACTTTTCTAATTTTTAGTTTATATTCTTTTCCTTGGCGTTCAATAGTTGCCATTAAACCTTTTTTTATTTTGTCTATATAATGTTCATCTATTTGCGCTACTACTTTATAAGAGCTTAAAATATCTATTTGCCCTATTCTGCTATTTTTTGGAATTGATTGCCCTATTTCGGCATCTAAAACTGTAAGCTGTCCATCAATTGGCGAAGTTACATTTAGATTGTTTTTTCTTTCACGAACAAGTTTTAAGTTTAAATCCATATTTCTTAGATTATCTTGCATTTGTGTTACCTGAATAGTTCGGTAAATAGAATCTTGTTTTTGTCGTCTAAGGTACAAAGCGTAACTGCTTATGGCAAAATCATAATCTTCTTTAGATTGTATAAACACTTCATTAGAAATTAGATTATCCTTTATTAAATCTGAATTTTGTTCAAAGGATCTCTTTTTTCTTTTAATTTCGTACTCTAGCTTTAAAAGTTCTCGTTGTATTTGAAGCTTTTCTTGCTCTAAAACAACCATCGTATTTCGTAGAAAATTTGACTTTTCTGCTAATTGCGCTTCGCTATTTAGTATGCTTAAACTTAAATCTGGATTACTTAATCGTAAAATAATATCACCTTTCTTAAGCATTGCACCTTCTTCTACAATGCGCTCTTCTACGCGCCCTCCCTCCATTGCATCAAGGTAAATTGTGGCGATTGGTTCTACATTTCCGTTAACTGTTATGTAATCGTTAAAAACACTTTTATTTACAGTAGCAATGCTTAATTTATCTTTATCAACCGAAAAGGTAGAGATATTATCAGAAAAAAATGCTTTATATATTAATACTGAAAATAATAATATTCCAATTACATAATATATATGTTTAAGCTTTAGTCCTTTTTTCTTTTTTATTGGGATGTCCATATTTCCTAACTATTAAATTATTATTGATATTCTAAAAATTATTAAGATGTTCCCAATTACTAGTTTTGTAGAACTCTAATATTTGGGTGTACATAATATAAGTTAATTTTGATTTTAACATTTCAATTTCGGCAGAAACTAAACGTTGTTTGGCGATTTCAAAATCACTTGTTCCTGCTAATCCTTTTTCTAGTTTTTTTCTTGTATTTTGTAAAGAAAGCTTGCTGTATTTATATAATTCTAATGATGTATTATATTCTTTTTCTGCCGATTCTACATTATCTAAAACACTCCATATTTCGGAATATACTTGTTCTTTATTTTTCTCGATTTGAAGTATTTGATTGTTAATGGCAATCTTTTTTCGCTTAATATTACTATATGTTGTTGCACCGTTAAAAATAGGAATAACTAGACCAAGCCTAATTTGTTGATTTTGATTATCTCTTATTTGACTAGCATAAGCTAAATCATCACCATCAAAGTAATTAGAGCCCATTGCTGCAGACAAATATAAGCTTGGAGAGATCTTTCCTTTTGAAACTAATAAATCTTTTTCGGAGGCTTTTAATAAAAATTCTTGTTGCTTAATTTCAGGCAGAAAACTAATTGCATTATTAAAAACGCTATCAATAATTGGTAATTCTGTTCTTACAAACGGTATATTATTTAGTGTGTTAATAATAAAATTTGCATTAGCGTTTAGCCTTAGTAACTGCTTTAGTTCAAGCACCTTTCTGTTTGCCTGGTGTTGAGCTTTTGTTAGATTTAATTTATCAGCTACCCATTGGCTTTTTAAATCTTGTACAGTTATTGGCGACTCTTTACCAACATCTACCAATTTTTGCATTCGTTTATATTGCATTTTTGATAAATCTACTTGACTTTGCGCAACATTTTCTAAACCTAAGCTATAAATAGAAATATAGTATGCCGTAATTATCTCAAAAATTAATTTGTTTTTTATTAATTCGCTTTCCTCTTTATTTGCTGACAATAAAAACTTATTAAAACGAATAGTATTTTGTTTTACTAGTCCCTGAAAAATATCTATAGAAGAACTAATCCAAAAATTATTAGATATCGTTTGATTGTAAGTAATATTATTTGTATTTCCATCAATATTTCTACCATAATTAACATTTACACCACTTCCTAAATTTAAATCTGGTAATAAATTAGCCTTGCTTTCCATTAAATTAATTTTTTGATTTGCAAGTTGGTTTCGTTTAATATTTAAATCAATATTATTTTCTATTGCGTAGTCTATACATTTCGTAAGACCCCAAACTTCTTGTGATTTAATATGCGAGTTTTGTAGGGAAATAAATAAAACAAGTATTAACACTATAACATTTTTTATAATTATGTTTTTCTCAACATTTAGGCTTCTATTATTATTCTTTCTCAACATTTCTTAATATTTATTTACTAAGAATCTAGGTTTCCAATATGTTCCTACGGAAACATCATAACATACTGATACGATCACCAATTTACGGGTATTTTTTGCAAATGAACGTACACTATATGCACGTACAGTCATGTGTGTATATCCATGTGCTATAGAATAGACGCACATATAATACACATGCAAATCAATGCAAACCTATTTGCATACATGCTAATGAATATAGCTGTAAATATATCAGATTCATGTCTCCCTGTTAATCGAATCTAAATGCAGCCTAGAATTTTCCTTTAGATTCTTCGTACAGAGAGAAAAATATTTTCAAAATGATTGCTTTTACGATATATAAAAGCAAAATTCACTTTTAGATGAGGGCGGACCATGCTATGTGGAAAGTTAAA
>DAOVTE010000124.1 GCA_030627705.1 Bacteroidales bacterium
AATAATTGCCGATAATAACGGAACACTACAACTTGTTAACACAGAAAAAATATTACAACAAAGCAAAACTATTACCCAACTACAAACACAAATAAATTCCCTACAAAAACAAATACAAGATTTACAAACTATTGTAAATAACTTATAATTATCTTCTTTCAAAATACTTTATAAGTAACAGGAACATTCTTGTTCGCATTACATAAAAAATAACTGTCATGTCGAGCTTGTCGAGATATCTCATGCTACGAAGATCTATTTAACAGATTTCTTCACTGCGGTCAAAAAGACAAATAAGCTTAAACAATTACAAGCACACATTCATAGTAAGATTAAATAATTATTTAGCTCAATTTGCATAAATTTGTATAAGTTTGTGCTAAAAGTATAACATGAACAATCAAAGATATTATTTAGTGCTAAATATCGAGTAGTTGATAGTAATACCAAGATAAAAGATATATTGAATTAATGAAATTAGTAAAACTACTACTACCTGTGTAGAGTTTGGGCTATATTTAAAAGTGATTATAACAGAAAAAGACATATTATACGAAGACAATCATATTATTATTGTTAATAAAAATAATAATGATATTGTACAAGGCGATAAAACTGGCGATATACCTTTGTCTGAAAAGGTAAAGAAGTTCTTAAAAGAGAAATACAATAAACCAGGAAATGTTTTTTGTGGTGTTGCTCACAGATTAGATAGACCAGTTAGTGGAATTGTAATTTTTGCAAAAACAAGTAAAGCTTTATCAAGACTAAATCAAATGTTTAAGGATAAAGAAATTAAAAAAACTTATTGGGCAATTGTTGGAAATAAGCCAAAAATTGAAGAAGCAACACTTACTAACTATTTAGTAAGAAATCCTAAAAAGAATAAGTCTTACACTTTTGATGAGAAAAAGACAGATTCTAAGCTTGCTATTTTATCTTACAAACTTATTGATTCTTCGGATAGATTTTTTTTACTTGAGGTTGATCTAAAAACGGGTCGACATCATCAAATAAGAACGCAACTTTCTAAAATGGGCTCTCCAATTAGAGGCGATGTAAAATATGGTTTTAAACGTCCAAATAAAGATGCAGGAATAAATTTACACGCCAGAAAAGTTGTATTTGTACATCCAGTAAGTAAAGTTCAAATAGTAATTGAAGCACCACCACCTAACGATGTGCTTTGGAATAGTTTTCTCTGAGAAAGTACTATAAATAAATTGCCAATAACATAAAATTGTAAAATAATATTTACTAATTTTAGCCAAATTTCTAAGAAATAATAAAATTTGTAATATGGATTTTAAACAACTTATTCTACAAGGTATTCCAACCGAATTGCCAAACAAGAAAGCATACAATAAAGATATTAGTCATGCACCAAAGCGTAAAGAAATTTTATCTAATGATGAGAAAAAGCTAGCACTTAAAAATGCACTTAGATATTTTGATAATAAGCATCACGAGGTTCTTGCTAAAGAATTTCTAGAAGAATTAGAACAATATGGTAGAATTTATATGCATAGATTTCGTCCAGATTATAAAATATCTGCTCGCAGCATAAACGATTATCCGCATAAATCAAAACAAGCTGCAGCAATTATGTTAATGATTGGTAATAATTTAGATTATGCAATAGCACAACATCCGCACGAGCTTATAACTTACGGCGGAAATGGTGCTGTTTTTCAAAATTGGGCACAGTATTTACTTACAATGCAGTACCTAGCAAATATGACCAACGAACAAACATTAACAATGTATTCAGGTCACCCAATGGGATTATTTCCTTCGCATAAAGATGCTCCACGTGTTGTTGTAACTAACGGAATGATGATACCAAATTATTCTAAGCAAGACGATTGGGAAAAATTTAATGCCTTAGGCGTAACTCAATACGGACAAATGACAGCAGGTTCATTTATGTATATTGGTCCACAAGGAATTGTTCATGGAACAACAATAACCGTTCTAAATGCAGGAAGAATGGTATCTAAAAATGGAGAAGGCTTAGAAGGAAAAATATTTTTAACTTCTGGTCTTGGTGGAATGTCTGGTGCACAGCCAAAAGCAGGTAATATTGCTGGTTGTATTACTATTGCTGCAGAGGTTAATCCTTTAGCTGCGGTAAAACGCCACGAACAAGGTTGGGTAGATGAGCTATTTACCGATATAAATAAATTAGTAACACGAGTAAAAGAAGCTAAAGCAGCAAAAGAAATTGTGTCAATAGCTTATCAAGGTAATATTGTTGATGTTTGGGAACAATTCGATAAAGATAATATTTATGTTGATTTGGGTTCTGATCAAACATCACTTCATAATCCTTGGGCAGGAGGTTATTATCCTGTAGGTGTAGATTTTGACGAAGCAAATATAATGATGGCAGAGCAGCCAGAAATATTTAAAGAAAAAGTTCAAGAATCGTTACGCAGACAAGTAAAAGCAATAAATAATCACACAGCAAAAGGAACGTATTTCTTCGATTACGGTAATGCATTTTTATTAGAATCGTCAAGAGCAGGTGCAGATATTATGGACGAAAAAAATCAAGATTTTAGATATCCATCTTATGTCCAAGATATAATGGGACCAATGTGTTTCGATTACGGGTTCGGACCATTTCGTTGGGTTTGCACATCGTCTAATCCCGAAGATTTAGAAAAAACAGATAAAATTGCAATTAGAGGATTAGAAGAATTAAAAAAAGAATCACCTAGCGAAATTCAACAACAAATGGATGATAATATTCGTTGGATAAAAGGCGCACAAGAAAATAAACTTGTTGTTGGTTCGCAAGCAAGAATACTTTATGCCGATGCAGAAGGACGTGCAAAAATTGCCGAAGCATTTAATAATGCAATTAAGAATGGAGATATTTCAGAGCCCATAGTTTTAGGTAGAGATCATCACGATGTTTCTGGTACAGATTCGCCATACAGAGAAACATCAAATATTTATGATGGATCTAGATTTACCGCAGATATGGCAATTCAAAATGTTATTGGCGATTCTTTCCGTGGTGCTACTTGGGTATCTATTCACAATGGTGGTGGAGTAGGATGGGGCGAAGTTATTAATGGTGGTTTTGGAATGGTCTTAGATGGTAGCAATGATGCAGATAGAAGACTAAAATCAATGCTTTTTTGGGACGTATATAATGGAATCTCACGAAGAAGTTGGGCACGAAACAGCGGAGCAGTATTTGCAGCAAAACGAGGAATGAAGATTAACCCTGAGCTTACAGTTACAATTCCAAATATAGTAGAAGATAGTATTATTGATAATTTAGAGATTGAGTAGGTTTTCTTTAATGTGTTTATAAGCCATTAAACTAGATTGTATGTATAGAAATATAATTAATTGGCTTGAAGAAAGCATGAGCGAATGTTTTTATCACAAACATTTTGGAATAGAATGCCCAGGTTGTGGAATGCAACGTTCTATTATTGCTTTTCTAAAAGGAGAGTTTGTAGATAGTTTTTTGCTTTATCCAGCACTATTACCAACAATTTTCACAATAGTTTTTGTTTTACTACATATAATTTTTAAATTTAAAAATGGTGCAAGAATTATTATAATATCCTTTATTTTTACAGTTGCAATAATTCTAATAAATTATATTATTAAAGCAATAACAGGAAACATATAAAATTATGAAAAAAAACAATCAGCAAATAATAATGAAAGCGTTAAGCCAGAAGAAACAAAATTTAGCAAACCTCTAATAATTAACCAACAACAACTTTCACCTAATTATACAGGAGCTTTGGTTTTAGGCATTATTTCTATTTCTCTTTGTTGGTGTTTTTAGATAAAAATATATTACAATTGTTAACACATACATTTAATAAGCAGGTTTTCTTAATATGAATACAAAACAACATATAAATTCTTTTTACACATTAGGCGTTTTTTTACAGCAATACATAAACGGAGAAAATAATATATTTTCTGATAAACTAGAGCAAGCCTGTAATCTAGCAGAGATAAAAAACAGATGGTTTACTCAAGAAAATATTCGTTTCTCGTTAAACTCACTTTCTGAATTACTCACAATAGAAAATCTAGAAAATTGGCTTGTAGACTACAATTTTTCTGATAAACAGAAGAGAGTAGGAGTAGTAATGGCAGGGAATTTACCTTTAGTAGGATTTCACGATTTTTTATCTGTACTTATTTCCGGAAATGTATTTGTAGGCAAACTTTCTAGTAAAGATAATGTTCTTCTTAAAACTATTTCCGAGATATTAATTCAGATAGATTCGGAGTATAAATCTAGAATATTTTTAGAAGAGAAATTAAGTAATTTCGATGCAGTAATTGCTACAGGCAGCGATAATTCAGCAAAATACTTCGATTATTATTTTGGTAAATATCCAAATATTATAAGAAAAAACAGAACCTCTTTTGCAGTTTTAACAGGAAACGAAACTACTGAAGATATAGAGCTTTTAGGCAATGATATTTTTATGTACTTTGGTTTAGGATGCAGAAGTGTATCCAAACTTTATATTCCTGAAGGATATAATTTTAAACATTTTTTCCAGCCAATAGAAAAATATAAAACAATATATCAACACAATAAATACGGAAACAATCACGACTATAATAGTTCAATATATTTAATGAACAAAATAGAACATTTAGATAATGGATTTGTAATTTTAAAAGAAGATATTGGTATGTTTTCGCCAATTGGTGTATTATATTACGAAAATTATAAAGACTTAGAATCTATAAAACAAAGAATAGAACTAGAGAAAGATAATACACAATGTGTTGTTTCGGCATTAGATATAAAAAACAAAATTGCTTTTGGACAAACTCAATCACCAAATTTGTTTGATTATGCAGATAATATTAATACCTTAGACTTTTTAAAAGCATTATAAATGGCGTTTATTTTTAACATATTATCAGGAGAAAAAGAAAACTTCTTTCTTCAAATAGAAATAGATTCAAATAAATCATTTTTAGAACTCCACAATATTATTCAATCTGAGCTTAATTTTGATAGTAGTCAAATGGCAACTATATTCCTGACAAATGAACATTGGGAAAAAGAAATTGAAATATCACAAGTGGATATGGGACTTGAAGATGATGTGTATTCTGAGATTATTTTAATGGAAGATACTGTTATTGGCGAAATGCTAATGCAAAAGAAAGATAAACTTATTTATGTATTTGATTTATTTAACGATAGAGCCCTTTTTGTTGAACTTTTTGATATTAATAAAAAGAAAATAAAAAAAGCAAAAAGTCTACAAAGCAAAGGAACTATTCCTGAGCAAGTTATTTTTTCAGAAGATATTTTAGAAGAAAACTTAAATGTTGATAGCTTCGAAGATGATTTTGACGATGAATTCAACGACGGAATGGACTTTGAAAGTTTAGAAGGGTTAGATGAATATCAATAAAGCGTCAAAAACAAACTACTTAATTGTAATTATTGGTCCAACAGGAATTGGGAAGACTGATTTAAGTATAGAACTAGCAGAAAGATATAATACTGAAATTATTTCGTGTGATAGTCGTCAGTTTTATAAAGAAATTCCAATTGGTACAGCAGCTCCTACTGCCGAAGAAATACACAAAATAAAACACCATTTTATAGGGAATATATCTGTAAAGGATTATTACAATGCAAGTATGTTCGAAGAACAAGCAATAGAAGTTCTAGATAATATTTACAAAACCAATAATGTTGCAATAATGGTTGGTGGCTCAGGAATGTATATAGATGCAGTTTGTGGCGGAATAGATTATATGCCAGATATAGATACAGAAATAAGAAATAATCTACAAGAAAAATACGAAAAAGAGGGAATAGAAAGTTTACGCTTCGATTTAAAAAAGTTAGACCCAATACATTACGGTAAAGTAGATTTAAAGAACTATAAGCGAATTTTAAGAGCTTTAGAAGTTTGTGTTCAAACAGGAAAACCTTACTCATCATTTCATACAAATTCACAAAAAAGCAGAAACTTTAAAGTTGTAAAAATTGGATTAGAATTAGATAGAAAAGTATTATACGATAGAATAAATAGGCGAGTAGATATAATGATAGAGAAAGGCTTAGAAAAAGAAGCTAGAGATAATTATAAATATAAAAATTTAAACTCCTTAAATACAGTTGGTTATAAAGAAATGTTTAGATATTTTTCTGGCGAACTTAACCTCGAACAAGCTATCAAATATATAAAACAAAATAGTAGACACTACGCAAAACGACAAATTTCATGGTTTAAACGCTACAATGATATTAACTGGTTTAATAAAACTGAGGAAGATGTTATTTATTCTTTTTTAGACGATTTATTAGATTAATATAATATTTGAATAACACTTGTTTTTCAGTACCTTTATGAAATATACTTAAAGAACTCTAGCAATGAAACGTATTATATTATTATTTATAGCTTTTGCCTTAACAGTATCCTTTACAAAAAGTCAAAATTATATACCATTCCCAACAACAAACGCAAATTGGAACACATACTTTATTTACAATTGTTCAAGTTCCGCTGTACCATTCGACACTTCCATTCTTTCTTACGAAGTAATGGGAGATACAATAATAAATTTAGAATTGTATAAGAAAATTTATAAAGAAAAGTTTAGTGCATATAATCCAAGTAGTAAAAAAGTAATTGGAGCAATAAGAGAGTTAAATAAAAAAATATTTTATATCGGAGAAACTTACTTTGGATTGCATGCCACAACAGAAGTTCTTTTATATGATTTTAATGCACAAATTGGAGATACAATTCAACACGATATTTATTTTTATTCAATAGTTTTAGATATTGACTCAATATTAATTAATGGAAAATATAGAAAACGTTACGAAGTAGATAATAATTGGTTATACCATAACCCTGATTTTATAGTAGAAGGTATTGGAAGTTTAAAGAATAGTTTGTTTGGTCACATATCGGATATTCCAACTTGTGGCACATCTTATTGGGAACATATTTGTTTTACTCATAATGATAGTTTAATTTATATTAATCCTACTTTTGATGATTGTTTCCCTATAGATACTATTTTATTGTCAATAAACATAAAAAATAATAATGATCAAATTAATATATATCCCGTGCCATTTTGTTCAGAAATAAACATAAGTAATATATACAATAATGATATTGTTAATGTTGAAATAACCGACTTAACAAATAGAATAGTTTATAAAGAAGAGCTAAGAGATAATCATATTAATTTAACAATAAATAAAGGAACGTATATTTTGATTTTAAGAAATTCCAATGAAGAAATAATACTTAAAAGAAAAATACTTAAACAATAATATATATATCAAATTTATGACATTAGATATTACCGAAAGTTTATAAAAGTAAAACAAATAAAAAATTAACTTTACAAAATTTAAATTTTAACTAGAGAAAATTTAAATCACAATAATAGGCACAGCGTATCCATACAGAGGTGGACTTTCTGTTTATAACGAGAGAATTGCAAAAGCATTTATGGAGCAAGGTCACGAAGTAAATATAGAAACATTTACATTGCAATATCCAAATTTTCTATTTCCAGGAAAAACACAATTTGCAGACTGGGAGGCACCAAAAGACCTAAGTATTACACAAACTGTGAACTCAGTAAATCCGATTAATTGGTTTAAAGTAGGTAATATAATAAAAAAACAAAAGCCAGATTTAGTAATTGTTAAATATTGGTTACCTTTTATGGGCCCTGCTTTTGGTACAATACTTCGCAGAATAAAAAAAAATAATCATACAAAAGTAATTTCTATTTTAGATAACATTATTCCGCACGAAAAGCGAATAGGTGATAATATGTTTTCTAAATATTTTGTAAAACCTGTAGATGCTTTTGTTGCTATGTCGAAATCAGTTCTTAACGATTTAGATTTCTTCGATAAAAACAAACCACGCAAATTCTCTCCACACCCACTGTACGATAATTTTGGCAAACATATTAGTAAACAAAAAGCATTAGAAAATTTAGGTTTAGATACTAAATACAAATACATATTATTTTTCGGGTTAATTAGAGATTACAAAGGTTTAGATTTATTAATTAATGCTTTTGCCGATAATAGGTTTAGAAATAAGAATGTAAAATTATTAGTAGCAGGGGAGTTTTACTCAAATTCAGATAAATATTACGAATTAGTAGAAAAACACAACTTAAAAGATGATATAATTATTCATCCAGAGTTTATACCAGATAATAAAGTTGCCGAATACTTCTGTGCTGCAGACATAATTGCTCAGCCATACAAAACAGCAACGCAAAGTGGAGTTACACAAATTGCATATCATTTTAATAAACCAATGCTAGTAACTAATGTTGGGGGATTAGCCGAAATTGTTCCTCACAATAAGGTTGGTTATGTTGTGGAGCCAAACCCACTAGAAATTGCTAATTATCTAATTAAGTTTATTGAAAGTGATAATCCAGATATGTTTTTAGAAAACATCTTAGAAGAAAAGAAAAAGTACGAATGGGAGCGAATGACAGATACTATTTATAGTCTATTAAATGATTTAAAAATTAAATAGATTGTAATTATTTTTATTCGCAAAAAAAAAAGCAAAAAAAAGACCGAATCCATTTGATTCGGTCTTTCTTATTTAGTAAAAAATACTAG